>NZ_CP011883.2:907663-1210218 GCF_000340435.2 Mycobacterium haemophilum DSM 44634
GCCGCGTCGGGGCTTGACCGGTGAACCGTTGCCACCCGTCTTGGCCGCGACCGCCGCAGCGCAACGCCAGGGCAAGCTCGGCGCCGGTCAGGTGGCGGTGATTCGGAAGTTCTGCCACGAGTTGCCCGGCTGGGTCGATACGGCAACCCGCGAACACGCCGAAACTGATTTGGCCAAGAAAGGCACCCAGTTTCGGCCCGAACAGCTGGCAGGGCTGGCCGATAAACTCGCCGACTGCCTCAATCCCGACGGGACCTACAGCGACACCGACCGGGCCCGGCGGCGCGGCTTAACCTTAGGCAACCAGCAAGCCGACGGCATGACGGCGCTGCGCGGTTGGCTGACCCCCGAGGCCCGCGCCACGCTGGAGGCTGTGCTGGCCAAACTGGCCGCGCCGGGCATGTGCAACCCCACCGATGACACCGCATGTGTGGACGGCGCACCTTCGCAACAGGCCATCGACAAAGACACCCGCAGCCCCGCCCAACGCAACCATGATGCACTCAATGCGGCGTTGCGTGCCCTGCTGTGTTCGGGAAAGCTGGGCCAGCACAATGGGCTACCGGCCTCCATCATCGTGTCCACCACCCTGGCCGAGCTCGAGGCTGCCGCCGGCAAAGGCCTCACCGGCGGCGGCACCCTATTGCCCATGAGTGATGTTATCCGCCTAGCCCGCCACGCCCGGCACTATCTGGCCATCTTCGACAAAGGCAAAGCGCTCGCGCTCTACCACACCAAACGACTCGCCTCTCCCGGGCAGCGAATCGTGTTGTACGCCAAGGAACGGGGTTGCTCCGCGCCCGGCTGCACGGTGCCCGGCTACTACTGCGAAGTCCATCACGTCACCGAGTACGCCCAATGCCGCAGTACCGACATCAACAACCTCACCTTCGGCTGCGGCCCCCAACACCGCCTGCTGCAACCCGGCGGCTGGACCACCCGAAAAAACACCCACGGCGACACCGAATGGATCCCGCCCCCACACCTCGACCACCGCCAACCCCGCACCAACACGTACTGGCACTCCGAAAAACTGCTGCGCGATGGGGACGACGAAGACGCGGCGAGCTAGCCCGCGCTAGGCGGCCAACGTCGCACGAATACACACGGTGACATAGGGCAACGCCAGGCCAGCCGAATTCGCCAGCGCCGGATGGGTGGCCAGCAGCTCACGTACCTGGTCGAGCGTTCTGGTGCGCACCTCGGCCGGCGAGGTGATGCAGTAGCTGCGAGACGCCACTAAGTCGATCAATGCTTGCGGCGTAAGGTAATTCGTCCATTCGACTTGATGGCGCGCCATATCGGTGAACGGTGCCGGCAGCGTCACCTTGTTACGGACCGGGTCGCCGTCGCGTCCGATGATCTGACCTAGCTCGCGCACCCAGCCGAGTCGTTCGTCGCGGGTATTCCACACCAGGCCCAGTCGCCCGCCCGGCCGCAGCACCCGGGCCACCTCGGGGATGGCTCGCGCGGGATTGACCCAGTGCCACGCCTGAGCGACCAGCACGGCGTCAACGCTGTTGTCCTGCAACGGAATCTCTTCCGCAGTGCCTAGCAGCGCACGAGTGTCTGGCAGCGAAGCGTGCAGCACATCCAGCATCTCGGGAATCGGGTCGACGGCCACCACGTCCAAGCCGCGTTCGACCAGCCGGGTGGTCAGCTTGCCGGTGCCCGCACCCAGGTCAAGCACCTGGCGCGCTCCGGCCGGCAACAGCCAGTCGATTGTCTCGGGTGGGTACGACGGGCGTCCTCGCTCATAGGCGGCCGCCGCGGAGCCGAACGACAGCGAGCGGTCGTGGAGAGACTTGATGAGTGGTGTCACCGCGAACACACGTCTTCCCGGAAACCCGCATCGGCCAATTCGAGGGTTTGACGGATCAATGTGCCGACGGCCTCGGATTCCACCAGGAAGCCGTCATGCCCGTAGATGGAGTCGACAACCCGCAGCCCGGTACAGCCCGGCAGCAGCTCGGCTAGCTCCTGCTGCAAGCGCAGCGGGTAGAGCCGATCCGAGGTAATGCCACCAACCACCACCGGTACCGGGCACCCGCGCAGCGCCGCACCCACCCCGCCGCGACCCCGGCCCACGTCGTGGCTGCTCAGCGCCTCGGTCAAGACCACGTAGCTGCCGGCGTCGAAGCGGGCCAACAGCTTGTCACCCTGGTGCTCTAGGTAACTCTGTACCGCGTAGCGGCCGCCCGTCGCGGGGTTCTCGTTGCCCTGGCTGCCGTTGGCAAACCGGGTGTCGAGCTCGACCTCGCCGCGGTAGGTCAGGTGGGCGAAGCGGCGGGCGACCGTCAAACCGGCGTCCGGTGCCCTCCCGGTCTCGTAGTAATCGCCGCCCTGCCAGTTCGGGTCGGTCTTGATGGCGGCGATCTGGGTGGTCTGGGTGCCGATCTGGTCGGCGGTGGCGCGCGCACCGACCGCCAGCAACAGCCCGGACCGGACCTGATCCGGGTGGCCGACGATCCATTCCAGCGCCCGCGCGCCGCCCATGGATCCTCCAACGACGGCGGCAACCTTGGTAATTCCCATGGCGGCCAGTGCGGCGATATCCGCCGCCACCTGGTCGCGTACCGATATCAGCGGAAATCTTGAGCCCCAAGGCTTTCCGTCGCGGGCAAGCGAGCTGGGACCGGTGGAGCCACGGCAACCACCCAGCACGTTGGTGGCTACCGCGCACCAGCGGTTGGTGTCGATCGGCGCACCCGGCCCAGCTATCCCGTCCCACCAGCCAGGTGTGGGATGCCCCGGTCCGGCGGGCCCGGTGATGTGCGAGTCACCGGTGAGCGCATGCAGTACCACCACCACGTTGTCTCGCGCAGGCGACAACTCACCCCAGCGCTGAACGGCGATACAGACGTCGTCGATGACGGCACCGCTTTCGGTGGTCAACGAGCCGATGTCGACCAAGCCGACCTCGCCTTCGGCCGGCAGCGTCTGGGTTCCGACGTCGGAGATTGTCATGTCAGGTGCCCTCAAAAGGCCGCCACAGCCTGCGGATCACTGCTCTTGCGGGCCGCCGTGAAGCCGAGCTCCAGGTCGGCCAGGATGTCGTCGATGCCCTCGATGCCGACGGCCAGCCGCACCAGCCCGGGGCTGACCCCAGTGGCCAACTGCTCGGCGGGGCTTAGCTGGGCGTGGGTGGTCGAAGCCGGATGAATCACCAGCGAGCGCACGTCGCCGATGTTGGCGACGTGACTGTGCAGTTTCAGCGCATTCACGAACGCCTTGCCGGCCGCTGCGCCACCAGCCAGCTCGAACGATAGAACGGCTCCAGTTCCTTTGGGCGCCAGCTTCTTTGCCCGTTCATGCCATGGCGAACTGGGCAGTCCTGCGTAGTTCACCGACACCACGCCATCGTGGTTGGCCAAAAACTCGGCGACCCGCTGCGCATTGGCGACGTGCCGTTCTACCCGCAGGCTCAGCGTCTCGAGACCTTGGGCCACCAGGAATGCGTTGAACGGTGCAGCCGCGGATCCGTAGTCACGCAACAGCTGTACGCGAGCCTTGAGTGCATACGCCGGCGGCCCGAGCTCGGCGTACACCACCCCGTGGTAGCTGGGATCGGGTGTGGTGAATCCGGGGAAGCGGCCTTGTGTCCAGTCAAAGGTACCGCCGTCGACGATCACTCCGGCGATCGCGGCGCCATGCCCACCGAGATACTTGGTGGCCGAGTGCACCACGATGTCGGCGCCCTGGCTCAGTGGCTGGATGAGATAGGGCGTCGCGATGGTGTTGTCGACGATCAGCGGTAGCCCATTGGCGTGGGCGACCTCGGCGACACCGGGAGTATCCAGCAGGTCGATCTGCGGGTTCGAGATGGTCTCGCCGAAGAACGCCTTGGTGTTCGGTCGGACCGCCGCCTGCCACGAATCCAGATCGTCGGGATCCGCGACGAAGCTAACCTCGATGCCGATCTTGGCCAGCGAGTAGTGGAACAAGTTATAGGTTCCGCCGTAGAGCCGTGGGCTGGACACGATGTGGTCGCCGGCTCCGGCCAGGTTCAAGATGGCGAAGGTTTCCGCGGCCTGCCCAGAAGCAAGGAACAGTGCGGCCACGCCGCCCTCCAGCGCGGCGATACGTTGCTCGACGACATCGGTGGTCGGGTTGCCGATCCGGGTGTAGATGTTGCCCGGAACCTCCAGCCCGAAGAGCGCGGCGGCATGGGCGGTGTCGGTGAACGTGTAGGAGGTGGTCTGGTAGATCGGCAATGCACGGGCGTTGGTGGCCGAGTCGGGGCTCTGCCCGGCATGAACCTGTTTCGTTTCGAACGCCCAATGCGCGATCGAATCGGCCTGGGTGCTGTTTTCAGAGCTCACTTGGGTTGCCTTCTGCTGGAAGTGGCGAATCGGGTACCGGGATGCTCAGGGCTAGGACGTCGTCGCTGATGACGTCAACCAACGCTGCCGACTAGCAGCGACACACATGGCTGGATGGGGGCACATCACGTTTCCCTGTCTGCTCAGGGGCCCGTCATGGCGGACCCGCGCTTGCCGCGTAGCCGGCTTTGGCTACTCAACCTGGTCATCACCCGGGGCACCCCACCGCGGTTGGAGGGTTGCCGGCCAGCAAGCCGGGGCTTGACGCTGGCGCTCATGACCGATGTGAAGCCTATCGCATGGCAGGGACCCGACGTCAACTCTGACGGCCTTAGCTGGCTGTTTAGCGGCCCTCCTAGCACCTCAACGCGGCTAGTAGGCTGGCCTGACAGGCAATCGCTGACACGGCCGGAGGATTCGGACTCGCATGTCCAATGAACCCAAGATCAAAGTCAAAGGCCCGGTAGTAGAGCTCGATGGTGATGAGATGACCCGCGTCATCTGGAAACTCATCAAAGACATGTTGATCTTGCCGCATCTGGACATCAACCTGGACTACTACGACCTGGGCATCGAGCACCGCGATTGCACTGACGACCAGGTAACGATCGACGCCGCTTATGCCATTAAGAAGCACGGTGTGGGCGTTAAATGCGCCACGATCACCCCCGACGAGGCCCGTGTCCAGGAATTCAATCTGAAGAAGATGTGGCTGTCGCCCAACGGGACTATCCGAAACATATTGGGCGGAACCATTTTTCGCGAGCCGATTGTAATTTCGAATGTTCCGCGACTGGTTCCGGGCTGGACCAAGCCGATTGTCATCGGCCGCCACGCTTTTGGTGACCAGTACCGGGCGATCAACTTCAAGGTCGACCAGCCTGGCACCGTCTCAATCACTTTCACTCCATCCGACGGCAGCGAGCCGATCGTGCACGAGATGGTGTCCATCCCCGAAGACGGTGGTGTCGTGATGGGGATGTACAACTTCAAAGATTCCATCCGGGACTTCGCGCGCGCATCGTTCTCTTATGGCCTGAACGCCAAATGGCCGGTGTACCTGTCGACCAAGAACACCATCCTCAAGGCCTACGACGGCATGTTCAAAGACGAGTTCCAGCGCATCTACGACGAGGAATTCAAGGACAAGTTCGAAGCCGCCGGGCTGACCTACGAGCATCGACTGATCGACGACATGGTCGCCGCCTGCCTCAAGTGGGAGGGCGGCTATGTGTGGGCCTGCAAGAACTACGACGGCGACGTGCAGTCGGACACCGTCGCGCAGGGCTACGGGTCGCTGGGACTGATGACGTCGGTGTTGATGACGGCCGACGGTAAGACCGTCGAGGCTGAGGCCGCGCACGGCACTGTCACCCGGCATTTCCGGCAGTATCAGGCCGGCAAACCGACATCGACCAATCCGATTGCGTCGATCTTCGCCTGGACGCGCGGATTGGCGCACCGCGGCAAGCTGGACGGCACACCAGAAGTGGTCGACTTCGCCCAGCAGCTGGAAGAGGTCGTCATCGGCACGGTCGAGAGCGGGAAGATGACCAAGGACTTGGCCCTGCTCATCGGTCCCGAGCAGGACTGGCAAAACAGCGAGGAATTTCTCAATTCGATCGCCGACAACCTGAAGAAGGCGCTCGGCTAACTCGCCGGGCTAGCTGCCTGGGCCGGCTCGCTGCATTGGTCGACGAAGTTGGCGATGAGCTTGGTGATTACCTCGGGCGCCTCGAACATTGGAACGTGCCCCATGCCGTCGAGCATGGTGACCTGGGTTCCCGCGGGCAGGCGGTCGGTGAAATGACGGCTGTACCTGGGCGGCGGTAGCACTCGGTCCTTCTCGCAGAGCACCAACTGAGCGGGCACGGTGATCTCCGCCAACTCTTGTAGCCCAGGCTGCAACAGCGCCTTGATCAGCAGCAGGAAGTAGGCCGGGCAGTGCCCGGCATCCTCGACGATGTCGCGCAGCTGGTGTTCGCTGAGCTGTCCCGGCGATCCGGTCAGCGGCAGGCTGGCTAACCGGTGGCTAAACGGTAGGGATAACGCCCGCGAACCCAGCACGCGGGCCACCGCCAGCAATGGCATCCCGGCGACGAACTTGGCGATCACCTCGAACTTGACCGGGCTCCAGCGTGTCCAACCGCCCGCCGGGGCGATGCCGGTGACGCTGCGTGCCCGCCCACGCCGCTCGAGCTCGAAGACCACCCAGCCGCCGAGCGAGTTGCCGACCAGGTGGGCGGTCTCCCAGCCCAGTTCGTCGAGTTGCTGCTCGACGTGGTCGGCCAGTGTCGAGACGCTCATCAGCCAGCTGCTCGGGGATGGTCCACCGTGGTGGCCGGCCATCGTCGGAGCGAATACCTCGTACCGGCCGGTGTTGGCCAACTGCGGGGCCACGATCTCCCACACCGTCTGGGACATCATGAACGGGTGTAGCAGCAGGACCGGCTCTCCAGAACCAAGGTGAATCGGCAGACGGCTCATGCTGCCGACCCTAAAGGTGATACCGCGGGTACCGCAAGCGACCGCGGCCTGTGTCGCCGGTGTTGGCGGGCCGGCATGGGTGCATCACCCAAAGGGACAGGGGGCTCACGTGAAAAGATCGGGGCATCATGAGCACCGCTACCGGATCCCGCCGGATTTTCTCCGGCGTGCAGCCCACTTCTGATTCGCTTCACCTCGGTAACGCGCTGGGCGCCATCACCCAGTGGGTCGCGCTGCAGGACGATCATCCCGACGAATACGAAGCGTTCTTCTGTGTGGTCGACCTGCACGCCATCACCATCGCGCAGGATCCCGAGGCGCTGCGGCGCCGGACCCTGGTCACCGCCGCGCAATATCTGGCCCTGGGTATCGATCCGGGGCGCAGCGTCGTTTTCGTGCAAAGCCACGTACCCGCCCATGCGCAGTTGGCGTGGGTGCTGGGCTGTTTCACCGGCTTCGGGCAGGCGTCGCGGATGACACAGTTCAAAGACAAGTCGCTGCGTCAGGGCGCCGACTTCACCACCGTTGGCTTGTTCACCTACCCGGTCTTGCAGGCCGCCGACGTGTTGGCCTACGACACCGATCTGGTGCCCGTGGGGGAGGACCAGCGGCAGCACCTGGAGCTGGCGCGCGACGTGGCGCAGCGGTTCAACAGCCGCTTCCCGGACACCTTCGTGGTTCCCGACATGCTCATTCCCAAGATGACCGCCAAGATCTACGACTTGGCCGACCCGACGTCAAAGATGAGTAAATCGGCGGCCAGCGATGCTGGGCTGATCAACCTGCTCGACGACCCGGCGTTATCCGCCAAGAAGATTCGCTCAGCGGTGACCGACAGTGAACGGGAGATCCGGTACGACCCGGATGCCAAGCCGGGTGTGTCGAATCTGCTGAGCATCCAGTCCGCGGTCACCGGGGTCGACGTCGACACCCTGGTGCAGCGCTACGCCGGCCACGGTTATGGCGACCTGAAGAAAGACACCGCCGAGGCCGTTGTCGAGTTCGTCAGCCCGATCAAGGCCCGGGTCGACGAATTGATGGCCGACCTCACCGAAGTGGAGACTGTGCTTGCGGTCGGGGCGCAACGCGCTCAGGAGGTGGCTGGCAAGACGATGCGGCGGGTCTACGACCGGCTGGGCTTTCTTCCGCAGCGGGGGTAAGGCGTCCCACCATGACGGAACCGGCCAACACGGGGATCGTTGATCGGCTGCGGGCCCGGTTCGGGTGGCTCGATCATGTCGTGCGCGCATACCTGCGTTTCGATCAGCGCAACGGCAGCTTCTTCGCGGCCGGCCTCACCTACTACACGATCTTCGCGCTATTTCCGTTGCTGATGGTCAGTGTCTCGGTGGTCGGATTCGTGCTGTCCCGTCGGCCGGAGCTGCTGACCACGATCGACGACCACATTCGGTCCGCGGCATCTGGCCGGCTGGGACAGGAGCTGGTCGACTTGGTGAATCGGGCGATCGATGCACGCGCGTCCGTCGGCGTTGTCGGCCTGGCTACCGCGGCGTGGGCGGGCTTGGGTTGGATGTCGCATTTGCGTGCGGCGTTGACCGAAATGTGGTGGGAGCAGCGTATCGATTCACCGGGTTTCCTACGCAACAAACTGTCTGATCTGTTGGCGATGGTGGGGACATTCGTGGTGACCCTGGTCACCCTGGCGCTCACTGTGCTGGGTCATCAGGCGCCGATGGCCATGATACTGAGATGGCTTGGAATATCTAACTTTTCGGTGCTCGGTGTGCTCTTTCAGGGTGCTTCGATAGTGGTGTCGATGCTGGTGTCCTGGCTGTTGTTCACCTGGATGATTGCCCGGCTGCCGCGGGAGTCTGTCAGTCTGGTCGCCTCGATGCGAGGCGGGTTGATAGCCGCCGTCGGGTTTGAACTTTTCAAGCAAGTGGGATCGATCTACCTGCAGATAGTGCTACGCAGCCCGGCGGGCCGCGCGTTCGGGCCGGTGCTTGGCGTGATGGTGTTCGCCTATGTCACCGCGTATTTGGTCCTATTTGCGGCCGCGTGGGCGGCGACGGCGGCGGCGGGGTCGCGCGCGAAGCCCGTCGAGCCTTCCGTTCCTGTGGTCATCTTTCCGCGGGTAGCGGCGAACGCGGGTCTGAGCACACGCCAGGCGCTGGCCGCGATGGCCGTGGGAGCCGTTGGGGTGCTGGCGTTTTCCCGGCTAGCCCGCCGAGCGCTCGGCCCACGGCTATCGTGACGGCGGCCAGGTGTGGGCCGGGTCAGCTATCCGCCCAGTCGCCAGGTGCCGTGCACCATGACGGCCGTCACCTGCAAATCGCGGTCCAGCACCACAAGATTGGCGTCCAAACCTGCCCGCAGGCGGCCCACGCTGTCGAATCCGAGGGCATGGGCCGGTGTCGCCGCGGTCATTTGGACCGCGGCGGCCAGCGCCGCATCGGCGTCCGAGCCTGACGCTGAGCCGAGCTGGACAACACTGCGGAAGAGCTGATCCATGGTGGCAGTGCTGCCGGCGATCGTTGACGTTCCCTGAACTCGCGCCACACCGGACACGACGTCGATCGTAACCGCGCCAAGCCGAAACGCGCCGTCGTGACAGCCGGACGCGGCGATTGCGTCGGTGACCACGGCGACCCGGTTAGGGCCCGCGGCCTGGATCACGGCGCGCATGGCGGCGGGGTGCACATGTACGCCGTCGGCGATGAGTTCGACGGTGACGCGCGGGTCGGCCAGCAACGCTAGCGCGGGTCCGGGTGCGCGATGGTGCAGCGGTGGCATCGCGTTAAACAGATGGGTGCCGACGGTCGCGCCCAGCTCGACGGCGTGCCTTGCTTGCTCATACGTCGCATCCGTATGTCCTACGGCGACAACAACACCCGCGTCACGAAAGCGCTGGATCGCTGCATCGCTTCCGTGCCGCTCGGGCGCCAGCGTGATCATCCGGATCGCGCCGGCGCCGGCGGCGAGCACCGCGTCGATTTCGGCAGGATCCGGATCACGGAGCTGCGTGCGGTCGTGTGCTCCGCACTGGGCCGGGCTCAACCACGGTCCCTCCAGGTGGATTCCTGCCACAATGCCCCGCTGCGTCGCCTCGGCGAGGTCGCGTACCGCGCCGGCGAGTTCTGCGGGTGCCGCGGTGACCAGACTGGCCAGCGTCGTCGTGGTGCCGTGCTGCAGGTGAAATGCGGCGGCCTTGGCCACCTCGTGACGGTTTCCGTCGGCGTACGATCCGCCGCCGCCACCGTGCACATGTATGTCGATAAACCCAGGAACCACAGTGGAATTGGGGAAGTTACTGTCGGCTGGCCGGGGAGGTGCGCCGGCCCCGCAGGCCAGGATCTGTCGGCCGGCCGTCTGTAGCCAGCCTGGTCGGCAGATCTGTCCGTCGATCGCCACTGTTGCGGCGCTGATCAGCGTCACGGGGTCGGAGTCACCTGGTGCAGTCCGCGCGGACTATCGGGAGCGAGCGGTCATGATCGACTATCAGCGGCAACAGGTGTTTCGTCAGGCCAACGCCCGCCGGTTTCCCAGAAGTGCTGGATCTCCTCGAGCTGGCGACCTTTGGTCTCTGGTGCGTGCCGATAAACAACGGTGAAAGCAATCGCCGCAAATAGCCCAAACACCGCGAAAGCTCCTGCGACGCCGAGCGAATGCAGCATCGTCAGGAAGCAGGCGGCGACGATCGCGTTGGCCACCAGATTGGAGGTGAGCATGGCGCTTGACCCCATCGACCGCAGCCGAGTCGGGAATGCCTCGCCGGCGTACACCCACACTAACGAGCCGAACCCGAAGCTGAAGCCGATGATGAACAGCAGCACGCCGCCGAACCCCAATATCGGCCCAGCACCGCCGAATCCTTGGGTGAACACCGCCATCAGCACGACGTCGGCGGTGATCATGGCCGCGATGCCGGCTAACAGGATCGGGCGCCGGCCCCGCCGGTCGACCAGAACCAGTGCGGCGCACACCGTCGCCAAACCGGCGAACTGCACCAGCGCCGGCAACGCCAGCAGCGCGAAGTTGCCGCGAAAGCCCATGGCCGCGAACAACCGGGGGCTGTAGTAGACGATCGCGTTAATGCCGGTGATCTGGGCGAGAAAGCCCAGGGTGATCACGAAGATGCTGGCTCGCCGATACGGCCGCCGCAGCAGCTCCGACACGCCACCGCTGCCTTCGCTGAGCGCCCGGGCGATCTCGGCGAGCTCGGTGTCGACGCGGTCGGCGGGTTCCACTCGCTGCAGCGCCCGGCGGGCGTCGGCGACCCGGCCCTTCAGCAGGTACCAGCGAGCGGTATCTGGCAGCCGCACCAACATCGGCAGCAACAGCGCCGCGGGCACGACAGCGAGCCCCAGAATCCACCGCCAGCTGTGCGTGCCGGCCAGCAGGTAGCTGGTCAGGTAGCCGAGGATGGTCCCGCTGACGATCGCCACTTGATAGGCGGTCAGCAATGATCCGCGCACCGCGGCCGGTGCCGATTCCGCGACGTATACCGGCACGATCACCACGGTCACGCCGATGGTCAGGCCAATCAGCAGTCGCGCCACCAGCAGCATCGGCAGCGAGACCGAGACCGCACCCAGCAGCGCGAATACCGCGTAGCCGACAGCGATCAGCACCATCGACTTCCTGCGTCCGATCGCATTGGCGAGCACGCTGGCACCAAACGCCCCGGCGATCTGGCCGATCACCGCCATGGTGGTCAGCAGTTCTTGTTGCCGCGTGGTCAGGCCGAATTGGTCGGTGATGAACAGCAGCGCGCCGGCGATGCCGGAAAGGTCGTAACCATAGATGACGCCGACGCTGGCGGCGGTGAGCCCAACCAGTAGTCGGTGCTGTGACGAGCGAGTCAGTTGACCAGCGTCCTGGTTAAGGGCCTCCATCACCGCAGAGACGCTGCCACAGCCAAATGTGGTGGGTCAAACCCAGATCGTGCAGTCTCATTCAGTGCTGCGGTCGGTGGTTTAGCGAACGTGCGACCATGATCAACCCGAACACGATCAACGCGCCGACGACCGCCACACCTACCCGCACCGGCAGCGCGTCGTTTGCCGGCATCAGGCCCGCTGCGTCAACGCGCCGATCCGCGGGACCGTCGTGTTTGGCGGCCACCGTGGGGTCGGGTTCGATCAGCGTGCCGATCTGGGTTCCGGCCGCGGTGCCAAAGCCATAGTCCAGCAAGTGCGCTGCCTGTTCCCACGGCGCAATCGGCTGTCGGGTCCCGTGCAGCAGCACCGCCATCAGCCGTCGGCCGTTGCGGTTGGCGGCGCCCACGAACGTCTGGCCAGCGTCGTCGGTGTAGCCGGTCTTGCCACCCAGCGCACCCGGGTAGTTGTAGAGCAGCTGGTTGTCGTTTTCCAGCTGGTAGCCGGGGTGGTCGCCGTGACCGGGAAAGTCGAAGGTCCGGGTCGCGACGATGTCGCTGAATGTGGGGTTCTGCCAGGCGTACCGGTAGAACAGGCCGATGTCATAGGCCGACGTGCTCATGCCCGGCCCGTCCAGTCCCGATGGCGTCGCCACCCGGGTATCCCGGCCGCCGAGCTTGACGGCCAGCACGTTGATCTTCTGCAGCGCCTGGGCCATGCCGCCGAGCTGCATGGCCAACGCGTGCGCGGCGTCGTTGCCCGAGTGCATCAACAACCCGTGCAGTAGTTGGTTGATGGTGTACGTGCCGCCGTCGTTGACGCCAACCTTGGTGCCCTCGGCGGCGGCGTCCTCGGCAGTTCCGGCCACCGATTTGTTGAGGTTGAACGTGTTGATCGACGCCATGGCGACCAGCACCTTGATGATGCTGGCCGGGCGGTGCCGGCCGTGTGGATCGCGGGCGGCGATGACGGCGCCGCTGTCCAGATCCGCCACCAGCCACGCCTCGGCAGAGATGTCGCCTGGCACTGCAGGTGTGTCCGGGGCGGTGACGATGCCGCAGCTGCTCAGCGCCTCGCCACCGACCGGTTTGGGAGGCACCGCCAGTGGCATCGGCGGGTCACCGGCCTGGGGGACCTCCGAGGAGTCCACCGCCGGTGGAGTCGACACCTGGTACGGGCAAGCTTCAGCACCGGTGTTGGGTCCGGCATTAGGTTCGGCATGTCCGACTGGCACGGCGGTCGGCAGGCCCAGCGCGACTGGTCCAGCGATCGCGAAAACCGCTGCTGCCAGGCATGATGCGGAACGTAAAAAAGACATCGTGGGTGCAGAGTAGGCGATCGGGCGCCCGATTCCCGGAAGCCGCGCTGTGGCCGATGGGACAGAAGTTACCCCAGGCCAATCTACCGGTGTGACAACCTGGGGACTCCCTTCGTCGGTCAGCCTAGCGATGCGTGCGAAGGTGTCAGCATGACACGGTTCCGGTTTGCACCCATCGCCCGCTTCGCCGGGCCGAAGACGACATGGCTTGCCCTAGTTTGCCTTCTCATTCTCTGTGCTGCCGCCATCACGGTTGTTACCGCCGCCTGGCCTACGTCATCGAAGTCGAAGAGCGTGGGTGCCGTGACAGTCCGGTTCGGGCGGCCCACCAAATTGCAACGCCTGGAGTACACACAACTTTACGAGAAGAAGCCATTTCCTGATGCTGTGCTGTTGTATTACGACAACGGGATGTATGCGATCTTGTCCGAAGGCGAGAACCACTACGGGACATACGTGATGCAGGGCAACTTCACCGACCCAACCTACACAGTGAATTTCATATCGCTACCATCGCAGGACTGGTCAGGCATCAGTGTCCTGCACACTCTCATCTTCGACACCGCCACGGCGACCTTCACGCAGCAGCTCATCAACCCGCGGGACCCTAACGTGCCCAAGCAATCCGGCCGTTTCACCACGGTTGACAACTCGGTTACCGACCCTACCCAGTTGACCTGGGACTCGGCGCAGAAATTGTGGGGCGGCTAAATGGGAAGGCGATAGACGGACACGTGGGAACGGGACTCCGCGGTAAACGCCGCACCCGACCAGTCCGCGTGCCGACTCTCTAACTGGAATCCGGCGAGTTGAGCCATCAAGTCAAGCTCGGCCGGCCAGATATAGCGGTGCGGACTGCGCAACAAGTGAGCCTGTTTGCCCGCGCCGAAGCGAAAGTGATGCGAGACAACCCGCTGCTGCGCGACGTCATAGGTGTCCAGGCCGAGGTAGCCGGGCTCGCAACCGAACACCGTCGCCTGCTGTCCGGGCGGAAGCGTACGCAACTCGGGCACCCACAGCTCGATCACGAAACACCCGCCGGGGCGCAGATGGCGCGCCGCGTTGCGGAAGCAGGCGACCTGCTCGGCTTGGGTCAGCAGGTTGGAGATCGTGTTGTAGACCAAGTAGACGAGGGCAAAATGGCCCGCAGCAACGGCGGTGGTCATATCGCCCGCGACGACGGGAATAGCTGCCTCATCGGCCTTCTCACGGAGCCGGGCGATCATCGCGTGGGACAGCTCGATGCCGGTGACGGACACACCCCGGGCGGCCAGCGGGATCGCCACCCGGCCGGTTCCGATCGCGAATTCCAGCGCCCGGCCGCCTGCCGCGAGTTCCACGAGGCGCTCAACCGTCGGCTCCAGCACCGCAGGCGCGAACATCCCGGTACCTGGGGTGTCATACCGCTGCGCCGCGTCGGCGTCCCAGATGTCCTCGTGGCGCACGGCGCTGATTCTGCCGGCCGGCCGCTCGCGGCGTCCACCGATTATCGCGTGCGCCTACAGCCGGGTGCAGACCTCGGTGAGCACGCTACGCAGGATGGATTCGATGGTGTCGAACTCGGCTTGCCCGCTGATCAGCGGCGGCGCCAGCTGGATGACGGAATCGCCGCGGTCGTCGGTGCGGCAATACAGCCCGGTGTCGAACAGCGCGGCGGACACCTGGCTCAACAGCGCTTGGCGTTCCTCGCCGGAGAAGGTCTGCTTGGTCGCCTGGTCCTTGACCAGTTCGATGCCGAAGAAATATCCCTCGCCGCGGACATCGCCGACGATCGGCAGGTCATACAACTTCTCCAAGGTGGCGCGCAACGCGGGTGAGCGCTGCTTGACCTGGTCGTTGAGGCCCTCGCGTTCGAAGATGTCGAGGTTGGCCAGCGCGACGGCCGTCGATACCGGGTGACCGCCGAAGGTGTAGCCGTGCGGGAACAACGTTTTGCCGTCGTTGAACGGTTCGAACAGCCGCCCGCTGGCGATCATCGCGCCTAGCGGTGAATAGCCCGAGGTCAGCCCCTTGGCGCAGGTGATCATGTCGGGCAGGTAGCCGAAGTCGTCACAGGCAAACATCGACCCGATCCGGCCGAACGCACAGATCACCTCGTCGGAGACCAGCAAGACGTCGTACTCGTCGCAGATCTCGCGGACCCGCTCGAAATAGCCGGGGGGAGGCGGAATGGAGCCGCCCCCGTTCTGCACCGGTTCCAAGAACACCGCCGCGACGGTATCCGGGCCTTCGAACTCGATCGCCTCGGCGATCCGGTCAGCAGCCCACTGCCCGAAGGCCTTGATGTCGGTCCCGAGACCGGCTCTGAACGGCTCCGGCGCGCGGTAGAAGTTCGTGTTGGGCACCCGGAAGCCGCCGGGCGTCACCGGCTCGAACGGCGCCGTGAACAACGGCAGTCCGGTAATCGCCAGGGCGCCCTGGGTGGCGCCGTGGTAGGCGATCGAGCGTGAAATGACCTTATGTTTGCCGGGTTTGCCGGTGAGCCTGAAGTACTGCTTGGCCAGTTTCCACGCGGTTTCGACCGCTTCGGTGCCGCCGGTGGTAAAGAACACCCGGTTCAAGTCGCCCGGAGCATAGTGGGCGAGCCGCTCGGCGAGCTCGATCGCGGTCGGGGTGGCGTATCCCCACAGCGGAAAGTACCCCAGGGTGCTGGCTTGCCGGGCGGCCGCCTCGGCGAGCTCGCAACGACCGTGACCGACCTGCACCACGAACAGCCCGGATAGCGCGTCCAGGTAGCTTTTACCGCGGTCGTCGAAGATGGTGACGCCCTCGCCGCGAGTGATGATCGGCGCCGTGATGCCCGGCCCGTGCCGGGTGAAATGTAACCAGAGATTGTCAGTCATGTCGTTCGCGAGCCTAACGCTAGGCTTGCCGGTATGACCTCAACGCAGGTCGCCGAATTCGAGGAGCTGCGACCGCATCTCATGTCGGTCGCTTACCGGCTAACCGGAACTGTGGCCGACGCCGAGGACATCGTCTCCGAAGCATGGCTGCGTTGGGACGGCGCCGAGACCGTAATCGAGGACCTCAAAGCCTGGCTGACCACGGTGGTAAGCCGGCTCGGCCTGGATCGGCTACGGTCGGCGGCGCACCGGCGCGAGACCTACACCGGTCACTGGCTGCCCGAACCCGTGGTCACCGGTCTAGGGGGTCCGGCCGGCGCCGATCCACTGTCTGCCGTGGTGGCCGCCGAGGACGCCCGGTTTGTGGCAATGGTGGTGCTGGAGCGACTCAGCCCCGATCAGCGGGTCGCGTTCGTGCTGCATGACGGGTTCGCCGTACCGTTCGCCGACATCGCCGACGTGCTGGGAACCAACGAAGCCGCCGCGCGGCAGTTGGCCTCGCGGGCTCGTAAAGCTGTTGCCGTGGGGCCGCCTCCCGAACCCGATCCCGGCCACAGCGAGGTGGTCGGCCAGCTGATGGCCGCCATGGCCGACGGGGACCTGAAAGCTGTGGTGTCGCTGCTTCATCCCGACGTGATCTTTACCGGCGATTCAAACGGCAAGGCGCCCACCGCGGTTCACGTCATCAGCGGAGCGGACAAGGTGGCCCGGTTCATGTTTGGCCTGGCCCGCCGCTACGGCCCGGCGTTCTTTACCGTCAATCAGCTGGCACTGGTCAACGGTGAGCTGGGTCTCTACACCGAAGGCTGCCCCGGCGTCGATGGCTATCGGGAGATGGCCCCGCGGATCACCGCGATGACGGTGCGCGACGGAAAGGTTTGTGCCATCTGGGATATCGCTAACCCGGATAAGTTCACCGGCTCCCCGTTGCGGGATCTGTCTCAGTAACCCACGGAATCCGGCACGCCTCACCGGAATTGAAGCCCTGCTCGGTGATGCCCAGCGCGGCGTTGACGCGTGCCCGCATGTTCTCGATGCCGATGTGATAGCTCAGTTCGATCACACCGGCGTCGCCGAAGCGGGCGCGCAGGTCAGCGACCTGCTCGTCGGTCACCGAGTGCGGGTCGTTGGTCATCGCGTCGGCGTACCCGATGGCGGCGCGTTCGTCGTCGGTGAAATGCGGAGACGTTGCGTAGTTGTCCACATCCTTCAACCGCTCGACGTCCAGGCCGTCAAGACGCTGCAGCATGGCGCCGAAGTCGACACACCATGAGCAGCCAACGGTGCGGGCGGTCCAGTACACGGCCAGCTCACGAACACTGGCCGGAAGCTTGCGCGACGCCCGTTGTAGAGCGGTTTCATGGATGGCGCCGGTCAGGGCAAGGCTGGGATGGTGCGCATAAACGGCGAAAGGTTCGGGTACTTCGCCGTAGCGTCGTTTGGCGATGCGGTACATCAGCCGAACAATAAGCGGTGCGTCCTTCGGGGATAACGGCTCGATGCGGGTTTCCTGTGTCATACCCATGAGACGAGACAGACCGCCGCGATGTGACCGCCTTTATGGCGCCGTGGTTTGCTGACCCATATGACGACTTTTCGCTTCTCCTTCAATGTGTTCGCGGTCGAGTCACTCAAGAGCTTCATCGCCACCTGTCAGCACGCCGAAAAGTGTGGCTACGACACCGTTTTCGCTGCTGACCATCTTGGGATGCCATCGCCGTTTCCCACGTTGGTCGCGGCCGCCGCCGCGACTGAGCGGCTGCGGGTCGGCACCTTGGTGCTCAACACCGGGTTCTGGAACCCGGCGCTGCTGGCCCGCGATATCGCCACAACCGATGTGCTGACCAACGGCCGTCTGGAGGTCGGTCTGGGCAGCGGACATATGAAATGGGAATACGACGAGGCCAACATCGCCTTCGACGCGTTCGCCGCCCGGGCGCGACGGCTCCGCGAAACCATCGATGAACTCACCCGCCAGTTCAGCCTTGACGGCTATCCGCAACAGACTGAAATGCGGGCGGCATACCACATTCCCGCGCTTCGGCCGATCCAACGCCGCGGCTTCAACGGCTACGGACCGCCGCTGATCATCGGCGGCACCGGCAACCGGATGCTGCAGCTGGCCGCCGAGTGTGCCGACGTGGTCAGCGTCGCCGGCATCTACCAAATCCACGGCCAGGCCCCCGGGACGATGCGACTCGCCACTCCCGCCGAAATCGATGACCGCATTTCATACGTCCGCAAGTGCGCCGGCGACCGTGCCGATCAACTCGAATGGCACACCTTGGTTCAAGCTGTGGTGCCCACCGACGATCGCCACGGTGCGGCCGAAAAGATTGCCCGCCAACACGGCAACCGCATGACAGCAGAAGAGATATTGCAGCTGCCCCAGATTTACCTCGGCACCGTCACGCAGATGGCCCAACACCTCCGTGACAGCCGCGACCGCTACGGATTCACGCACTACACCGTCCAGCAGCCCTACGTCGACGCCTTCGCCCCAGTTATCGCGAGAACATCAGCGCGCGCTTGACTTCTTGGATCGCTTTGGTCACTTCGATGCCGCGCGGGCAGGATTCGGTGCAGTTGAACGTGGTTCGGCACCGCCACACCCCGTCGACCTCGTTGAGGATGTCCAGCCGCTCGCCGGCGCCCTCGTCGCGGCTGTCGAAGATGAAGCGATGCGCGTTGACGATCGCGGCGGGACCGTAGTAGGTTCCCTCGCTCCAGAACACCGGGCAGCTGGTGGTGCAGCATGCGCACAGGATGCACTTGGTGGTGTCGTCGTAGCGGGCGCGGTCGGTCGGGCTTTGGATGCGCTCCCGGGTCGGCGGGTTGCCGCTGGTGATCAGGTAGGGTTTCACCGCGCGGTAGGCGTCGAAGAACGGCTCCATGTCGACTACCAGGTCCTTCTCCACCGGCAGCCCGCGGATCGGTTCGACCGTGATGGTCAGTGGTTTCCCAGGCTTGTTGGGCAGCAGGTCGCGCATCAGCACCTTGCAGGCCAGCCGGTTCACACCGTTGATCCGCATGGCATCAGAGCCGCACACCCCGTGCGCACAGGATCGCCGGAAGGTCAGCGTGCCGTCCAGGTAGCCTTTGATGTAGATCAGCAGGTTGAGCAGTCGGTCGCTCGGCAGGCACGGTACTCGGAAGGTTTGCCAGCCACCGGTTTCCGCGAAAGCGTCGGGGTCGTCCGGGTTGAACCGCGCGATCTTCACGGTCACCATCACCGCGCCATCCGGAACCGGCGGTAGGGGCGGATCCCCGGGTACGACCTCGGTCTCAACAGTCATCAATACTTCCGTTCCTTGGGCTCGTAACGGGTCTGCACGACGGGTTTGAAATCCAGCGCGATATCGCTGAGCAGATCCGTACCCTGCTTGTAGGCCATGGTGTGGCGCATGTAGTTGGTGTCATCCCGGTTCGGATAGTCTTCGCGGGCATGCCCGCCGCGGGATTCTTTGCGGTTCAGCGCGCCGACCACCGTGACTTCCGCCAGTTCCAGCAAGAAGCCCAGCTCGATGGCTTCCAACAAGTCGCTGTTGAAACGTTTTCCCTTGTCGTGCACGGTGATTCGAGAATAGCGTTCCTTCAAAGCGTGAATGTCGCTGAGCGCCTGCTTGAGCGTTTCCTCGGTACGAAACACCGCGGCATTGTTGTCCATCGTCTGTTGCAGCGCGCCACGAATATCGGCGACCCGCTCGTTGCCGTGCTCGGAGATGATGCCGGTTACCCAGCCGACGACCATCTCCGCTGGGTTCGGCGGCATGTCGACGAAGTCGTGGGCTAACGCATAACCGGCCGCTGCGATGCCGGCCCGGCGGCCGAAGACGTTGATGTCCAGCAGCGAGTTGGTGCCCAGCCGGTTGGCGCCGTGCACCGACACACACGCGCACTCGCCGGCCGCGTACAGGCCCGGGACAGTCGAGGTGTTGTCCCGCAACACCTGCCCGGTCACGGTGGTCGGGATGCCGCCCATCACGTAGTGGCAGGTCGGGTAGACCGGGACCAGCTCGTGGACCGGGTCCACGCCCAGATAGGTGCGGGCGAACTCGGTGATGTCGGGCAGCTTGGATTCCAGCACCTCCTCGCCGAGGTGACGGACGTCGATGTAGACGTAGTCCTTATGCGGGCCGGCGCCGCGGCCTTCGAGAACCTCTAAAACCATGGACCGCGCGACAATGTCACGCGGCGCCAGGTCGACGATCGTCGGGGCGTAGCGCTCCATGAACCGTTCACCCTCGCCGTTGAGTAGCCGGCCGCCCTCACCGCGCACGGCCTCGGAGATCAGGATGCCCAGGCCGGCCAGGCCGGTCGGGTGAAACTGGTGAAACTCCATGTCCTCCAACGGAAGTCCCTTACGGAATACAATCCCGATGCCGTCGCCGGTCAGCGTGTGCGCGTTGGAGGTGGTCTTGTACATCCGGCCCGAACCGCCGGTCGCGATGACGACGGCCTTGGCGTGGAATACATGAATATCGCCGGTCGCCAACTCGTAGGCGACCACCCCGGTGGCCACCGGGCCGCTCGGGGTCTGGGTGAGGACCAAGTCGAGCGCGTAGAACTCGTTGAAGAACTCCACATCGTGGCGGACGCAGTTCTGGTAGAGCGTCTGCAGGATCATGTGGCCGGTGCGGTCGGCCGCGTAGCAGGCTCGGCGCACCGGGGCCTTGCCGTGGTCGCGGGTGTGACCGCCGAAGCGGCGCTGGTCGATGCGGCCCTCGGGGGTGCGGTTGAACGGCATTCCCATCTTCTCTAGATCGAGCACCGCGTCGATGGCTTCCTTGCACATGATCTCCACGGCGTCCTGGTCCGCGAGGTAGTCGCCGCCCTTGACGGTGTCGAAGGTGTGCCATTCCCAGTTGTCGTCTTCGACGTTGGCCAGCGCCGCGCACATGCCCCCTTGGGCGGCGCCAGTGTGGCTGCGGGTCGGGTAGAGCTTCGTCAAGACCGCGGTTCGCACCCGGGGGCCGGCCTCGACGGCTGCCCGCATCCCGGCACCGCCCGCGCCGACGATCACCACGTCGTATCGGTGTTGCTGGATCAAAGCTTGCCTTTCGCCGCCGTACTGGAGATATTCGGGTCAGGAGATGTTGGGGTCGAATGACAGCAACACATAGCTGCCCAGCACCAACGTGAACCCCATCGACAACAACAGCAAGCTATTGAGCCAGAACCGGGTGCGGTCTTTGCGACTGTAATCGTCGATGATGTTGCGTAGGCCGTTGCCGCCGTGGACTTGCGCCAGCCACAGCAGCGCCAGATCCCAGAATCGCCAGAACGGCGAAGCCCAGCGTTGCGCCACAAAGTTGAAGTCGATGCGGTAAACACCGTTGTCCCACATCAGCATGATGAATAGGTGCCCGAACGCCAGGACCACCAGCGCGACGCCGGAGAACCGCATGAACAGCCAGGCGAACTTCTCGAAGTTAGGGATGCCGGCGCGTCGGCGCGGCGAGCGAGGGTTGTCCAGGCTGGCTGGGCGGTCGTAGCTGCGCTGCCGCACCGGGGCTAGCTGACGGCTGAGCTGAAGATCGGGGCTGCTCATCGGAAGTGCTCCCACATGTGGACGCCAATGACCACCCCGGCCGGCACCAAGAGCAGCAAGAAGATGACGCCCACGACCCACAGCATCAGCCGTTGGTGGCGGGGGCCTTCGGACCAGAAATCGATCAGGATGACCCGGATCCCGTTCAACCCATGGAATCCCACCGCGGCCACCAGACCGTACTCCATCAAGCCGACGATCGGAGCCTTGTAGGTGGCAAGCACCGCGTTGTAGGTCTGCGGGTTCACTTGCAGCATCGCGGCGTCCAGCACGTGGACAAATAGGAAGAAGAAAATGGTCGCGCCGCTGATGCGATGCAGCACCCACGACCACATACCAGGATCTCCCCGGTACAGGGTGCGAGGTGGTCGCCGCCGGCGCGATGATGCCGCTACTGGCCTCGATGTAGCCGGATCCGCGGGTGTCGCCTGCGCAGTCACCGAGTCCTCACCTCTTCAATACCGCCATCAAAGTAGCTAGCTGGGCAATCGAGCTTAACGTGGCGAGAATGCGCACGATACCAACAGGCCGATCCAGACCCGTGGGTGTGGAAAATGTCTCATCTGGGCGGGGTCTGTGCGCTGAGTGCGAGCCGCAATGGCTCAGCTGCAGCGCGGTTGGGGCGTCGGCGACACACCGCCGGCGCCGCGGCCGTTGATCACCGATAGAGTCGCCCGATGAGCACGCCATTGCACCTAGAGAACATCACACACGCGCCGAAGGCCCTGCTGCATGACCACCTTGACGGCGGGCTGCGCCCGGCGACCGTGCTGGATATCGCCGGTCAGGTCGGCTACGACCGGCTGCCCGCCACCGACGTCGAGTCACTGGCGACCTGGTTTCGCACTGCGTCGCACAGCGGCTCGCTGGAGCGCTACCTGGAGCCGTTTTCGCATACCGTTGCGGTGATGCAGACGCCAGAGGCGTTGCACCGGGTGGCCTACGAGTGCGTGGAAGACCTCGCTGCCGATTCGGTGGTCTACGCCGAAGTCCGGTTCGCTCCGGAGCTGCACATCGACAAGGGGCTGTCGTTTGATGAGGTCCTCGACAGCGTGCTGGCGGGCTTCGCCGACGGTGAGAAGGCTTGTGCCGCCGAAGGCCATTCCATCACGGTGCGCTGCTTGGTCACTGCGATGCGGCACGCGGCGATGTCGCGGGAGATTGCCGAACTAGCGATTCGGTTCCGAGACAAAGGCGTAGTCGGATTCGACATCGCCGGCGCTGAGGCCGGGCACCCTCCGACCCGGCACCTCGACGCTTTTGAGTACATGCGTAGCAACAACGCGCGCTTCACTATTCATGCGGGTGAGGCGTTCGGGCTGCCCTCCATCCACGAGGCGATCGCGTTCTGCGGGGCGGACCGGCTGGGCCACGGGGTGCGGATCGTCGACGACATCGACGTCGATCCCGATGGGGGCATCCGGTTGGGCCGCCTGGCCTCGATACTGCGGGACAAGCGCATACCGCTGGAGCTGTGCCCCAGCTCGAACCTGCAAACCGGCGCGGTGGCAAGCATCACCGAGCACCCGTTCGATCTGCTGGCCCGGGCCCGCTTCCGGGTGACCGTCAACACCGACAACCGGCTGATGAGCGACACGTCGATGAGCCTGGAGATGCACCGCTTGGTGGAGGCGTTCGGCTACGGCTGGAGTGATCTCGAACGTTTCACCATCAATGCCATGAAGTCGGCGTTCCTTCCGTTCGATCAGCGGTTGGCGATCATCGATGAGGTGATCAAGCCCCGGTTCGCGGTGCTGGTCGGGTAGCGCGAGGTTTGGCGCGTTGAGATGAGGTGACGACCAACCGCGGCGCTGCGCAGGCGGCGATCGACATCTATTTCGTTATCCAGCGGCCGGTGAATGCCCAATCACGGTGGGACGGAACCCGTATCGAGGAGTAGCACCGATCGTGCCGTTCGCCGCCATGTTCGTAATCGGCGCCATGGGTGGTGGTACACCTGCCGGTCCGCGTGCGTCGACCCCCAGCGTGGAGCCGAGGCCGGTGGTCGGCAACGCGGTGACAGGATTAATCGGGGAAGCCCCCGCCGCCCAGGCCTGCGGTGCCGACAGCGCACCGATCGATGTCGCCCGGCCCAACCCTGCTGATACCGCCGCACCGCCCTCGCCGACGCTCAGGTTTGCCGAACCCGCCGACCACAACGCCCCCGAACCGAATCCGCCCGCCAGGGCCGGCCCTGCCGCCTTAACTTCCTGGGTGACCGCGCTGGTCGTGGACATCAGAGACTTCGCGGTGTTCGCCATCGACAAGCCCTGCTGCGAAAACGACGCCGCCGTCGACACCGGCGACATGACCGTGTTCAGGTTCTTAAGCACGTCCAGCGACGGTGCGGAAGACGTGGACAACGGTGAGGCAAGTCCCTGGAGTGTCCCCGGCACCGCCGACATCGCCTGTGACAGCGTTGCCTGCGTGTTTGTTGCGGCGGATGTGCCGGTGGCTTGGGCGACCGCCGCGGCCTGTCCGGCCAGCCCGGCCGGATTGGTGGTCGGTTGCGGCGGGGTGAACGGCGTCAATGTGGAGGCGGCCGCCGAGGCGCCAGCATAGCCGTACATGGTGGCGGCATCCTGCGCCCACATCTCGCCGTAGTGGGCTTCGGTGGCCGCGATCGCCGGGATGTTCTGCCCGAGGATGTTGGTCGCGATCAGCGACATCAGCAAACTGCGGTTCGCCGCGATCACCGGCGGGGGCACCGTCATCGCAAAGGCGGACTCATAGGCGCTCGCCGCTGCCCGCGCCTGAGTGGCCGTCTGCTCAGCCTGGGTGGCGGTGGTCCTCATCCACGTCACATACGGTGCCGACGCTGCGGCCATCGACGCCGACGCCGGCCCCGACCACGACCCACCGGTCACCCCTGAGACCACGGACGCGTAGGAGGTCGCCACAGAGATCAATTCAGCGGCCACCGCGTCCCAGGCGGCCGCGGCGGCCAACAACGGCCCCGGGCCCGCACCGGTATACATCCGCGCGGAGTTGATCTCCGGCGGCAACATTCCGAAATCCATTGCTGAATCCCCTTTTTGGCTCTATCCGGCCGCGATGGCGTTCGCAGCCTCGGTGGCGGCATACGACCCGGAGCTAGCGCCCATAGTCGCCACGAACTGTTGATGAATTGCCGCGGCCTGGGCGCTGACCGCCTGATACACGCCCGCGTGCGCGGCGAACTGTGTCGCTGTCAGCGCCGACACCTCATCGGCGGCGGCGGGAATCACCCCGGTGGTCGGGGTTGCCGCGGCCGCAGTGCAGGCGCTCAACGCCGAGCCGAGGGCTGCTAAGTTGCCGGCCGCCGCCATCAGCATTTCCGGCTGCGTCGTCAGAAATGACATGTGCTTCCTTCCTCGCCAGATGTGATGAAGACCGGTGATCACGTTGTTCGGGTTCTGGTGGTCGGTTCGACGCTGACGGTCCGAGGCGAAGCTGAAGCGGAGCTGAAAGAGGTGCGATAAGACGCGGTTCACTCAGCTTGGCTTCAGGAATGCCGTCACAATGGCGGTGTGCATGGCACACATCGGTCTGCTTCGGATGCCAGCCCACCCAGGGTGCTGGTGGTCGAGGATTACGGCGCTATCCGGGAGATGGTCGTGGAGGCGCTTGCCGATGCCGGCTATGTCAGCGGTGGACGGGTGGACGGTCGTGGGCTCGAGGACGTGCTGGCCGCGTTTCGTCCGGACCTGGTGGTGCTGGATGTGATGATGCCGGGCCGTGACGGTTTCACCCTCATCGACGTGGTACGGGGATACGGCGATGCCGGCATCGTATTGCTCACCGCCAAAGACGCGCTTCCCGACCGATTGCGTGGGCTGGATGCCGGCGCGGACGACTACGTGGTCAAACCATTCGACGTGGCCGAGCTGGTGTCTCGAGTCGGTGCTGTGCTGCGACGGCGCGGACGGGTGCCGTCGGCGATCCAGGTGGGTGACCTTGTTTTGGATGTAGAGGCCGGCATGGTGAGTCGAGCCGGTGCGGTGCTGGATCTCACCGGCACCGAGTTCAAGCTGCTGCGGTATCTCGTCGAACAGCGCGGGCGGACGGTGAGCAAGGATCAGATCCTGGCAGCGGTATGGGGATATGACGCCTACGACGCCAACCTCGTCGAGGTGTACATCAGCGGGCTGCGTCGCAAGCTGGAGGCACGCGGATCTCGGATGTTGCACACCGTCCGGGGTATCGGCTACCAGTTATCGGCCGGTCGTCCGTGACAGCATCGACCACCCCCACTCCGTCGCTGCGTCGGCGGGTGACCGTCGCGACCGTCGGCGTGATCGCCGTGTTGCTGATCGTGCTCGGCGTGGCTATCGACGAGGTGGTGGGAGTGCAGCTCAACCGTGATCTCGAGTCCCGGCTGGCCGATAGTGTCTATCGCGCCGGCAATCTCGTCGAGGCTGGGGTTGAGCCGGCCGAAGTCGTCAACCAGCTGCAAGGGCAGACCATCCGCGTGCGGCTGATCAGCCCGGACGGCACTCGCTACGGTGACCTCACGCTCCCGCCCACGACGTCACCACCCTCGCCGCCGGGCGGGCCACCGCCACCACTGACCCGCACCGAGATGACCAGCAAACGGGTGACCCGGGTGCTGCAGGACGGTTCAAAACTCACCATGGTGGCCAAAACAACCGGAATCCATCGTCGCCGGGCAGTGCTGCGCCGAGATCTGCTCGTCGGCGGCGCCATCACCCTGGTCCTGGTCGCGCTGTTGGTCAGCCTCGCCGCCGGACGCGCCTTGGCGCCGCTGCAGCGGATGACCTCGACCGCGGAGCGGATCACCTACGGCGATCGGGGGCGCCGACTCCGACCGGACCGGCCAAAAACCGAACTCGGCCACGCCGCCGCGGCGTTCGACAACATGCTTGACGCACTCGAGAACGCTGAAGCCAAGACTCGCCAGTTCCTCTCCGACGCGGCACACGAGTTGCGCAGCCCGGTGGCCGCCATCCAGGCCGTCGCACAGCAGTTGACAGCTATCACCGAAACGACCGGCCATGACGACGACGCTGCAGCCGACTCTGCGACGGTTCGCCGACGCCGGTACGCCGCGCTGTTGGCCCGTGAAACACGCCGAGCCACCAGGTTGGTCTCCGACCTGCTCGACATCGCGAGCATCGATGCGGGAGTGACCCTGCGCCGCGAGGACGTTGACCTCGTTGACATCGTCGCCGCCGAAGTGGACCGAGCCGCCATGCTGGCCCCGAGCCTGACGCTGCTGCTGGCCGGGGACGGCAATCAGCTACCGATCCGAGCCGACCCCAGCCGCATCGCGCAGATCCTGTCCAACCTGCTGGACAACGCCCGCCGATACACCCCGCATGGCGGCAAGGTCACCGTGCGCACCGCAGCCCGTGAACACAACGCTGAGGTGACGGTCGTCGACTCCGGCCCTGGTATCCCGGAGGCTGACCGGGAGCGGGTTTTCGACCGATTGGTCCGCCTTGACGACGCCCGTGACCGCGACTCCGGTGGCGCTGGCCTCGGCCTGCCAATCGCCCGAGCATTGGCCCAAGCGCACCACGGCGCGCTGGAGTGCCTTCCCCAACCTTGCGGAGCGGCTTTCCGGTTAACCCTGCCGATGGTGCCGGCATCCACCCGGCAGGCAGTCTAAGCCAACTCTGTCCAGCTACCGTCCATCGGATCATCACCTGGCTAGCTGATGAAGAACGGGAGGCGCCGTAGCCGCGGCGCTCATGTCTAGTGGCGCGCAAGAACGCGGTGTCGTCTACATCGATCGCGGTCGGCGCATCCAGCTGGGCGCGGTGATCGATGATCGGTTCGCCGCACGCGGTGACGATCCGCATGATCGTTGCCAGCCAATAGCGAGCGTGCACGCCAGCTGCGACACCGCGCCGTCACAGATCCACGTCTTTTTGGGGCACCACGCATGTGGGCAACACCAGACCTGTTTGTGTCAGCACGCCACGACCGGTCTGCCGCCGATCGGAAGGTCCCGAACTCACACCGGCTGGCGATTCTTTGCCCGCGTCGCCGCGCCGCAATCGGGGCGCGGCACCCACCTCCGTGACGGTCTCGACCACCAGCTCACCGCCGGCATCCGCGGCGGCTAGCACGCGAAACCCGTCCAACCCGAACAACGCAGCAACAATCGAACCGCTTCCATCTGGGGCTCCTCGACAATCCGTGTGATCTTGGTCGTGATCACGGATCGGGCGAGCCCCAGGCTCACCATCCGCTCATTTCAGAACCGCGGCGTGTCGCCCGGACTCCCCACCTCCCAGGTTTGTGGAGAAGAGCCGCATAACCATTGATTTTGCGAGTAACTGCGCCGAGATGGTATCGTAGTTGACACGTGTCAAGTGCATGGTGCACGTTCACATAACTAAGCGGTCGAAGGTAGTGCTAGTGACTTATCCAAATTAATGCAGAATAGAAATAGTAGAAGAAGACTCGATTTGCCGTCCGACGAAGAAGGCTTCAATCAAGAAGAATGACTGAGGTGAGCACCCAGACGGTGGAGATAGCTCACCAGATTTCGATAGCAAATGCTCAGAAGGCCCCGGTGGTGACCCAAGATTCCCGCGCCGGGGACGGATAGCGTGTCAGCTCTGTTGGCGAGATTTTTAATACTCGCGAAGACCTGTACCGGGTGCATACCGGTTGAGGCGTGGACATCGGCAAGCGGCTCTCCTGGAGCCTGGGGGCTGCCGTATCTGCTTATATGCACACCGCCGAGGATAACGAGGTGAATAGTGTCACAGCTTAGGTACTCACGGTTTGCTTCCGGCGAATAGATCTGCCAGCGATATATTGCATTGTAGAGTTTAGAAGAAAGTAACCGAGGTGATAAATTTTAACGCATTTCCACCCGAGGACAACGCTAGCAATATTTGTGGTCCGGGTTCTGAGCCGATACGGGCCGCTGTAGCAGCATGGGAAAGTCTGGCGCGAGAGTTGGTTGCTAAGGCGCGGGAGTGGAAAAGTCAAGTTAGCGCGACGGAGGGCTTGTTTCAAGGTGAGGCAGCGCGCAAATTTAAAGCAGCGGCAAGACAGTACATTGACTGGCTGTATGACCACATCTGCAGAGCATATGAGACCGCCGACTCTCTCTGTGAAGCGGCGGAAGTCTACGACATGGCGGTCGGCTTGATGGTGTCGACAGCCTCGATTTTGGCGAACCGCGTGGCTGCCTGGACTATGAGAGCAAACAACGTTTTTTTTGGGCAATTTACCCCCAGAATCGCGGAGCTGGATGCCGAATATCAAGAGATGTGGGCCACCAATGCGGGAGTGATGAATTGGTATCAGTCTGCTATCCACGATATTATTGCGCAGGCTAAGACAAGCGAAAGCATACCGCCGCCTCCGGTGATCTCCAGCGCGCGCTTTAGCGACGTTTATGTCAGCGAAAACATAGTAATACATGATTAACCTAATTTTTCTGTTGGATAGCGTCAGCGGCGTTTGAGGGCTCTTCGCAGATGAGGGTGTAGTGGAGGTCGGCGCGTCGTTTGCCGGGTAGGGGTCGAGGTCTTCCGATGATGGAGGGTCCTCTACACCAATCCATCCTGTTGAGGCCTAAAGGCTGCCGCATCTGCCTATACGCGCACTGATGAGCGCACCGAGGAGGATCGGTGTCTGAGCTTAGGTACTCACGGTTTGCTTCCGGCGAATAGATCTGCCAGCGATATATTGCATTGTAGAGTTTAGGAGAAAGTAACCGAGGTGATAAATTTTAACACATTTCCACCCGAGGACAACGCTAGCAATATTTGTGGTCCGGGTTCTGAGCCGATATGGTTCGCTGCAGACGCATGGGCCAGTCTGGCGCAAGATTTGCGTGATGCGTCGGAGCAGTGGGCTAATCAAGTTGGCGTGGCGGAGGGCTTGTTTCAAGGTGAGGCAGCGAGCAAATTTGGAGCAGCGGCACGGCAGTACTATATCTGGCTGAGTAAACACGCCGAAACGGCCGATGAGACCGCCTGGTATCTCGATATAGCGGCGCTTGCCTACGAAAGGGCGGTCAAGTCGATGGTGCCGGAAGCTTCGGTAATGGCGAACCGCGTGGCTGCCTGGACTATGAGAGCAAACAACACTTTTTTTGGACAATTCACCCCCAGAATCGCGGAGCTGGATGCCGAATACGAAAAGATGTGGGCCACCAATGCCGAAGCGATGAATGTTTATCAGTCTGCTATCCTCGATATTACGGAGCAGGTTGTTGCGGAAAGCGAAATTCTACCGCCGCCGCAGGTAATATTCAGCTCGCGCTTTAGCGACGTTTATGTCAGCGAAAACATCATAATACAATAGTAATCCAATTCCTTTGTTGGATTGGGCATCGACGGTGTTTGAGTTCTGACCGCTGGTGGCGTCTGGAAATTTGGTGTCTTGGGTGGGTGGTCGGTGGTGGGGTCACCCTACCTGGAGGTGTCTCGGCGCGGACCCTGTCCGGATAGTGGCCGCGGTGGTGTTCGTTCGTGATGCCCCGCCACCTGGCCGGCGGATAACCGGCTGCGGTTTGCTCCCGGCGAATAGATCTGTCAGCGATATGTTGATTATAGAGTTTAGGAGAAAGTAACCGAGGTGATAAATTTCAACGAATTTCCGCCCGAGGATAACGCTAGCAATATTTGTGGTCCGGGTTCTGAGCCGATATGGTTCGCTGCAGACGCATGGGCCAGTCTGGCGCAAGGTTTGCGTGATGCGTCGGAGCAGTGGGCTAATCAGGTTAGCGTGGCGGAGGGCTTGTTTCAAGGTGAGGCAGCGCGCAAATTTGTAGAAGCGGCAAGACAGTACCATACCTGGCTGGGTAAACACGCCTTCAAGGCCAGTGAGACCGCCTGGTATCTCCGGCAAGCGGCGTCGGCCTACGAAACGGCGGTCAACTCGATGGTGTCGACGGCTTCGATAATGGCGAACCGCGTGGCTGTCTGGACTATGAGAGCAAACAATGTCTTTTTTGGACAATTCACCCCCAGAATCGCGAAGCTGGAAGCCGAATACGACAAGATGTGGATCACCAATGCGGAAGCGATGAATACATATCAGTCTGCTATCCGCGGTATTATGAGTCGGGCTAAGAGAAACGAAAGTATACCGCCACCTCCGGTAATCTCCAGCGCGCGCTTTAGTGACGTTTATGTCAGCGAAACATCATAATACAATAGTAATCTAATTCACCTGTTGGTTGGCGTCGGCGGCGTTTGAGTTCTGACCGCTGGCGGCATTTGGAAATTGGCGCCTTGAATGGGTGGTCGGTGGTGGGTCACCCTACCTGGAGGTGTCTCGGCGCGGACCCTGCCCGGATAGTGGCGGCAGTAACGCCGGCGATACGGCACTATTGGCGCTGTAGCCGCGACGCTCATGTTCAATGTCGTCGCCGGCCCGCGGCGCTATTCGCGCCGTAGCCGCGACTCCACGAACTGCTCCAATTTTTCCCATTCCCGTACCGCCGCGGAATACGGGGCTGCAGGCTTGTCAACCGAGCCGGGATCCAACACATAGGCCACCAGCTTGCCCAGCGGCCGGTCCGTGTCCAGCGCCGTGTCGACCGTGCTTTCCTCGGAGTACTCGCCGATATCGCGGAGCAGCTCGACGGCCAGGTCCAGCTGGTCACGATCCACAGCGTCCGGCCCATCGGCAAGGTCATCGCTTAACCCGCTGAGCACGTAGATGTTGTCGTCGGTGATGTCGACTGCTAGCGAACCGTCCGTGGCAGCGGTACGGATGTCGTCGTAGGTGTTCAGATCGGACAAGTCATGGTCGTGCTCGTCGGCCAGGTAGCGGGCCAGCGCCCGCTCCGAGCGGGCAGGCTGACCGTTGGTCAGGTGCGTCACGATCGCTTCGCCGACATCGACGGGAAGCGGAAGCCAATCAACCCGATTGCCTTTGCCATGGACGGTGATTTCACCGCTGCGCCAATCAATGTCACTCAGCTCCAGGGTGGTGACTTCGGCGCCGCGTAACCCCAGCCGCGCCAGCATCGTCAAGATCGCGTAGTCGCGGCGGCCCACCACCGCCGTTCGATCACAGCCTGCCAACAGCCGCGCCACCACGGCCGCGTCTTGCCCGCGCGGCAGCGACGCCAGCCGAACACGCTTGTCCTGAGACTTAAGCAATGCGATCTCCTCACGCTCAGCGAAGGACAGGTAACGGCCCGAGGGCTGGAACTTCAGGTCGAACGGTGACATGCCGCCAGCGTTGTGGAACCAGCGCGCCCCGACCGCCTGCGCCACGCCGACAACGCCCGCGGCTTCTTCGGCGAGAAGCCCTTTGGCGATCTGCGCCCAGAACGCCACCTCGACATGACGCTGATACTTCGGGTGCCCTGGCGATCGAAGCTTCGGGCGGATTGCCCGGTCCGCTGCTTGCTGTCGACGAACCACCTGACACCTCCACGATCACGAGGTGTTGCGACGACCAGTTGAATCCGCCGGTTTTCACTGGCGGCAATACCGAGGTCTTCAAGTTCGTCGGTCAAAAACCGATAGCCCAGAGTCGGATCGCCTTGATGGATCTCGTGGAGGACGTTGATCGTATGGGCGTCATCCCAGTCGCGTTGTGATACAGGGGCTTTGCGCCACCGGTAATATCCCTGGGTCGATAACCCCAGGACCCGGCACGCCACCGCGACCGGCACCCTGATTCGGGCACCGGTCGCGGCCATCTCACGGACGAGCGGGAAGACCATTTTCCCCGCAAGTTCGCCTGCGACAGATAGGCAGCCGTCCTGCGCAAGACCTCATTCTCCTGCTCTAGGAGCCGGTTACGCTTCTTGAGCTCACGCAACTCGGCACGCTCGGTATCGGCTAGCCCAGGCTGGTCGCCATACTCAATGTCGGCCTTCTTTCCAGTTATGCAGACATGCCTCGGAAATCCCGAAATCCTTCGCGATCTGGATCAACGGAGCCTGCCCCTTCCGGGCAACAGCCACGACATCGTCGCGGAACTCCTTCGGGTAAGGCTTCGCCATGATCAAACCCTGGGTAGAACCGATCGCGTTGACTAGTTTGCGGTTGACGTTCATATCGTAGTCGGTCAGCAGAGCGGCGCGGACACGTCGACGCCCGTAGGTGCCGCGGCAACGTTGGTGGATCTCGGTGATGGTGTCGGCCACGATAAGGCGCCGAAATCTCGGGATCCGGCACTGGCCGTTGCCGATGGTATTGCAACAGGGAACGCGCCAATCCTGTTATTCGGCAGGCGGATCGGGCTGAATGTCGTCGCGTGATCAGTCCTTCAGTGATCGCGCGTCGGCGTTTTGGGGGTCACCACCTCCGGCGCGTCGAGGAGCTGGCAGGCATCTCGGGTCAACGCCAACTCAGCTTCAAGCTGCGCGATCCCTTTGCGGGCAGCGGCCAGCTCGTCTGCCTCTACACTTGGAGTGCCGTCGAGGACCCCGGCATCGATCAGCGCTTGACGTTTCCACCGGAAAAGTGTCGCCTGGCAGATTCCGGTCTCGTCGGCTACCGCGGCAACCGGTTCACCCGATCGCAGCCGAGCGACAATGTGCCGGCGCACCGATGACGAGTACATACGGGGCATGTGACCTCCTGATGATCACTTTGCCCTCGACTCTCATAACCGTGGACCAACAACACGGGTACACATCACCCGGTCTCAATCACCGGGAACACGCCACGCACGCACGCGCCCTGTCCATATAGCGGCGCACCGTCTTGCGGTCGGCACCCGACATTCGAGCAATCTCCCGCAACCCTCGACCTGCTAGCCACAGCCGCAGGATCTCTCTGATCTCGATCACCGATACCTCCCGGTAGCTCATTCGACTAAATACAGCGCCCGAGCAACCGGAAGACCCAAAGCCACGCCGAGCGGTGGTCCCATAACTGGCAAATTAGCTAGCCAGATGTCCCCGCCATAGCAAACGGATGGTCCTATGTTTATGGCAAACCAATTCAAAACCGGTCCCATCCTCCTGGCAAACGATAATGTGTACCCTGGCGGCGCAAACCAAAGTTGCTGTAAGGCTGCTGAAGTGTTAACTTATGATGACATTCACATAAACTAAACGGCCGAGGGGGAGTGCTAGTGACTTATCCAGACTCAAGCTTACAACCAGGCGATTTGGATCAGTTGTTCCCGGAACAAGGCTTGGAGCTGCTAGGAAACCCGGATGCGTCCTACCAAGCAAATTTTGATCCGTCACCAGTAAACCTTGATGAACAATTGCAGTCAGGGTTTGATCCACTGTCGGCAAACCTTGATCTACCTTCGCCAGGAAACTTGGATCCGTCGCTAGCGGGCAAATACGAGCCCTTGCAGCCAGACGTAGGTCCGTCACCGGTAAAGCTTGATGAGCAATTGCAGTCAGGGTTTGATCCACTGTCGGCAAACCTTGATCTACCTTCGCCAGGAAACTTGGATCCGTCGCTAGCGGGCAAATACGAGCCCTTGCAGCCAGACGTAGGTCCGTCACCGGTAAAGCTTGATGAGCAATTGCAGTCAGGGTTTGATCCACTGTCGGCAAACCTTGATCTACCTTCGCCAGAAAACTTGGATCCGTCGCTAGCGGGCAAATACGAGCCCTTACAACCTGACTTGGGTGCATCGTTATCGGCAGACGTAAATGCGATGCAGGCAAATCCAGATAGCATGGCTGATGTAAGCACCAAGATGACGGAGATAGCTGACAGTATTTCGATAGCAAATGCCCAGAAGGCCTCGGTGATGACCAAGATTCCCGCGCCGGGCAAGGATAGCGTGTCCGCTTTGTTGGCGAGATTTTTTAATGCTCGCGGACAGCTGTACCAGGTGCATACCGACCGAGGTGCCGACATCGGCAAGCAGCTCTCCCAGAGCCTAAAGGATGCCGCATCCGCTTATACGCGCACTGAAGAGCACAACGACAAGGATTTTCTGCGTCAGTTGTCGTAACGAGAATAATCTCTGAGTCTTCTCGAGAATGATTAATGCCTGTTTAACGCCCGTAGGCTGCTGTACCAGGTGCATACCGGCCGAGGTGCCGACATCGGTAAGCAGTTTTCCTTGAGTGTGGGGGCCTGCAGCATCTGCTTATACGCGCACTGCCGAGGGCGGCGACTAAGGATCGTGTCACAGCTTTAGCTACTCACGGTTTGTTACCGGCGAATAAATCTACCAGCGATATGTTGATTGTTAGACTTTCGGAGAAAGTAGCCGAGGTGCCACATTTCAACGCATTACCACCTGAGATCAACGCTAGCAATATTCGTGGTCCGGGTTCTGAGCCGATACGGAACGCTCAAACAGCATGGAACGGCCTGGCGGAAGAACTGTATTCCACGGCGGCACAGTGGCGAAGTCAAGTTGGCGCGACAGATGCCTTGTTCCGAGGTCCGGCAGCGAGCAAATTTGTAGCAGCGGCAAAAGAGTACAATTCCTGGTTGTATAGGCACGCCGGCACGGCCAGTGAGACCGCCGAGTATCTCCATCAAGCGGCGGATGCCTACGAAACGGCGGTCACCTTGATGGTGCCGACAGCTTCGATAGTGGCGAACCGCGCGGCTGCCTTAACTATGGAAACAACCAACCTTCTGGGGCAATTCACCAGCCAAATCGCGGAGCTGGATGGCGAATACCAAAAGATGTGGACCACCAATGCGGAAGCGATGAATCAGTATCAGTTTCACATCTTCGATATTATGGAGCGAGCTGAGAAAAGGGGAATTATACCGGCGCTAGGAATGTTTTTCTCGCCCCAATAGGTCCCATGATCTGGCGCATTCAGCTGCGCCGCTTTGGCGCGGCGGGCGGCGGATTGGCGGTCCCGGCGGGTGACCTCATCGGCCAGCAGCATCTGCAGAAAGTCGTGATGCGGCAGCCGATTCGATCCGGCTAGGGCAAGTCGCTCGGGCAAAGTGTCAAGCAGCTGGCCAAGCTTGAGTCGGCGCATCAGCGCCTTCAGATCTGCAGATACTTCGATTGGCTTAGTCGCCGGGCTGAGGTCTAGATGTCAGGTGCTCACGAGGACCTGCGCACGGCGAAATCGGTAGCGGCGCGCACGAACCGCGATGCCGCCGGTGGGGCCGACAGCAGCGGCAGCTGTTCGCCCACGCCGCGAGTCAGTATCCGCTCGATGAGTCCGGCGTCGATGGCCTTGGCGTCTAGCGCCCGGCGGCAAGCGTCATCGACCGCCTCGGCGCCGTGGCGGCGCACCAACCCGAGGAGCCAGTAGACATGGCGCATCTTGTTCCACGGCAGTGGATGCTCGAGCATGGCCGCCGCGTACATACCGACATGCTCGCCGTGTGCTGATGCTTTGCGCTGCAACATGTTCAGATCATACATCGCACAGACCGATACCTCGGCTGGCATATCAGCAGGGTCGGTGTGGCGGCGACCTGGCGGCATCACCGGGTGGATCTTGATCAGCTCATCTCGCCAATACAGTTTCACTGTTCGTGCGTCGGCGCAGGCATCCAAGCGGCGTCCGACCAGGTCACCGGGAACGCTATAGAGCGCCTTGGCGACTTGCACATGTCGATCCGGGGCCACCTTGGGGTGCGTCCAGACCGGGATGTCGAATACCTCTTCGGACACCGGTTTCAGCTTCGGTAGCTCGTCGGTGGCGAACACGTCGGCGGGACGCAGGCGGGTGGTGCTGTGCACCCGCATTCCCGCCACCTTTCCACACCAGTACTCGGCGCGAGCGCGACAGTCACCGAGATCCCGAAAGTCCTCTCCGGCAAAGAAATTGTCGCGCACGTACTGCACCATCAGCTCCACCCTGGGTTTACTTTTCGTGCTCCGGATGCGTGTTGGGTCTATCGCGAATCCTCGAGCCCGGGCATACTCACAGAACGTGTCTTTGAGCCTCGGATCGGTCGCATCCGCGCGGTCGACGATGGCCTTCATGTTGTCGGGAATCACGACGGCGAACACCCCGCCAAAGAACGCCCACGCGGCTTCGAAGCCGGCAATCACATCGCCCAGCGTCTGCCGATACGTCGGCCAGACGAACATGTGCCGCGAATACACTGCGATGAAAATCAACCCCTGCACCACACGACGCCGACCATCGGCCGCATCGGTAAGCATCCCGAGCCGGCCGAAGTCGACCTGCACCTCCGCGCCGGGGTCACAATCGGCAACCCGTACCGTCGTCTTCCGTCGACCAAAGTCTAATTCCGTTGTGACATAGCGGTGCAGCGTCCGATACGACACCACCACACCCCGGCACCCGAGCAGCGTGTGCACCCTCGTGACCGTTAGACCATCATCGAGCCATTCCTTGATCTGCTCGTGCTGGCCAGCGATGATTTCCCATGCTTCGCTCTTGCCATTAGGCCGACTCGGCCGCGCACCGGCAATCACCGCCGCAAGCAGCCCGTCAGTCAACTGGGCGATCTCACCGTCGCGGTCCAATCCGCACGCACACGCCCTGTCCACATAGCGGCGCACCGTCTTGCGGTCGGCACCCGACATTCGAGCAATCTCCCGCAACCCTCGACCTGCTAGCCACAGCCGCAGGATCTCTCTGATCTCGATCGCCGATACCTCCCGGTAGCTCATTCGACTAAATACAGCGGCCGAGCAACCGGAAGACCCAAAGCCACGTCGAGCGGTGGTCCCATAACTGGCAAATTAGCTAGCCAGATGGTCCCACCATAGCAAACGAGTGGTCCCATGTTTATGGCAAACCAATTCAAAACCGGTCCCATCTTCCTGGCAAACGACAGCGAGTATCCCGGCGGCACAACCATAAATTGCTGTAAGGCTGCTGAAGCGTTATCGTATGATGGCATCCACATATACTACGAGGTCGATAGGGAGGAGTGCTAGTGACTTATCCGCAGCGAGGCGTACAAGAAGGCCAGTCGTCCGTATACGTAAACGGGAATTCGCAGTCAGCAAACTTTAATGCGCCCCCTCAATGGAGCTCTAATACGTCGTCAACAGACTTGGATCCGTCGCTGCAGACAAACCAGAATGCAACGCGGGTAATGCCAGGTAGCCTGACCCTGGCAAGCAAAAAGATGGTGACGATAGCTGACAGTATTTCGATAGCAAATGCCCAGGGGGCCTCGGCGATGACCAAGATTCCCCCGCCGGGGGCTGATAGCGTGTCAGCTCTGTCGGCGAGATTTTTTAATGCTCGCGGAGACCTGTACCGGGTGCATACCGATCGAGGCGCGGACATCGGTAAGCGGCTCTCCTGGAGCCTAGAGGAAGCCGCGAAGAAATATCAAAGAGCCGAGAGCGACAACAACGAGAGTTTTGGCAAGATTCAATAATGCTCGTTTAAGGCTCGCGGGCTACTGTGCCAGGTGCATATCGATCAAGGCGCGGACATCGGTAAGCGGTTCTCTTCGATCGTGGGGGGCTGTCGCATCTGTATTATACGCGCACTGCCGAGGGCGGCGACTAAGGATCGTGTCACAGCTTTAGCTACTCACGGTTTGTTACCGGTGAATAAATCTACCAGCGATATGTTGATTGTTAGAGTTGAGGAGAAAGTAGCCAAGGTGTCAAATTTCAACTTGTTACCACCCGAGGTCAACGTTAAAAATATTAGTGGCCCGGGTTCTAATCCAATGCGGACCGCTGTAGCAGCATGGGACGATCTGGCGAGAGAGTTGGCTAATGCGGCGGCGCAGTGGAAATTTCAATTACAGGCGACGGATGCCTGGTTTCGAGGTCCGGCAGCGCGCAAATTTGTAGCAGCGGCAGACTTGTACAATCGATGGCTGAATACACACATAGAAACGGCCACTGAGATCGCCATGTATCTCAATAAAGCGGCGTATGCCTACGACATTGCGGTCCACTCGATGGCGCCGACAGCTTCGATAGTGGCGAACCGCTCGAGTGCCTGGACTTTGAAAGCAACTAATCTTTTGGGGCAGTTCACCACCAAAATCATGGAGCTGGATCAGGCGTACCAAGAGATGTGGGTCCAGAATGCGGAAGCGATGAATCAGTATCAGTATACTATCTTCGATATTATGGCGCGGGTTGAGGAAAGCAGAATTAGCCCGGCGCCGGAGGTAATCCTCGACTCTCGCGGGCGTGTCGGCGGCTTTGATAACAGCGAAGAAATACTAATCTAATTCCTCTGTTGGATTGGTGTCGGCGATGTTTGAATTTTGGGTGGTCGGTGGTGGGGTCATCCTGCTCAGAGGTATCGGACTCTGGCCCGGTAGTGGGCCGCCGTAGCTTCTGTTCATGATGGCCCGCCACCTGGCCGGCGGATAACCGCTGTAACTCGGACTATTTCACCCATAACGTAACGAAATTAACTGTAAGGAGATAAAAAGTATGACTGCACGTTTTATGACCGATCCGCACGCGATGCGGGATATGGCGCGCCGTTTTGAGGTGCACGGCCAGACGGTGGAGGACGAGTCGCACAAGATGTGGGCCTCGACGCTGAACATCGCGGGTGCAGGTTGGAGTGGGGCCGCGCAGGCAACCTCGTTTGACACCATGGGGCAGATGAATCAGGCGTTTCGCAACATCGTGAACATGCTGCACGAGGTGCGTGACCAGCTAGGTGCTGCTGCCACCCGCTACGAGCAGCAAGAGCAGGCCTCCCAGCAGATCCTGCAGGGTAGCTAACGGCGGAAAACCGCTACAGTCCACGACCTTTTCTCATTCACTTTCTCAATTGAGGAGCACAAAAACTCATGTCCAGCATTAACTACCAGTTCGGGGATATTGACGCCCACGGCGCCACCATCCGCGCGCAAGCCGCGTCGTTGGAAGCCACCCATCAGGCCATCCTGGCCAGTGTGCGCGACGCCGCTGACTTTTGGGGCGGCCAGGGCTCGGCGGCATGCGAGCAGTTCATCAGTGATTTGGGCCGCAACTTCCAGATGATCTATGAGCAGGCCAACGCCCACGGCCAAAAGGTGCAAGCCGCCGGTAACAACATGGCCGACACCGACCGCTCGGTCGGTTCCGCATGGGCCTAACCCCCACACCGGCCAGTTAGGTGAAGTGACAATCCCCGGGAATCACCAAGACGTTTGGTTGTCGGGGATTGATCCTAAGATGAGCCGAGCACCGCGCGTGGCGATCGCGGTAGCGACCTTTAAGCCAGCTACTCGGTTTGCTACCGGCGAATAGAACTACCGGCGATATGTTGATTATAGAGTTTAGCAGAAAGTAACCGAGGTGCAAAATTTCAACGCATTTCCACCCGAGATCAACGCTAGCAATATTCGTGGTCCGGGTGCTGAGCCGATATGGATCGCTGCCGACGCATGGGACAGTCTGGCGGAAGAATTGCACGCTAAGGCGCGGGAGTGGGCTAATCAAGTTAGCGCGACGGCGGCCTTGTTTCAAGGTCCCGCAGCGCGCAAATTTGTAGTAGCGGCAAGACGGTACTGTACCTGGCTGAATACACACGCAGAAACGGCCAGTGATACCGCCAAGTATCTCCATCTAACGGCGTTGGCCTACGAAAGGGCGGTCGAGTCGATGATACCGATGGCTTCGATAGTGGTGAACCGCATGGCTGCCTGGATTATGAAAGTAACCAACCTTCTTTATGGGCAAAACATCACCAGAATCGTAGAGCTGGAGTGCGAATACGAAATGATGTGGGCAAAGAATGCGGAAGCGATGAATGAATATCAGCCTGATATCCTCGATATTATAGAGCGGGCTAAGGGGAGAGAAATTATATCGGTACTGCCGATAATCTTCAGCGCACGCTTCAGCGACGTTATGTCAGCGGAAACATAGTAATAGACGATTAATCTAATTTCTCTGTTAAATTGGCGTCGGCGGCGTTTGGGATCTGACTGCTGGCGGTGTCTGGAAATTGGCGCCTTGGATGGGCGGTCGGTGGTGGGGCCACCCTGCCCGGATGTATCTCGGCGCGGACCCTGGCCCGATAGTGGCCGCCGTAGCGTCGGCGCTGCGGCGCTATTCGCGCCTTAGCCGCGACGCTCATGTCCAATGTCGTCGCCGGCCCGCGGCGCTATTCGCGCCGTAGCCGCGACTCCACGAACTGCTCCAATTTTTCCCATTCCCGCACCGCCGCGGAATACGGGGCTGCAGGCTTGCCGACCGAGCCGGGATCCAACACATAGGCCACCAGCTTGCCCAGCGGCCGGTCCGTGTCCAGCGCCGCGTCGACCGTGCTCTCCTCGGAGTACTCGCCGATATCGCGGAGCAGCTCGACGGCCAGGTCCAGCTGGTCACGATCCACAGCGTCCGGCCCATCGGCAAGGTCATCGCTTAACCCGCTGAGCACGTAGATGTTGTCGTCGGTGATGTCGACTGCCAGCGAACCGTCCGTGGCAGCGGTACGGATGTCGTCGTAGGTGCTCAGATCGGACAAGTCATGGTCGTGCTCGTCGGCCAGGTAGCGGGCCAGCGCCCGCTCCGAGCTGAACACGCTGATCCGACCGTTGCGACCCAGGAAAATCGGGCGATCGTCCAGGTAGCAGCGCAGTGTGTAGAACGTGCCGGTCCCCGTCATGATCCGGACCGGGTCGATACCCACCTGCAGCCAGAAGTCCTCGTCACTGCCCAGCACGACGGTATCGCCGGCCGCGCGGACCTCGTCTTCGTCTTCGGTGTCCTCGGAGTCGTCTGCCTGAGCGGTCTCGCCGTCCGCACCATCGTCGTCCGGCTCCACCTCCGGCTCTTCTGGTTCCACGGGGTCCTCAGCTAGTTCGTCGGCGGCCTTGGCCGACATCGCAGCGTTGACCTCTGGGGTGCTGAGGACCTTGTCGATCGCGCTCAGCACGTCGTCCCAGCTTCGCCCGATGATTTCGGCGATCGAATTCCAGCGTTTCTGGCCGGCTCTGCCGGTGAAATGCTCGATTCCGCCGGACACCGTGCCCAGGCTGGGATTGCCGTTGAAGAATTTCGACACCGCGGGTAGCTCACACACCGACCCGATGGACGCCACTACCGCCAGCGTCGCCGCCAGCGTGGTCACCGACTCGGCGGTCGGCTTCTCGGCCATCAGGTCCTCGACAACGACCAGATCGAACTGCTTGTCCTCGCCAGGATCGAGCTTGTGTGCGTGAGCGGAGGTCAGGTCTTTCCAGGCGGGGTGGTCGACTAGATCGTTGTCGGAATCGGTGCGCACAAATGCGACCAGGTCAGCGACCGTCTCAAAGGCATACAGGTCGTCGTCCTTGCCCAGAAATGCTTCCCATTCATCGCCGGCGTCGCGCCAGCGGGGTGCCCACACGGTGTAGCGATCACCAGCGGGCAGGCTCAGTCGGATGGGCACGAGGTCTGCAACCATGCGGCACACAATAGCGGCGGCCCGTGACGGCGCTGGATCTAGTCCACAGGTAACGCAGCCCGCCGGTGACTACCCGCCCCAGATGTCGGTAATTGCGGCAGCGCCGGCCGCGTTACCCGTTTTGGGTAGCCCATACATCTGCTGCAGCGTGGACAGCACGTTGTAGTGACTGATCTGCTCGTTGTAGGTCCCGGGCCGCACCTGCGCGCCGTAGAACACGGTGGGGATTTGGTTGCGATTGGTGTTGTCGTCCTCGTCCCAGGTCACGATGAGCAGGCTGTTGTTGGCCACCGCCCAGTTGGCGTACCCGGAAAGGTTGCGGCTGAGCCAGGCGTCGGCCACCGCGATCGAGCCGCTATGCATGTTGTTGTCGTCGTTGGGAATGACGAACGACACGGTCGGCAGGCTGGCGTACCCTTCCGGGTTCCCGGGCTTCGGAAAGGCCGAGAACGGCACCGAGTTCGTGGCCGGTACATTGCTGAAGTTGACCCAGGGCGCGTGCTTGCGTTGGTACTTGCCCGCAGCGCAGACCGGGGAACCGACCGCGGGCAAGCCTTCGGCGAAGCCGGCGAATGTGTAGCCGGCGGCGAGTAATTCAGAACCCAGGTTGGGCAGGGTGCCGCCATTGAGCGGGCAGAGGTTTTTCCGCACCCCGAACGTGTCACCGGCGAACAGCGCCAGGTAGTTCGGTTCGCTCGGGTGTGTTTCCGCGAACGATTGGGCCATCATTGCGCCGTTAGCGGCCAGCGCATTGATGAAGGGAGCCGACCGGTTGCCGATGATGTTGGCTTGCGAGTGGTTTTCTTCCACCACGATGACCACGTGCGCGGGGGCCGGCAGGGCTGCCGCGGCAAGGCCGACCCGAGGAACCGATGGGCAGCCCGCCAGCCCGCACACCAGCACCGCGCCGAACAGCCGGAAGGCTCGATATGTCGAGCTCATTAGCCTTCTCGGGGGGTTCACTCGGGGAGTATATGGGCGGGGTTGACCCGCTGAGGGCAGGCAACTAAGCGTGTCAGCTGGGCTAATTCCGATTGTTATATAGGGTCAAACCCTGTGGACGTCCGTGTCATCGACCACCCATTGGCCGCCGCCCGGCTGACGGTGCTGCGGGATGAACGCACCGGCAACGCCGCGTTCCGGGCGGCGTTGCGTGGACTGACGTTGATGCTGGTCTACGAGGCCACCCAGGACGCGCCCTGCGAAACGTTTTCGATCCGCACGCCACTGACCCAGACGCTGGGCGTCCGGTTGGCCAGACCGCCGCTGTTAGTTCCGGTGCTGCGGGCCGGTTTGGGCATGGTCGATGAGGCGCATGCCGCCCTACCCGAAGCCCGGGTCGGGTTCGTCGGCGTTGCCCGTGATGAAGGGACGCACCAGCCGGTCCCGTATCTGGAATCGCTGCCCGACGACCTGACCGGCCAGCCGGTCATGGTGCTCGACCCCATGCTGGCCACTGGCGGGTCGATGACACACACCATCGGTTTGTTGCTGCGCCGCCAGGCAACAGAGATCACCGTGCTTTGTGTGGTGGCCGCACCGGAAGGCATTGCGGCAGTTGAGAAAACGGCGCCCAACGCACGGCTATTCACCGCTGCCGTCGACGAAGGGCTCAACGAGGCGAAATATATCGTGCCAGGTCTCGGTGACGCCGGCGACCGCCAATTCGGGCCCCGCTGACCCGTCGGAGAATCACCACTGCCGCACCGAGGCGACCAGCTCGTCGCGCAGCGCCGCGGCCCGCTGCCGGGCGGATGATAGGTCGCCAGCCACTGGGCAGCGAACCTCCACGTAGCACTTCAGCTTCGGTTCGGTGCCCGAGGGCCGCACCACCACCCGGACCCACGTGTCGTCGTCGCCGCCGGTGAAGATCAGCGCGTCGCTGATGTCCGTGGTGTCAGAAATAGCGGCGGCGAACCCGGCCAGCTGACTCGGCGGGGCTGCGCGCAGCCGCCGCATCAGGTCGGCAGCCTCGTCGGGGTCGGCCACGCGACGTGATACCGCCGCGACGTCGTGCACGCCGTGGCGTCGGGCGAGTTGGTCAAGCATGTCAGGCACCGAACGGCCCTGCTGGTGCAGTGTGGCCACCAGATCGCACACCAACACCGCGGCGCTGATGCCGTCTTTGTCGCGCACCGTGGCGGGGTCGACGCAATGCCCGATCGCTTCCTCGTAGGCGTATACGAGGGTGCCCGGCAGGTTTGCGTCGGCGCGCGCTAGCCACTTGAAGCCGGTGAGGGTCTCGACGTGGACCGCGTTGTAGTGCGTGGCGATCGCTGCCAGCATCCGCGACGACACCACCGTGCTCGCCACAATCTTGGTTTCGCGGCCAGGCTGCGGGCTGTCGGTCTGCGACAAAATGTAATCGCCTAACAGCCAACCGGTTTCGTCTCCGGACAGCATCCGCCATCCCGAGCTGGTGGGTATCCCGACCGCGCAGCGGTCGGCGTCGGGGTCCAGCGCGATCGCGACGTCGGCCCCGACATTGGCGGCCAGGGCCAGCAGCGCGTCGGTGGCGCCGGGCTCCTCCGGGTTCGGGAACGCGACGGTGGGAAAGTCGGGGTCGGGCGCGAACTGCGCCGCGACGGTGTGCACGTCGTCGAAGCCGGCGCACCGCAGCGTCTCGACGGCCACCGCACCGCCTACCCCATGCATCGGGGTGAGGGCAACCCGAACCGAACCGGTGCCGCGCCGCACCGCGGCCGCTCGCTGCATGTATCGGTCAACCAGATCGGTGGCGCTGTTTTCACTGGGGTCGACGGGTTTGCGGGTGATCTGGTCGGCCAGGGGAGCTGCGGCCATCGCGGTTTCGATCTGGCGGTCGGTGGGAGAGATAATCTGGATGCCGCCGTCGAAATACACCTTGTACCCGTTGTCGGTCGGCGGGTTGTGCGAGGCGGTGATCTGGATCCCGGCCGCGGCGCCGGTAGTGCGCACCGCGAACGCCACCACCGGTGTGGGCGCTGGATCGGGTAGCAGCAGCACGGAAAAACCTTCGGCGGCAAGCACTTCAGCCGCCGCAGCGGCGAATACTGGCGAGCCGTGCCGGGCGTCGCGCCCCACGATCACCGTTGCGGGCCGCGAGCCCGTTCGTTGCATGAGTACTTGTGCCACGGCCCAGGTCGCCCGCAACACCACCGCGAGGTTCATGGCGTCGGGGCCGCCGCGCACCGGTCCGCGCAAACCGGCGGTGCCGAAGCGCAGCGGACGGGCGAACCGCGCCGCAAGTTCTTCGGGGTCGCACGCGGCCAGCTCGGCGGCAGTCTGTGGGTCGGGATCGTGCGCGATCCACTCCTCGGGTGTCATGGCAGCCTTCAGAACCGGGCGATGATGTCGGCCAGCAGTGACCCGATCCGGCTCGCTGAGGCGGCGCCGGCGGCAAGCACCTCAGCATGGCTCAGTGGCTCACCGGTGATCCCGGCCGCCAGGTTCGTCACCAGTGACACGCCCAGCACCTCGGCGCCCGCCGCGCGGGCCGCGATGGTTTCGTGCACCGTGGACATGCCGACCAGGTCGGCGCCCAGCATCCGCAGCATCCGGATTTCGGCGGGCGTCTCATAGTGCGGGCCGGGCTGGGCCGCGTACACGCCTTCGGTCAGTGCCGGGTCGGTGTCGCGGGCGAGTTCTCGCAGCCGCGGTGCGTACGCGTCGGTCAAGTCGACGAACTGCGCGCCGACCAGCGGCGAACGTGCCGTCAGGTTCAGGTGGTCACTGATCAGCACCAGCTGGCCGACCGACAGGTCCGCGCGCAGTCCGCCGGCCGCGTTGGTGAGGATGACGATGCGCGCCCCGGCCGCACACGCTGTTCGCACGGGATGCACGACGTGGCGCAGGTCATGTCCCTCGTAGGGGTGGATGCGACCGGCCAACACCAGCACCCGATGCGCGCCGATGCGCACCGACAACAGCTCACCGGTATGCCCGGCCGCGCTGGGCGGGGTGAACCCGGGCAGCTCGGCCTGGGGGAGCACGACGGTCGGGGAGCCCAGCGCGGCAACCGCCGGCGACCATCCCGATCCGAGGACGACCGCGACGTCGTGCTCCAGGATCCCGGTGCGCTCACCAATCACCTGAGCTGCCCGCCGAGCGAGTTCGTCGGGATCGAGCAGGGGTTCGGTCACAGTGGGCGAGCTTAGCCCGGCGACGGCGAGCGCCGGAACGGCGTGAGTGAGGAGCGGGCGATTGAATCGAGCCCGGCGACGGCGAGCGCCGGAATGGCGTGAGTGAGGAGCGGGCGATTGAATCGAGCCAAGCCGCTCGCCGAGGATCGGATGCATTGCGGTGCGATACTGCATGGGTGCCCACAGCAACCGCATTGACCAGTGTCGAGGATGCGGTGCGGCGTCGTGGTGCCGATCTGGTCGAGTTGTCGCACGCCATTCACGCCGAGCCGGAGCTGGCGTTCGCCGAACACCGCAGCTGCGCCAAGGCGCAGGCGCTGGTCGCCGAACGTGGTTTCGCGATCACCGCGCCCGCCGGTGGTCTGGATACGGCGTTTCGCGCTGACTTCGGCAGTGGGCCCCTGGTTGTCGGGGTGTGCGCCGAGTATGACGCGTTGCCCGAGATCGGACATGCCTGCGGCCACAACATCATTGCGGCGTCGGCGGTGGGCGCCGCGCTGGCGCTTGCTGAGGTAGCCGACGACCTGGGCCTCACCGTGGCCTTGCTGGGAACCCCCGCCGAGGAAGCCGGCGGTGGTAAAGCGCTGATGCTGCAGGCCGGGACGTTCGACGATGTCGCGGTGGCGGTGATGGCGCATCCCGGGCCGACCGACATCGCCGCGGCCCATTCACTGGCATTGTCTGAGGTCACGGTCGAATACCGGGGCAAGGAATCGCATGCCGCCGTCGCACCGCACCTGGGGGTCAACGCAGCCGACGCGGTGACCGTCGCGCAGGTGGCCATTGCCGTACTGCGCCAGCAGCTGGGGCCGGGGCAACTGGTGCACGGCATGGTCACTAACGGCGGGCAGGCGATCAATGTCATACCGGGGCACGCGACGTTGCAATATGCGATGCGGGCGGTCGAATCGGATTCGCTGCGTGAGCTGGAGGGCAGAATGTTTGCTTGCTTTGCTGCGGGCGCGTTAGCCACCGGCTGCGAATACGAAATCGACCACACAGCACCGGCATACGCGGAGCTCAAACCCGACCAATGGCTAGCCGACGTGTGCCGCGAGGAGATGCGCCGACTCGGACGCGAGCCGATGGCGCCTGACGTTGAGGCGCGGCTTCCCTTGGGCAGCACCGATATGGGAAACGTGACGCAGGTGCTGCCCGGGATCCATCCGGTGATCGGTGTCGACGCCGCCGGCGCCACGGTTCACCAGCGCGCCTTCGCCTCGGCCGCTGTCGGTCCCAGCGGCGACCGCGCGGTCGTCGACGGCGCGATCATGCTGGCGCGCACGATTGTTCAACTCGCCGAAACTCCTGACGAGCGTGACCGGGTGTTGGCGGCGCAACAGCGCAGACGCGGCAGGGCAGCGCTGTGAGCCTCGTTGACACGGCCGAATCCTGGCTGGCTGCACACTACGACGACCTGATCGCCTGGCGCCGCCACATCCACCGCTATCCGGAGCTGGGTCGCCAGGAGTTCGCCACCACGCAGTTCGTCGCCGAACGGCTGGCCGATGCGGGGTTGAACCCCAAGGTGCTGCCCGGTGGCACCGGATTGACCTGCGATTTGGGGCCTGAACACGAGCCCAGGATCGCGCTGCGCGCCGACATGGACGCGCTACCCCTGGCGGAACGGACCGGCGCCCCGTATGCCTCGACGGTGGCAGGCGTCGCGCACGCCTGCGGTCATGATGCGCACACCGCCATCCTGCTGGGGACCGCGGTGGCATTGGCGTCGGTGGCCGAGCTGCCGGTCGGCGTGCGATTGATCTTCCAGGCTGCCGAAGAGCTGATGCCCGGCGGCGCGATCGATGCCATCGCCGCCGGGGTGTTGACCGGGGTGACGCGGATCTTCGCTTTGCACTGCGATCCCCGGCTCGAGGTGGGCAAGGTCGCGGTCCGGCACGGCCCCATCACCTCGGCGGCCGACTCGATAGAGATCACGCTGTATTCGCCTGGCGGACACACATCCCGCCCGCACCTGACCGCTGACCTGGTCTACGGGCTCGGCACACTCATTACCGGGCTGCCCGGGGTGCTGTCGCGGCGCATCGATCCGCGCAACAGCACCGTGTTGGTGTGGGGCGCGGTCAACGCGGGCGTGGCCGCCAACGCGATACCCCAAACCGGCGTCTTGTCCGGCACCGTGCGTACCGCCAGCCGGCAGACCTGGGTCGACCTCGAGGAGATCATCCGCCAGTCCGTGTCCGCGCTGCTGTCACCATTGGCGATCGAACACACCCTGCAGTACCGGCGCGGCGTCCCGCCCGTCGTCAACGAGGATGTCTCGACACGCATCCTGACCCACGCGATCGAAGCCGTCGGCCCTGATGCGCTGGCCGATACCCGCCAGTCCGGCGGTGGGGAGGATTTTTCCTGGTACTTGGAGGAAATTCCTGGTGCGATGGCCCGACTGGGCGTGTGGCCCGGTGCGGGACCACAGTTGGATCTGCATCAGCCGACGTTCGACCTCGACGAGCGGGCATTGGCGATTGGGCTGCGGGTGATGGTCAACATCATTGAACAGGCGGCAGCTTTCTAGACCGCGAGTGTCCGTGTCTGCACAACGACACGCCGTTGCGGCTGTCATTTCGCGGACGCTCATGCCGCTCGACGCAGCGCCGTCTCGAGCCGGCGGATAAGTTTGCCTGGCCGATATCTGACGTCCTCGGCGATGATGGGCACCACCACCCAGCACAGGTCCTGCAGTGCGCCGGCGCGTCGTCGGTCCCGGAGAAATGCGTCCCGGCCGCTGTGCCAGTAGAGGCCGTCGTACTCGGCGGCGACGCGGTATTCAGGCCAAGCGAAGTCGAGTCGCCAGGTCCGCCCGCTCAGATCCACGATCTCGTATTGCAGGACCGGCTGAGGCAACCCGCCATCGAGCATGACTAGCCGCGCCTCGCTCTCCATCGGCGACTCGGCCAGCGACGAAGCCAAACCCAGCAGCTCGCGGACGGTGACGATGCCACGCCGGCCGGACTGTAGGTCGACAGCTCTATGCAGGTCGACGGGGGTGCACGTGCCACTGCGCAGCGCGGCGTCGAGCGTCGCCAGCGCTCTTGGCCGACGCAGTGCGCGAGCGACCTCGATAGCTGTCCAGGCAGGCGTCGTGGCCGGTCGTTCCGCGAACAACATCAGCGGCGCGCCCTCGCGTCGGTGCACCACCAGACCGTCGGTTGAGCGCAAGCGGTGGCCGCCGGGATTAAGCACATGCAGATCCGGGGTTCCTTCGGTGTCGAAGCCGTAAGCAGCGGCGGCAGTGCCCAGGCACGCCGCCACCGTCGTGCCGGCTGCCATGTCCAGCCCGCGCAGCCGTAATGCCGTGGTCATTTCGCCGCGGCCATAGATGCCACGCCAAATCTTCTGCAGTGCACCGCGGTTCACGTGTTCCTCCAGGCCGCGACGGGTGAGGAATGTCAATGCCTGAGCGGACGTCACCACTCCGCCCTGGGCATCGAGCAGCTGGCTGAGCTCTTTGGCCATGCCCGCTATCGTCGGGTCGGGCTGTCATGCCCACAAGTCACCTCACGAGCGTCCGCGAAATGCCAATCAATGCGGCGTGTCGCTGTGCAGACACGCGCGCTCGCGAGCCAGAGCTAGGTGGTAGTCCCCGGGCCAATGTTGCGGGCCGGGCGAGTCCGCAGATCGTGGACATAATCGTTTGGCGCGCCGGCGATTTCGGCGGCGTCGGCCATGACACCCAGGTACCGCGCCGACGGCAGCCCGCCCTCCCAGGCATCCAGCACGTAGAGCCAGGCAAGCACCGGGTCGATAGTGGTGTCGGAGGATTCGCGCTCCACTCGGCATCGAATCTTCTTATGGACGCCGAACTCGGAGCCTTCCCACCGGTCAAGGTTCATCTCGTCTGCCGGCGTCATGTCGTAGAGGACGACGAAAACCCTCGAATCTGGGTCCTCGACGACCGTGGCCAGCGCGCCTTCCCAACCGATATCCTCGCCGCCGAAGGTCAGGCGCCAGCCGGGCAGCCAGCCTGTTCCGGCCATCGGCGAGTGTGGTGCGCGCTTGAGCATCTGCTCGGGATGCATGTTCGATCCGTAAGCGGCATAAAGCGGCACGGGGAAAGCTTAAACGGCACGCGCCCGCCTGGCGTTCAACCAAGGGGTTTGGCCGAGTCGCGAGCCAAGCTAGGTTATGGGCTGTGGTGACCCGCATCGTGATCCTTGGGGGAGGCCCGGCCGGTTACGAGGCTGCACTGGTGGCAGCGACCACGTCACACCCGCAAAAAGCCCACGTCACCGTGATCGACTCCGATGGCATCGGTGGGGCGGCCGTACTGGATGACTGCGTGCCGTCCAAGACGTTCATCGCCTCCACCGGGCTGCGCAGCGAGCTGCGCCGAGCGCAACGGCTCGGCTTCGATATCGACATCGACGACGCCAAAATCTCGTTGCCCGACATCCATGCCCGGGTAAAGACGCTGGCCGCAGCGCAGTCGGCGGACATCACCGCCCAACTGCGCAACATGGGCGTGGACGTGATCGCTGGCCGGGGCGAGCTGGTTGACCCCACCTTGGGTCTGGCTCGTCACCGCATCAAAGCGACCCATTCCGATGGGGGGCCCGACGGCCCCGTCACCAGCGAGCACGACGCCGACGTCGTGTTGATTGCCACCGGAGCCAGCCCACGGATCCTGCCGTCGGCTGCCCCGGACGGCGAACGCATCCTGACCTGGCGGCAGCTCTACGACTTGGCGGCGTTACCCGAGCACCTCATCGTGGTGGGCTCCGGGGTCACCGGCGCTGAGTTCGTCAACGCCTACACCGAACTGGGTGTGCCGGTGACGGTGGTGGCCAGCCAGGACCACGTGCTGCCGTACGAGGACGCCGACGCAGCGTTGGTCTTGGAAGGGTCGTTCGCCGAACGTGGTGTCCGGCTGTTCAAGAACGCGCGCGCGGAATCGGTGACCCGTACCGAAACCGGTGTCCTGGTGACGATGATCGACGGCCGCACCGTCGAGGGCAGCCACGCCCTGATGACCATCGGGTCGGTCCCCAACACCAGCGGCCTGGGCCTGGAACGGGTCGGCATCGAGTTGGGGCGAGGCAACTACCTGACCGTGGACCGGGTGTCGCGGACCTCGGTGCCCGGCATTTATGCGGCAGGCGACTGCACCGGCCTGCTGCCGCTGGCGTCGGTGGCGGCGATGCAGGGCCGGATCGCGATGTATCACGCGTTGGGTGAGGGGGTCAGCCCGATCCGGTTGCGCACGGTCGCGGCGACGGTTTTCACCAGGCCCGAGATCGCGGCGGTGGGGGTGCCGCAATCGGCGATCGACAACGGTTCGGTATCTGCCCGGACCATCATGCTGCCGTTGCAGACCAATGCGCGGGCGAAGATGTCCGAGGTGCGTCATGGGTTTGTCAAGATGTTTTGCCGCCCGTCCACCGGGGTGGTGATCGGCGGCGTGGTGGTGGCGCCGATCGCTTCCGAATTGATCCTGCCGATCGCCGTGGCGGTGCAAAACCGGATCACCGTCAACGAGTTGGCGCAAACACTGGCCGTGTACCCGTCGTTGTCCGGCTCGATCACCGAGGCCGCGCGCCGGCTGATGGCACACGATGATCTGGACTAAGGCCGATCCTTGACCGACTGACGAACTAGGTTTGATGAGTGGCGACCCTTACCGACGAGTAACGACAGGAGTCCTGGTCGTGACTGACCCGATGCAGGCACCGGAGAACGAGCAGACATGGCCGGCTTCCGCGCTGGGACCGCAGCAACGCGCGGTGGCCTGGGAGCGGCTTGGCACTGAGCAGTTCGACGTGGTGGTCATTGGCGGCGGCGTAGTGGGGTCCGGATGTGCGCTGGATGCCGCCACGCGTGGCCTCAAAGTGGCGCTGGTCGAGGCGCGGGACTTGGCCTCGGGCACATCGAGCCGCTCGTCGAAAATGTTTCACGGCGGGCTGCGTTACCTTGAGCAACTGGAATTCGGGCTGGTGCGTGAGGCGCTCTATGAGCGTGAGCTGTCGTTGACCACGTTGGCACCGCATCTGGTCAAGCCGTTGCCGTTCTTGTTTCCGCTCACCAAGCGTTGGTGGGAGCGCCCGTACATGGCGGCCGGCATCTTCCTGTACGACCGTCTTGGTGGCGCGAAGTCTGTTCCGGCGCAAAAACATTTGACCCGTGCTGGTGCGCTGCGGCTGAGCCCTGGCCTCAAACGCAGCTCCTTGATCGGTGGTATCCGCTACTACGACACCGTCGTCGACGACGCCCGGCACACCCTGACCGTCGCACGCACCGCCGCGCATTACGGCGCGGTGGTGCGATGCTCCACCCAGGTGGTCGCGTTGCTGCGCGAGGGCGACCGGGTGATCGGCGTGCGGGTCCGTGATTCGGAGGACGGCGCGGTTACCGAGGTCCGCGGCCACGTGGTGGTCAACGCGACCGGGGTCTGGACCGACGAAATTCAGGCGTTGTCCAAGCAGCGCGGACGATTCCAGGTGCGCGCATCCAAGGGCGTGCACGTTGTGGTACCGCGGGACCGGATCGTCAGCGACGTCGCGATGATCCTGCGCACCGAGAAGTCAGTGATGTTCATCATCCCGTGGGGTAACCACTGGATCATCGGAACGACCGATACCGACTGGAATCTCGACCTGGCCCATCCCGCGGCCACCAAGGCGGACATCGACTACATCCTGGGCACCGTCAACACCGTGTTGGCCACCCCGCTGACGCACTCCGACATCGACGGGGTGTACGCCGGGCTGCGCCCGCTGCTGGCCGGGGAAAGCGACGACACCTCCAAGCTGTCCCGGGAACACGCGGTCGCGGTGCCGGCGGCGGGCCTGGTCGCCATCGCCGGCGGCAAATACACCACGTACCGGGTGATGGCCGCCGACGCGATTGATGCTGCGGTTGCCTTCGTTCCGGCCCGGGTGGCGCCGTCGATCACCGAAAAAGTAGGCCTGCTGGGCGCCGACGGATACTTTGCGCTGATCAATCAGGCCGAACACGTCGCCGCGTTGCAAGGTCTGCACCCGTACCGGGTGCGTCATCTGCTGGACCGCTACGGCGCGCTCATCGGCGACGTGTTGGCCTTGGCGGCTGACGCACCCGGCCTGCTCAGTCCGATTAAGGAAGCACCGGGCTATTTGTTGGTGGAAGCCCGCTACGCGGTCACCGCCGAGGGTGCCCTGCATCTCGAGGACATCCTGGCCCGCCGGATGCGGATCTCCATCGAATATCCACACCGCGGCGTCGCCTGCGCCCGGGAGGTGGCCGATGTGGTCGCTCCGGTGTTGGGGTGGACGGCCGAGGACATCGATCGCGAGGTAGCGAACTACACCGCGCGGGTGCAGGCCGAGGTGCTGTCGCAGGCCCAGCCCGACGACGTATCGGCCGATGAGTTGCGGGCCAGTGCCCCCGAGGCACGCGCCGAGATCCTCGAGCCGGTGCCGCTCAATTGAGCTTGCCGTGAGGCCGGCGCCGCTGCCGGTACGCGACGGGTTGGGGCCAGCGCGGGTGCGGCTGCACGGCGGACCAGTGCTGGCCGAGCTGACCACCCGGTTTGGCGCGCCGGCCCGCGCGAAGGTGCTGGCCGGAGAAGTCGTCGACGCCGACGGTGGGGTGATCGATGCGGGAACCGTGCTGGCCAGCGGCTCCTATGTTTATCTCTATCGCGACCTGCCTGATGAAGTGCCGGTGCCCTTTGATATCCCGGTGCTACATCAAGACGACGACATCGTGGTGGTCGACAAGCCGCACTTTGTGGCCACCATGCCGCGGGGGCGGCACGTCGCGCAGACGGCGCTGGTGCGGCTGCGCCGAGAACTGGGGTTGCCGGAGCTGAGCCCGGCGCACCGACTCGACCGGCTGACCGCCGGGGTGCTGCTGTTCACCACCCGCCGTGAGGTGCGCGGCCGGTACCAGACGCTGTTTGCCCGCGGTGCGGTGGCCAAGACCTACCTGGCGCGCGCGGCGGTCGATCCGGCCCTGGTGCTGCCACGCCTGGTCATAGGTCGCATCGTCAAACGCCGGGGCAACCTGCAGGCGGTCTGCGAACCCGGTGTGCCTAACGCGGAGACGCTGGTGGAGCTGATGTCACCGGACGGCCTGTATCGGCTGACTCCGCGTACCGGACGCACCCACCAACTGCGGGTGCACATGGCGTCCTTGGGTGTACCGATTATTGGTGATCCGTTGTACCCCAATATCTTTGAAGTCCCTGCTGACGATTTCAGTGCGCCGCTGCAGTTGCTGGCGCAGCGCATCGAGTTCGATGATCCGCTCACCGGGTTGCGTCGTGAGTTTGTCAGCCGCCGAGCACTCACCGACGTCGTCGCCAGCTAGCCGAGCTGCCTTGAGCCCAACGCAGTTTCGGCGGTACGATCGGCCGCACTATGGCGGAGTCGGTGGGCGACCAGACGATCGTTGCCGGCCCCAAGGTGGCGCGATGGCTGGCGTGCGCGGTGCTCGCGGTCTGTCTGGCTGGATGTGTCGGGCGCCAGGTCTCGGCGAGTTCTCGCGATCAGCCTGGGACATTTCAATTCGGCGGCTTGAAACGGACCTACATGCTGCACGTTCCGCCGGGCCCTCCGGTCGGCCTGGTGCTCAACCTGCACGGCGGCGGCGGTACCGGAGCTGGGCAGCAGGGCCTTACCGACTTTGACGCTGTTGCCGACGTCAACAACTTGCTGGTGGCCTATCCCGACGGCTACGACAAGAGCTGGGCCGACGGACGAGGGGCGTCGCCGGCGGACCGTCGGCATGTCGACGACGTCGGGTTCTTGGTTGCGCTGGCAGCCAAACTGCAGGACGACTTCGGCATTGCCTCCGGGCATGTCTTCGCCACTGGCATGTCCAACGGGGGTTTCATGTCCAACAAGCTGGCCTGTGATCGTGCTGATGTGTTCGCCGCGATCGCTCCGGTGGCTGGCACGTTAGGCGTCGGGGTGGCCTGCCATCCGTTGCGACCGGTGTCGGTTATGGACGCGCACGGAACCGACGATCCGCTGGTGCCGTTCAACGGTGGGGATGTGCATGGTCGCGGCGGCCTCAGTCACGCGGTCTCGGTAACCACCATGGTGGATAAGTGGCGCACGGCCGATGGGTGCCAAGGTGATCCGTCGAACCAGGAGTTGCCTGACGTTGGGGACGGAACGTTCGTCCGCCGCTTTGATTACGCCGCCTGTGCGGATTCGGCCGAGGTGGTCTTCTACAAGATCGACAAAGGCGGTCACACTTGGCCGGGCGGCAGGCAATATCTGCCCAAGGTGGTCATCGGGTCCACCACCCGTGCCTTCGACGCGTCGGAAGTTATCGCGCAGTTTTTCCTGACGCACGCTCGCGGCTAGTCCAAGCCAGTACTGATAGGTGGGGCACCAGTAGGTCTGCGCTAGGCATCACTGTGTTTCATCGTTCCTTCCGGTTCGTGATCCGGCATCGCTCAGCGCAGCCGCAACCCGCGTGGCGTGCGGGCGAAACCAGCGTCGGTAAGCGCGTCCACCACCGGCCCGGACTTACCAGGCCGCAGTGTCGGCATTCCATCGACGCGCTCGACCAGGATCGACGCGATGCGCCGGGTGGCGACCAGCTCGGCCAGTGCCACGGCCGCCGCGTGGTTGGCGTCGGGATCGTCGGTGAATGTCAGCAGTGACCGCCCGCCGCGTTCGGCGAACCAGGTCAACTGGCCGTCCACCAACACGACGAGCGCTCCGGCCCTGCGGCCCGGCCGAGCCGCTGGCCCGGAGCTGTCATCGCTGCAGGTGGGCCAGGGCAGTGCCGCGCCGTAGGGGTTGGCCGGGTCGGCGGCGGCCAGCACCACGGCTCGGCATTCCGGCTGTTGCGGGTCGGTGAACGAGCCGGGCCGGTCGAGGTAACTGCGCAGCAGGTCAACGGTCGATGAGACGGCGAACTGGGCGCCTCCCAACGACTCCACGAAATAGCCTCGCTGACACCTGCCGGCTTCCTCGAACGTGCTCAGCACCTTGTAGAGCGTTGCGAACCCGCCCGGTACACCTTCAGCCGCCACCGCGCCTCTGGTCACCACGCCATGCCGGTTCAACAACAGCTCGGCTTGGTAGTGAGCCCGCAGCGTGGAATCCGGCTCGGGAGTCGGCAGCGCCGACCAGCGGCCGGCCACGGTCGGGTCGGTGCTGCGGTGCTGCGGGTGCGCCACACTGTAGCGGCTCAGCCGCGGCGGGCGGCGGACGCGGTGCGCCGGGGCGGAACGCTTGCGGGTGCCAGCGAGTAATGCACGCACCGGTGCGAACGTGTCGCCGGTGACCCAGCCGGCCCAGATCAGTTCCCACAGCGCGGCTTTCAACGCCGCCTCGCTGATCTCGCCCTGGCCGAGCTGTCGGAAGAAGTAGGCGCCGCCGCCGGCCAGTGTGTCCAGGATTGCCCGGTGGGCGTCGGTGAACTCGATTTCGGTGGGCGCGAGCAGCGTCAACGGTGCGGACTCGGCGGCATGCAGCACGATCCAGCCGTCACTACCCGAGATCGCCCCGGCACCCGACCAGGTGACCTCGCCGGTCGCGAGCAGCTCGTCGAGTATCGCCGGCGCATAGTCACGGACCCGCGGGGCCAGCACCAGTGGTTCGATCGCCGAGGCCGGCATCCGCACCCCGGCCAGCTGATCGATGACGGACGCCAGCCCGTCAAGACCGCAGTGGCCCGAAAACACATGCTGCCAGGCCGGCAGGAATCGCGCGTAAGCCGCGGTGCTCACCGGCTCGACCTGGGCGCGCAGCGCCGCCAGCGATCGCCGCCGCAGAATGCGCAACACGTCGGTGTCGCACCACTGTTCGCCTCCGGCGGACCCGCCGGAGGCGACGTCGGGGGTGACAAAGTCACCGCGCACCAGCCGACCGCCTGAAGTTCCCGGCTCGGCCAACCGCCCGAGGACATCGGCCGCCACCCGCAGCCCCAGGCCGAACCTTCCTGCGGCCTGCGCGGTGGTGAACGGGGTGTGGGTGCGCGCGTAGCGGCCCAGCAGCTCGCCCAGCGGGTCGGCTACTTCCTCGGTGAAGATGGCAGGAACGCCGGCCGGAACTGCCGCCCCGACCCCGTCGCGCAGCCGGCCGATGTCTTCGATCGCCACCCACCAGCTGCGGCCGGCGAACGACACCGTCAGCGCGCGCCTAGCGGCGCGCAAGCCCTCCAGCCATCCGCCGACATCAGTCACGCTGGCCCGTGCGGCGACCTCAGCTTCGGTGAGCGGGCCCAGCAGTCGCAGCAGATCCGCGACCGCTTCGGCGTCACGAGCGACCCGATCATCCGACAGGTGCTGCAGCTGGCGCTCGGTCGCGGCGATGACCTCGGGATCGAGTAGTTCGCGTAGTTCTACCCGGCCGAGTAGCTCGGCCAGTAGCGTGCTGTCCAGCGAGAGCGCCGCGGCGCGGCGCTCAGCAAGTGGGGTATCGCCCTCGTAGATGAACGCGCCGGCGTAACCGAACAACAGTGAGGCCGCGAACGGTGAGGGTTTCGCCGTTTCGGTTTCCACCACTCGGACCCGGCGGCCGGCGATGCCGGTCATCAGCTCGACCAGGGCGGGGACGTCGTAAACATCCTGCAGGCATTCCCGGATGGTCTCCAGCACGATGGGAAAGTCAGGATATTTGCGGGCTACCTCCAGTAACTGGGCGGCGCGTTGGCGCTGATGCCACAGCGGTGAGCGGCGGCCGGGGTGCCGGCGGGGCAACAGCAGAGCGCGGGCCGCGCATTCCCGGAACCGGGACGCAAACAGCGCTGAACCGCCCACTTCGGCGGTGACGATCGGGTCGATCTCGTCGGGGTCGAAGACAAACAGCTCAGCGCCCGGCGGAGTGTCCAATCCAGCATCAGACCCGGTGTCCGGCAATCGAACCACGATGCCGTTGTCGGAGGCGGTCGGCTTCTCGTCGAGGCCATAGCGTTCCCGCAGCCGCCGGCCCACCGCCAGCGCCAGCGGCCCGTGTACTGGCAGCCCGTACGGCGAATGCAGGATCACCCGCCAGTCGCCCAGCTCGTCGCGGAACCGCTCGACCAGCAGGGTGGTGTCGGTGGGCACCATGGCAGTGGCGGTGCGCTGGTCGTCCAGCAACACCCACAGGTTGTCGGTCGCGTAGTCGTCGAAACCCAAAGCGGCACAACGCTTACCGAATGCGTTACGGTCCAGGCCGGTCAGCTCGCCGGTGAACGCGCCGAGCGCGGCGCCGAGCTCAGCTGGGCGGCCCACACTGTCGCCATGCCAGAACGGCAATCGGGCCGGCTGGCCCGGCGCGGGGATCACCAACACACGGTCGTGGGTGATCTCGGTGATCCGCCAGCTGGTGGCCCCCAGCGAGATCACGTCGCCGGGACGCGACTCATACACCATCTCCTCGTCGAGTTCGCCTACCCGCGAAGGCTTTTCGGAGTCGCTTGCCAGATACACGCTGAACAGCCCGCGATCGGGGATGGCGCCGCCGGAGGTGACGGCCAGCCGCTGCGCACCGGGCCGCGCGGTCAGCGTGCCGGTGGCGCGGTCGTAGACCAACCGCGGTCGCAGCTCGGCGAACTCGGTGGACGGATATTTGCCGCTCAACAGGTCCAGGGTGGTCTCGTAGAGGCGGCGCGGCAGCGTCGCAAACGGGGCGGCCCGCCGCACCGTGTCGAACCACCGGTCGGCGTCCAGTGGCTCGAGCGCGGCTGCCGCCACGGTCTGCTGGGCCAGAATGTCGAGCGGGTTGCTGGGCACCCGCATCGTCTCGATCTGGCCGGCGAGCATCCGCTGCACGCTGACCGCGCAACCGATCAGGTCGGTGCGGTGCTTGGGGAACAGCACCCCACGGGAGATCTCGCCGACCTGGTGCCCGGCTCGCCCAATGCGTTGCAGGCCGCTAGCCACCGACGGCGGCGCCTCCACCTGGATCACCAGATCGACTGCGCCCATGTCGATACCCAGTTCCAGGCTCGAGGTCGCCACCACTGCCTTGAGCCGTCCGCGTTTGAGGTCCTCTTCAACCAAGGCGCGCTGTTCCTTGCTCACCGAACCATGGTGGGCGCGCGCCAATACCGGGGGAGCGCCGAACGTTTGGCCCGAGCCCAGCAGGTGCGCCGGTGCGCCGCCGGGCACCTGGGGGTTAGCCTCCGGCGCCGGCAACACGCCGGACCGTTCGGCGTGAATTTCGTTGAGCCGTGCGGTAAGTCGCTCAGCGAGTCGACGTGAATTGGCGAACACGATGGTCGAACCGTGCGATTCGATCAGGTCGACCAGGCGCGCCTCGACGTCAGGCCAGATGGAGGGGGTACCACCCGCTTGCGGGGGAGTGTTCGTTAAATTGGCCATGTCAGGCACCGGCACAGCCACGGTCAGTTCGACTGTCTTGGTCGACGGCGGAGCCACGATCGTGGTTGGGTTTGTCGGGGACGGGCCGGATAAGAACCGCGCCAGCTCTTCGGGCGTACGCACGGTCGCCGACAACCCAATGCGCTGTGCCGGCCGGCCTGGTCGGAGGTCGTGGGACAGGTCGTCGAGCCGCTCCAGCGACAGGGCCAGGTGTGCGCCGCGCTTCCCGCCGGCGATGGCGTGAATCTCGTCGACGATCACCGTCTGCACGCCGACCAGGGTCTCGCGCGCGGCCGAGGTCAGCATCAAAAACAGCGACTCCGGGGTGGTGATCAGCACGTCGGGTGGCTGGGCAATCAGCTGGCGGCGGCGTGCCGGCGGGGTGTCACCGGAGCGGACCCCGACGCTGATATTGGGTGCGCTGCGGCCGGTGCGTTCGGCGATCCGGGTGAGCCCGGCCAGCGGGGTACGAAGGTTGCGTTCGACGTCGACCGCCAGCGCCTTAAGCGGCGACACGTACAGCACGCGGGTGCTGGCCGGCCGATCCGACGACGTGACGGCGGTCGGTAAACGAGCCAGGGTATCCAGGGCCCACAGAAAGGCGGCCAGTGTCTTACCCGAACCGGTCGGGGCGATAACTAACGTGTTATGGCCATCCGCGATGGCTTCCCAGGCGTTGGCCTGTGCCGTGGTGGGTGCGGCGAAGGTGCTGGCGAACCATTCGCGGGTGAGCGTGCTGAACCGGCCCAATGAATTTGGGTACGCGGGGGTCAGGGACTGGTCAGGCGACGCAGTGCTCACCTAGCCAATGGTGCCAGGGGGCACCGACAATTCGGCAGACGAAAGGGCCTCACCTGCTGACTATGGCGGTGGCTGACGCGCCGTCGCCATCGCGTCGGCCAGTTCCTGGGGAATCTCGGGCACCCGGGCAATGGCATCCAGCAGCGCGTGTGCGCAGGAGTCGGCGAGGCGATCGGCGTCGGTCGACGGGTTGATGATGCGCTGTCGGCACACCTCGAACGTAAACGCCAGCCAGCCGTGCACAATCACCCGCAGGTCGCGCTCGACATCTGGATGCAGCTTGGTCTCCGGTATCACGCTCACCACGTCGCCGATCCGGGACATAATGTGCTCCATCTGGCGGTTCTTGGCTTCGTCGTCGATGCCGAGCAGAACCGGGTCAGACCGGCCGAGACCGACGTAGGCCGCCCACGCGGCCTCCGGATTCTGCTGGTGGTAGGCCATATACGCCAGCACGCCGGCGCGTACCTCTTCGAACATGGTCAGACCAGCAGGAGGCGGAATGTTTGTGGCCGCGTACAGTCGATCAGCTTCATCCTTGACAACAGCGGCGAAGAACGCGCGCTTGTCCGGGAAGTAGTGATACATCAGCGCGCGCGACACCCCGGCACGCTCGGCGATCTCATCGATGCGGACCTCGTCATAGGGCCGCTTCCCGAACACTTCTGCTCCCAGTGCCAGCAGCTCAGCACGCCGATCCTCGGGAGATAAACGCCTCCTGGCTGTGGCCATGTGACAGATATTACCCATGGCGGGTACGCGAGCCGCCAGTGCGCGGGCTCAGCCGAACTCTCGCCCGAATTTTATGCCCTGCGCCAATGGCAACGCGTCGGAGTAGTTGACGGTGTTGGTGGCGCGCCGCATGTAGGCCTGCCACGCGTCCGAACCAGATTCGCGCCCGCCGCCGGTTTGCTTCTCGCCGCCGAACGCGCCACCGATCTCAGCGCCCGACGTGCCGATATTGACGTTGGCGATACCGCAGTCAGATCCATCCAGGAAGCGCTCCGCCTCGCGCAGGTCTGTAGTGAAGATTGCCGATGAAAGTCCTTGTGGCACAGCATTATTAAGCGCGATCGCCTCGTCAAGAGTGTCGTAGGTCAGCACGTAGAGGATCGGCGCGAACGTTTCGGTCGCAACGATGGCGGTCTGCGATGGCATTCGGATCACGGCGGGCTCGACGTAATACGCGCTGGGTACGCCCAGCTCTCGCCGGTCACCGTCGATGACCTCACCGCCGTCGGCGCCCGCCTGTTCGATGGCGCCCACCATGTCGCGGTAGGCGGTCTCGTGGATCAGCGGGCCGATGAGCGTGCCCGGGGCCGACGGGTCGCCAATGGGCAGCTGCCGACAAGCGGCGACCACCCGCGCCACCACGTCGTCGGCCACGCAGCGGTGCACGATCAGCCGACGCAAACTGGTACAGCGCTGACCGGCGGTGCCGGCGGCGGCAAAGACGAGACCGCGCACCGCCAGGTCCAGGTCGGCCGACGGCGTCACGATGGCCGCATTGTTGCCGCCCAGTTCCAGCAACACTCGCCCGAAACGCGCCGCGACGCGTGGACCGACGTGCTGACCCATCCGCACCGAACCGGTGGCCGACACCAACGCGACCCGGGGATCGTCGACCAGCTGCTCGCCGAGCTCGCGCCCACCCAGAATCAGGCCGCTCACCGCGGCTGGCGCACCGACATCCGCGGCAGCACGCGCAATCAGCGCCTGGCAGGCCAGGGCCGTCAACGGTGTCAGCTCCGACGGCTTCCACACCACGGTGTCACCGCACACCAGCGCTATCGCCGCGTTCCACGCCCAGACCGCGACCGGGAAGTTGAACGCCGTGATCACACCGACGACGCCAAGCGGATGCCAGGTCTCGATCAACCGATGGCCAGGGCGCTCCGAGGCGATGGTCCGGCCGTAAAGCTGGCGCGACAAGCCGACCGCGAATTGGCAGACATCGATCATCTCCTGGACTTCGCCGGCCGCCTCGGCGGCGATTTTGCCTACTTCAACCGTCACCAGCGTCGCGAGGTCGTTCTTGTGTGCGGTGAGCAGTTCGCCGAGCCGGGCTACCAGCGCGCCGCGCACCGGCGCCGGGGTGCTTCGCCAGGACGAAAACGCTTGAGCGGCATCCGTGATCGCGCGATCGGCCTGCTCGGGTGTGGTTTGCGCGACGGTGAACATGACCTCACCGGTAATCGGTGTGCTGGCGGGCAGGCCGCGCTCGCCCGGCTCTCCCAGCGTGACATGACAGCCGATTGCGGCGAGGGCCTTGGTCACCCGGGCGCACAACTCGTCTGTGGTGGTCATCTGGCTCACTGGGGCACCTCCTTGGACAGCGCTTCATATAACGCGTACGGGTCGTGAATGTCGCGGTCGATCGCCCCGGCTAACCACCCGCTGTCGTAACCCGAATTATCTTCGGCGTCAGCGGCTTTGGTGTCGCTGTCGAGGTTGGACCGAAAAATTCCCGCCGCGGACGCAGGCAGGAAATCCTCGTAGACGATCGGGGCCGACGGGTCGCCGCCGCGATAGTAGGCCAGTCCCTGGGCGGCCATCTCTTCATCAGTCGACGGGAAGTGGTCGCTCCATGTCGAGGCCGGCTCCGGGGCGGCCATCGCGGCGTCGTAACGTTGGCGGCCCTGCGGCGTCAGCGCGACACCGCGCGCCTCGACTTCTCCGAACCGCACCCGAAGAGTGCCCGGGCCGACGGCGCCGCACTCGGCGCGGAACAGGCGCGGCTCGGCGAGTGCGCGAAATGAGGTCTGGCGCAACAGCACATCGGGTCCGTCGGTGCGGGGCGGGCCCTGGATGGCATCGATCATCGTGATGCCACGCGCCGTCATCCGGCTGTACAGATCGTCGATGTCGAGGACTCGCGGCGTTAGGTGATTGATGTGGGTGGAACTCACCCCGGCGATGTCGGCGGCCACCGCAGAGACCCGCGACAGCTCGTCGTACCAGAACTTGTCGATGGGTTCGTGCGACAGCGCGAATGCCGCCACCGCCGCAGCGACGAACGGCCGCGCCTGATCGACATCGCAGCCGCCGTCCGCGGCGATCCGTCGTGCCTGGGCCAGCAATGCGGGGTCGAACAGTTGACGACGGCCCAGGAAAGCTTCCACCCGGGTACGCAGGTCGGCGTCGAAGTATCGGGGATCGCGGGTGGCTAGCATCGACGTGAAAACCCGGAACGGATTGTGTGCCAGCTCATTTGCATCGATGGGGCGAAAAGCAGTGGACACCACCGGAATTGGTGACTGCGCGGAACGCAGATCGTAATAGCCGACCGGCAGCATGCCGAACGCTGCGAAGAGGTCGGCGACGGCGGCCAGCTCGGCCGGGCTGCCGACCCGGATGGCGCCGTGTCGCTCGGCGGTGATCCGCTGGATTGAACCAAGCCGCTGCGCACTGGAATGGCGTGCCAGGTAGTCGGAGTTGACCTGCCCGCTGACCTCGACCAGCGTGGCGTATGCCGGCACCTCGCTGGCGTACATGGCCGACAGCCCGGCAGCGAATCGGGCCCGCAGTTGCCACGTCGCCAGCTTTGGTGGGCTCATGCTGGACCTTTTAATGAGGCGCCGCTGCGATAGTCTCCGGCCATGGGTGAGACCCTCGATGATGTCGACCGGATCTTGATACGCGAGCTGGTCGCCGACGGACGCGCCACGCTGTCGGAGCTGGCTGCCAGCAGCGGCCTGTCGGTCTCGGCGGTCGCCTCGCGGGTGCGCAGGTTGGAGTCTCGCGGCGTGGTGTCTGGGTATGCGGCGCGGATCAACCCGGAGGCGGTTGGGCAGCTGCTGTCGGCGTTCGTGGCGATCACTCCTCTTGATCCGTCGCAACCTGATGATGCGCCCGCCCGCCTGGAGCACATCGAGGAAATCGAGTCGTGTCACTCGGTGGCCGGCGACGAAAGCTACATCCTGCTGGTACGTGTCGCGTCCGCACGGGCGCTGGAGGACCTGCTGCAACGGATCCGGACAGCGGCGAACGTCACCACCCGCAGTACGATAATACTGAGTACTTTTTACAGCGACAGACAGCATATACCCTAATTTCTACTGTCATGACGTCAGGGTTTCGTAAAAATACCGCTATCATGATGTCATGACTGCTGCCGTGAGATCAGTTGCGCCGGCCGGTTTGCAGACCGAACCAGACCAGGTGCATGAGGTGCTGGCGCGCAGCATTCTGGCCGACGGTTTCGATCTGGTGCTCGATCTGACCCGCTCGACCGGCTCGTATCTGGTCGACGCCCGGACCGGCCAGCGCTATCTCGACATGTTCACCTTCTTCGCGTCGTCGGCACTGGGCATGAACCATCCGGCGCTGGCTGAGGACGAAGAATTCCGCGCCGAGCTCGTGGCGGCGGCGCTGAACAAGCCCAGTAATTCCGACGTGTACTCGGTGGCGATGGCCAGCTTCGTCGACACCTTCACGCGGGTGCTGGGTGACCCGGCCTTGCCGCATCTGTTCTTCATCGATGGCGGTGCGCTGGCGGTGGAGAACGCGCTCAAGGTCGCATTCGACTGGAAGAGCCGACACAACGAGGCCCACGGTGTCGATCCCACGCTGGGTACTCGGGTGCTGCACTTGCGCGGGGCATTTCATGGCCGCAGCGGCTACACCCTGTCGCTAACCAATACCAAACCGATCACCGTGGCCCGTTTCCCGAAATTCGACTGGCCGCGCATCGACGCGCCCTACATCCGACCCGGAGCCGATCTGGATGCGCTCGAAGCCGAATCGCTGCGCCAGGCCCGCGCGGCATTCGAGACGCACCCGCACGACATCGCTTGCTTTCTGGCCGAGCCGATCCAAGGGGAAGGCGGCGACCGACACTTTCGGCCTGAGTTCTTCGTGGCGATGCGTGAGTTGTGCGACGAACACGATGCCCTGCTGATCTTCGACGAGGTGCAGACCGGCTGCGGGTTGACCGGAACCCCGTGGGCCTACCAGCAATTGGATGTGCAACCCGACGTCGTCGCGTTCGGCAAGAAGACGCAAGTGTGCGGAATCATGGCAGGCCGCCGGGTCGACGAAATTGCCGACAACGTGTTCGCGGTCCCCTCCCGGATCAACTCGACGTGGGGCGGCAATCTCGCCGACATGGTGCGCGCCCGCCGGATACTTGAGGTGATCGAGACCGAGGGGTTGTTCGAATCCGCGGCCGAGCAGGGCAACTACTTGCGCGCCCAGCTCGGCGAGCTCGCCGACGACTTCCCGGCGCTGGTTCTCGACCCTCGCGGCCGCGGCCTGATGTGTGCGTTCAACCTGCCGACCACCGCCGATCGTGACGAAGTGATCCGCCAGTTGTGGCGACGTGCGGTGATCGTGTTGCCCACCGGCAGCGACGGCGTGCGGTTCCGTCCCGCCCTCACCGTGTCGCGCGCCGACATCGACGCCGCGATAGCCGCGCTGCGCGGTGCCTTGGACGTGGTGAGGTGACGCTGACGCGGCTGTGACGACGGCTGCAAACGGTTTACCTTGGGGTGTAAAGCGGGTATCTGGGGCCAGGTGACGCGGATGCACAAAGCACATGAGCGATCAGGTGGTGGTGATCACCTGGGGCAGGAGGACAGCGAGGTGCGCGCCGCCATCCGGTTCGCCGTGTTGGCTGCAGTCGCTGGCGTCGGCTTCCTCATCGCGGCCGCGCTGTGGGTTAGTACGTGCGGGGGAGCGGGCGTCGACACGGTGGCCTGCGGTCCGCCCCAGCGGATGTTGCTGGCGTTCGGGGGTCCGCTGATTTTGTTCGCCGCGGGGCTGCGTGCGTTCGTGCGCACCTACCTCGTCTGGCGCGACCGGGGTACCTGGTGGGGCTGGCACGGCGCCGGCTGGTTCTTGTTGACGCTGATGGTGTTAACGCTGTCCATGGGTGTCCCGCCGATCGCCGGCCCGGTAATGGCCCTTTAACCCGGTACTGGCACCGTGAGTCGTCCGAACTCTCGCCAAACCCGGTCCGCGAGTTCTACCGTTGATGCTACGTCCCCGGTCTTGAGCAGGCGAAACGACGGGACGAACACACGGGACAGGAGTAGCTATGGGAGACACCTATCGTGATCCCGTCGACCATCTGCGGACGACGCGGGTATTCGCTGGCGAGTCGCTGATCGACGTACTGCACTGGCCTGGTTACCTCTTGGTCGTCGCGGGCGTGATCGGTGGGGTTGGCAGTCTTGCGGCCTTCGGCACCGGACATCATCACCAGGGCATGACCGCAGGCGTGGTCGCGATCATCGTCACGGTATTGGGCTTGGTGTGGCTTGCTATCGAGCATCGGCGGATCCGCAGGATCGCAGATCAGTGGTACGCCGAACATCCCGAAGTCCGCCGGCAGCCGCCGGCCAGCTAGCTGCGACCGATTTCCTAACGCGTCATCAGCTCGCGATTGTTCAGCTTCGAATAACCTGGAATGCCAAACTTTTTCGCTCTTTCTTAGCGGGCAGCCGGGAACGCGTTGATGCGCTGGGCGGCGGGAACCCATTCCGCGGGTTTTACCAGCCATATCGAACGGGTATCACTTGGACACCATGAGGAGTGACCAGCGTGATCCCGGCGATCACCGCGACGTGAATACATCTGCGTGCTCGCTTGCGTGTCCATCAGGTCAGCTTCGTATCCGGTGGAACACGCGGCGGCCATCATGACTAACCGACTCGAAGGCGGGGTCCAAGGCGGGCTTCAGAGCGGGACCCAAACCGGGAGTAATGTCAGTCAGATGTTGCCGGGAGAACAAGTGAGCGATGCGGAATTACGTGCCAACGAGCGACAACGAGGCCACCGCGCCGTCGAATTGCACGTTGCTGCACGCTTGGAGAACCTGGCGGTGCTGCGCACCCTGGTCGGTGCGATCGGCACCTTCGAAGACCTGGATTTCGACGCTGTGGCGGACTTGCGGCTGGCGGTGGACGAAGTGTGCACTCGGTTGATCCGTTCGGCCACTGAAGACGCAACGCTCGTTGTGGTGGTCGACCCGCACAACGACGAATTGGTGGTGCAGGCTTCCGCGGCGTGCACCACCCACGATGTCGTGGCACCGGGCAGCTTCAGCTGGCATGTCCTGACGTCGTTGACCGACGATGTCGCCACCTTCCATGACGGTCGCGACCCTACTAAAACCGGCAGTGTCTTCGGCATCACGCTCACGGCGCGACGGGCGGCGCCCGGCCGGTGACGGTACGAGCTGCCGGCGGTTCGGCTTCGCGCCCCAACGAATACGCTGATGTCCCGGAGATGTTTCGTGAGCTTGCCGGACTTACCGACGAGTCAGCGGAGTTCCACCGCCACCGGGACAAGATCGTGCAGCGCTGCCTACCGCTGGCTGATCACATCGCCCGGCGGTTCGAAGGCCGCGGCGAACCACGTGACGATTTGGTTCAGGTCGCGCGGGTCGGATTGGTCAACGCGGTAGTGCGTTTCGACGTCGACACCGGGTCGGATTTCATCTCGTTTGCGGTGCCCACGATCATGGGCGAGGTCCGACGTTACTTCCGCGACAACAGCTGGTCGGTCAAGGTTCCCCGGCGCCTGAAGGAACTGCACCTACGGCTGGGCGCCGCGACGGCTGAACTGTCACAACGGCTTGGCCGGGCGCCCACCGCATCCGAACTCGCCAACGAACTCGGCATGGACCGCGACGAGGTGGTCGAGGGACTGGTGGCCGGCAGCTCCTACAACACCTTGTCCATCGACAGCGGCAGCGGCAATGATGACGACGACGCCCGCGCTATCGCCGACACGTTGGGCGACGTGGACACCAGCCTCGAGCGGATCGAAAATCGGGAGGCGCTACGTCCATTGCTTGAGGCGCTGCCCGAGCGGGAACGAATGGTGTTGGTACTCAGGTTTTTCGAGTCAATGACGCAAACGCAGATCGCTGAGCGGGTTGGCATCTCACAAATGCATGTGTCCAGGCTGTTGGCTAAATCGCTTGCGCGGCTGCGGGATCAGCTGGAGTAGCCGCTACTTCTGGATTGCCCGGCTCTCCCCCGCAAGCGGGTGGGGGCACCCCCAGCCGCACAGCGGCGCGGGGGCGTGCCCCCACCTCATCACTTCGTTCTGCATTGTCGCCGGGCTACTTGATCTCGGCGAGCACCGTGCCTTGGGTGATGGCCGCGCCGGCTTCGACCGCCAGCCCAGTGATGGTCCCGTCCTTATGCGCTGTGACCGGGTTCTCCATCTTCATCGCCTCGAGGACCACCACCAGGTCGCCGACGGCAACCTGCTGGCCCTCCTCAACGGCGACCTTCACCACGGTGCCCTGCATGGGTGCGGTCACCGCGTCACCGGAGGCCACCGCGCCGGCGTGCGCACCTCGCTTGCGTGGCTTGGGCTTTTTTCTGATAACGCCGGCTGGATCGCAGCCAGCCCCGTTGGCTAACGCGAGATCGGCAGGCAGCGAGACCTCGAGCCGGCGGCCGTCGACCTCGACAACCACCGTCTGCCGCGGCCGGGCGTCTTCTTCGTCGAGCGGCTGGCCGCCGGTGAAGGGTTCGATGGTGTTGTTCCACTCGGTTTCGATCCAGCGGGTGTGCACCGAGAAGCCGTTGTCGTCGCCGATGAACGCCGGGTCGGACACCACGGCCCGGTGGAACGGGATAACCGTGGCGAGGCCTTCGACCTCGAACTCGTCCAATGCGCGCCGGGCGCGCGCCAATGCCTCCTGGCGGGTGGCGCCGTGCACGATCAGCTTTGCCAGCATGGAGTCGAACTGGCCGCCGATTACCGAACCGGTCTCGACTCCGGAGTCCATCCGCACACCGGGACCGGTGGGCGGGTGGAACTTGCTGACCGGCCCGGGCGCAGGCAGGAAGTTACGTCCCGCGTCCTCGCCATTGATCCGGAACTCGATGGCGTGACCGCTCGGGGTGGGATCCTCGGTCAGTTCGAGCTTCTCGCCGTTGGCGATCTTGAACTGCTGCAGCACCAGGTCGATGCCCGCGGTCTCCTCGGTGACCGGGTGCTCAACTTGCAGGCGGGTATTGACCTCCAGGAACGAGATCAGGCCATCCTGACCGACCAGGTATTCGACGGTCCCGGCGCCGTAGTAGTGGGCCTCTTTGCAGATCCGCTTCGCGGATTCGTGGATTTCCTTACGCTGGGCGTCCGTCAGGAACGGCGCCGGCGCCTCCTCGACCAGCTTCTGGAAACGCCGCTGCAGCGAGCAGTCCCGAGTACCGGCGACGACGACGTTGCCGTGCTGGTCGGCGATCACCTGCGCCTCGACGTGTCGGGGTTTATCGAGGTAGCGCTCGACGAAACATTCTCCGCGGCCGAACGCAGCGGTGGCCTCACGCACCGCCGATTCGTAGAGCTCGGGAATCTCCTCGAGGGTGCGGGCCACCTTCATGCCTTTGCCGCCGCCGCCGAAGGCGGCCTTGATCGCGATCGGCACCCCGTGTTCTTTGGCGAAGGCCACCACCTCGTCGGCGTTTTTGACCGGATCCGGGGTGCCGGGCACCAGTGGAGCCTGCGCGCGGGCGGCGATATGGCGGGCGGTGACCTTGTCGCCGAGGTCGCGGATCGACTGCGGGCTGGGCCCGATCCAGATCAGGCCGGCATCGATGACGGCCTGGGCGAAGTCAGCATTCTCTGACAGGAACCCGTAACCGGGATGGATCGCGTTGGCGCCGGATTTCGCAGCGGCGTCGAGGATCTTGCCGAAGTCCAGGTAGGACTCCGCAGAAGTTTGACCGCCCAGCGCGAACGCCTCGTCGGCCAGCCGCACGTGCGGCGCCTCGGCGTCAGGTTCGGCGTACACCGCCACGCTGGGCAGTCCCGCATCGCGGGCCGCGCGGATCACCCGGACAGCAATCTCGCCGCGGTTGGCCACCAGAACCTTAGAGATCCTAGGGATCCTCGAGCTGGCGTGACTGGCCACTGCGCCTCCTGTTTGGCGGTTTCTCTAAGAGACTTTCTTACAACTATGTCGTGGGAAGTCTATGCGTCGCGTCGGCGGCGCGACCAGCCGGTGGGGGGTTTAACCGGTCTGCCGGAGTCGCCGTTTGATCCTGGCAAGCATCGCCGACATTCCACGTAACCGCAGCGGGCTGATCAGAGCAGCCAAGCCCAGGTCGGTATAGAAATCGTCGGGTACCGCCAGGATGTCGGCGGCGGGTTGGTGGTCTAAGCCGGCGGCCAAGATAGCGGCGAACCCACGGGTGGTCGGCGCTTCGGCCGGCGCGCTGAAGTACAGGCGCACCCGGTTTGAGTCGTGCGCGTCGACGTGCAGAAAAAGCGGAGATTGGCACTCGGGCACCGGCTCCATCGCGGCTTCGGCGAGGTCGGGTGGCAGCGCGGGAAGTTCGTTGGCGAATTCCAGCAACAGTTTCAGCTTGTCCTGGCCTTCGACTTCGGCGAAGTCGGACACCACTTCAGCCAACGGCGCGGGCATACTCATAGAACGGCCATCAGCCGGGTACGGCTCCCGGGCTTTCACCCGCAACAATCGGCACCCGCACGGCGTTCCCCCACTCGGTCCACGACCCGTCGTAGTTACGCACTCCCGGTTTGCCCAGCAGATGGGTGAGCACGAACCACGTGTGGCTGGATCGCTCGCCGATGCGGCAGTAGACGACGGTCTTGTCGTCCGGGTTGATGAAGTCATAGAGCCGTTCCAATTCCTCGCGGCTACGGAATCGACTACTTTCGTCGACCGCCATTGCCCACGGGATCGACCTGGCGGTGGGGATGTGGCCGGCTCGCAGGGCGCCTTCCTCGGGGTAGTCGGGCATGTGGGTGCGTTTGCCGGTGTACTCGTCGGGGGAGCGCACGTCGATCAGCGGCTGGGTGCCGAGGATGGCCAACACGTCGTCTTTGAACGCGCGGATCGGCGCGTCGTTGCGTTGGACCACGGGATAGCCGGTCGACGTCTTGGTCGGCACGGCCAGGCTGGTATCCCGGCGTTCGGCGAGCCATAGATCACGCCCGCCGTTGAGCAGTCGCACGTCGGGGTGGCCGAACAAGGTAAAGACCCACAGCGCGTAGGCCGCCCACCAGTTGCTCTTGTCACCGTAGATCACCACGGTGTCGTCGCGGGCGATGCCCTTGCGGTTCATCAAGTCGGCGAATTGCTCGCCCGTGATGTAGTCACGCACCCTCGGGTCATTGAGGTCGGCGTGCCAGTCGACCTTCACCGCGCCAGGAATATGTCCGACGTCGTAGAGCAGTACGTCCTCATCGGATTCGACGATCGCCAAACCTGGCTTGCCCAGATGCAAGTACAGCCAGTCGCCGGTGACGAGCCGTTCGGGGTGGGCGTAAGCCGACAGGGACGGGCTTGGATCTGTGGGTAACGGCACACCTTAAAGCCTACTCATCCCGATGTTGCTGGTGACGATGCGCGACGATCAACGTCGGCGCGACCACGGCTGCTAGCTAACCGGATTGGCCGCCCACAGCGCGGCGATAGACAACCCCGCACGGCGCAGTAGCGACCGCGTCAACGGTAGTCCGAGACCCACGACGGCAGACGGGTCGCCGTCGATGCCGTCGACGAACCAGCCACCCAGGCCGTCAAGCGTGAACCCACCAGCGACCTGCAACGATTCACCGCACGCCAGGTAGGCCTCCAGGTCGTCAGCTGATGGATTTCCGAAATATATTGTGGTTATTGATGTTTCATCGTCAAAATAAGTGATTTCGTTGTTCAACAGTCGGATAACGCAGTGACCGGTATAGAGTTGGCCGGCGCGCCCTGCCATCGACTGCCACTGTTGCCGTGCGTTGGCCACGGACTGCGGCTTGCCGCATAGCCGGCCATCGAGGTAGAGCAGCGAATCACAGCCAATGACGACACAATCAGCTGCGACCGCGTGGCCCAGAGCTGTCGCGACTTGGGTGGCTTTGGCCCGGGCGAGTGTGCCTACCACGTCGCTAGAGGAAGCATCTGACCCGAGACCCGCGGTGACCAGATCTTCATCGACACCGGAAGTCACGACCAGTGGATCAATGCCGGCCTGGCGAAGCACTTTGAGGCGACCGGTGGAGGCGGACCCGAGCACCAGCCGGGTCATCGGCGCATATGCGCCATCTCGTGCAGGGTGATGCGCTGCCAGCTGAAGACCGGATACCGCAACTTGTCGACCGGCAGGCCCCAGCGGGTGGGCTCGGGCTGCTCGACCCGTGATGCACTGCCGATGCTGCCCAACACCGCGATCAGCGCGGCCAACTCTTGGTCGGTGGGTTGTCCCTTGACTATCTGAAGGTGCGGCTCGGGTGGATTTTGGGTCATCGCTGCATTGTTTGTCATAGCGGAATGTTCCCGTGCTTCTTGGGGGGCAGCTGTGCGATCTTGCGTTCCAACAGGCGAAGCGCCGTGGCGATGTAGCCGCGGGTATGCGACGGCGGGATCACCGCATCGACGTAACCCCGTTCGGCGGCGACATACGGGTTCACCAGGGTGTCCTCGTACTCTTGCTGCAGCTGTAGGCGTAGCTCATCAACATCGGCGCCGTTCTCGGCCGCTTGACCCAGTTCCTTGCGGTACACGAAGCCCACCGCGCCGGAGGCACCCATCACCGCAATCTGAGCGGTCGGCCAAGCCAGGTTGACGTCGCAGCCCATATCTTTGGAGCCCATCACGCAGTAAGCGCCACCGTAGGCCTTGCGGGTAATGACGGTGATCTTGGGGACGGTGGCTTCGCCGTAGGCGAACAGCAGCTTGGCGCCGCGCCGGATGATGCCGTTGTATTCCTGCTCGGTGCCCGGCAGGAAGCCCGGAACATCCACCAGCATCACGATCGGGATGTTGAAGCAGTCGCAGGTCCGCACAAACCGGGCTGCCTTTTCCGAGGCGTTGATGTCCAGGCAGCCGGCGAACTGGGTGGGCTGGTTGGCGACGATGCCCACCGGCCGGCCGTCGATGCGTCCGAACCCGACGACGATGTTGGTGGCGTAACCGGCCTGCACCTCCAGGAACTCGTCCTCGTCGAGGATGCGGGTGATCACCTCGTGCATGTCGTACGGCTGATTCGGCGAGTCCGGGATCAGCGTGTCCAACTCCAGGTCCTCGGCGTTCAGGTTGTCTTCAATGGAGCCGTCCGGAACGGGCTGCCCATACCGGGGTGCGTCGGTGAAGTTGTTCGGCGGCAGGTAGCTCAGCACGTCGCGCACCCAGTCGAAGGCGTCCTGCTCACCCGAGGCGACATAGTGCGCGGTACCCGACTTGGCCATGTGGGTGTGGGCGCCACCCAGCTCCTCCATGGTGACGTCCTCACCGGTGACGGTCTTGATGACGTCGGGTCCGGTGATGAACATCTGGCTGGTTTGGTCAACCATCACCACGAAGTCGGTCAGCGCCGGGGAGTACACGTGTCCACCGGCGGCCGCCCCCATGATCAGCGAGATCTGCGGGATGACGCCGGAGGCCAGGATATTGTTGCGGAAAATCCGGCTGTACAGCCCCAGCGAGACGACGCCCTCCTGGATCCGCGCGCCTGCGCCGTCGTTGATGCCGATCAGCGGACGGCCGGTTTTGATCGCCAGTTCCTGGACCTTGACGATCTTCTCGCCATACACCTCGCCGAGGCTGCCGCCAAACACGGTGGCGTCCTGGCTGAAGATGCACACGTCGCGGCCGTCGATGGTGCCGTAGCCGGTGACCACGCCATCGCCGACCGGGCGGTTGTCGCCGAGGCCGAAGTTGGTGCTGCGGTGTCTGGCCAGCGCGTCGAGTTCAACGAATGAGTCGTCGTCCAACAGTGCGTAGATGCGTTCGCGGGCGGTCAGCTTGCCCTTGGCGTGCACCTTGTCGACGGCGGCGGCACCGACCGGATGCAGCGACTCTTCGGTCCGCTTGTGCAGCTCGGCCAGTTTGCCCGCAGTGGTGTGGATATCGATGGTGTGCTCGGCGGCCGGCTCTGCAGTGTGGTCGGTAACGCTTGTCATGGGAGTCGATGTTATCGGCAGCCGCCGCGCTTAGGCTGGGCGGTGATGGACCGTGATTTACTCAGGCCGCCGCTGGACCCCGCGGCGCTGCGTGCGGAGCTGATCGGGACGGGGCTTCGGTGGCGTCAACTGGATGTGGTCGCGCAAACCGGTTCCACGAACGCTGACCTGCTGGCACGGGCAGCGTCAGGCATCGACATCGACGGAGCGGTGCTCATTGCCGAGCACCAGACCGCTGGCCGCGGGCGGCACGGCCGCGGCTGGTCGGCCAGCCCCCGCGCACAGATCACCATGTCGATCGGTGTGAGTGTCGCCGACGTTCCGGTCGCCGCGTGGGGCTGGTTATCGCTGGCCACCGGGGTAGCGGTGCTGGACACGGTGGCCCCGATGCTGGACGTGACCGGAGTCGACGCCGGCCTCAAGTGGCCCAACGATGTGGTCGCTTCCGGCGGCAAGCTCGCGGGCATCCTGGCCGAGGTTGCGCAGCCAGCCATCGTCGTCGGTGTGGGACTCAACGTCACGCAGGCCCCCGAAGAGGTCGACGGTCCCGGGGCGACCTCACTGCTCGACCTCGGCGTGCCGGCACCCGATCGAGAGCAGCTGGTGCGTCGGCTGTTGCGGGAGCTCGATGCGCGGGTGGGCCAGTGGCGACGCGCCGACCCACAGCTGATGGCCGACTATCGGGCGCGCAGCCTGACGCTTGGGTCACGCGTGCGTGCCGAGCTCCCCGGTGGCACGGACGTGGTCGGGACCGCGCGCGGCATCGATGACCAGGGCAGGCTGTGCCTGGAAACAGGACGGGAAACGGAAGGGGCAGCTGAGGGCCAAACCGTCGTGATTTCGGCTGGTGACGTGGTGCATTTGCGCTAGCGTCCGGGTCGCCGGCGCACGCCGGCTAAGGTCGCGAAGATGAGGTATCCGGATAATGCCTTGGCTGCCGGCGAGCAGGTGGTTTTGCATCGCCATCCGCACTGGAAGTGTTTGATCTGGCCCGCTTTGGTGCTCATCGTGGCGACCGGGCTGGCGGCGTTTGGTTCCGGGTACATCAACTCGACGCACTGGGCGCAGGTTGCCAAGAACGTGATCTACGGCGTCCTCTGGGGCGTCTGGCTGGTGATCGTCGGCTGGCTCACGCTGCGGCCGTTCCTTAGCTGGCTGACCACACATTTCGTCGTCACCAACCGGAGGGTGATGTTTCGGCACGGGGTGCTGACCCGCAGTGGGATCGACATTCCGCTGGCGCGCATCAACAGCGTGGAGTTCCGGGACCGGATTACCGAACGGATGTTTCGCACCGGAACGCTGATTATCGAATCCGCGTCACAAGACCCGCTGGAGTTCTACAACATTCCGCGCCTGCGTCAGGTGCACGCGCTGCTGTATCACGAGGTTTTCGACACCCTTGGCTCCGAGGAGTCGCCCAGCTGAGACGCGGGACTCAAATCCAGGCGGCGGGAGCGATTGCGCCAGGCGCGCAACAGGGTGACGTTGCCGTCTTCGAAGCCGTCCTCGAAGACTTCGGCGATGCCGCCCGCGGTGAGGGCGGATTCCAGCGCCTTTTCGGGGTTGCGGGCGAACGCGTCGGGAAACACCCAGCGCCGGAACGCCCAGAAGCGAAACGCCATCTGCAGCAGGTTGCCGATGATGTAAGCCGAGAGAAAGTCGGCGAGGTTTTCCACGGTCAGTGACACCATGGGCACCCGCAGCTGCAGGACATAGCTCGAGAACCACAGCGGCGCCATGCTCAGCAGCACCCCCACACCGCTGAAGGCGAAAAACAGCAGTGCCTCATGATGGCGTTCCCGGCCGCCGCGGTCCCGAAAGCTCCATTCCCTGTTCAACACGTAGGACGCGATAACCGCGACGATGCCGGCGACGACCTTGGCGGTTACCGGTTTGGGCTCGAGAATCGTCAGCTTGAGGGTGTAGAAAATTGCTGAGTCGATGATGAATGTGGTGCCGCCGACGATGGCAAATTTAATGAGTTCGTGGTGGCGCTGCGCATACGGCTGAAGTACGGTCGGCAAGCGCGCGATCGTGGCATCGGCAAAGGACACAACACGTCAGTGTACGGATTGACGCAAAATCGACGCAAAATGCTATCTAACGATTGGGTATTGCTGCGGGTCAACATGTTATCCACCGCCATGACACCATGATGGCCGTGCCGAGTACACGCCCACCCGGAGTTGCCCCAGTGGTTGCCATGGTCGGCGGCGGTCAACTTGCCCGGATGACCCATCAAGCCGCGATCGGGCTGGGGCAGACGCTGCGGGTGCTAGCCACCGCCGCCGACGAACCCGCTGCGCAGGTCACCCCCGATGTGGTGATCGGCTCGCACACCGACCTTGAAGACCTGCGCCGTGTCGCCGCCGGAGCCGACGCGTTGACGTTCGACCACGAGCACGTCCCGACCGAACTGCTGGACAAGCTGGTGGCCGAAGGCATCAATGTGGCACCGCCGCCGCACGCTTTGGTGCACGCCCAGGACAAGCTGGTCATGCGGCGACGATTGACGGCGCTGGGAGCCGCGGTGCCCCGCTTCGTGGCATTGGACAGCGTGGATGACTTGGCCGAAATCGACGCGTTCGCGCAGCGCCTGGCGGGCTCGAAAGATGCCCCGATCGTGGTCAAGGCGGTCCGCGGGGGTTATGACGGCCGGGGGGTGCGGATGGCCCGCGACCTGGCAGACGCCCGCGAGATCGCCGCCGGATATCTGGCCGACGGAATGCCGGTGCTGGTGGAGGAGCGGGTAGAACTGCGTCGCGAGTTGTCCGCGCTGGTAGCGCGCTCGCCGTTCGGCCAGGGTGCGGCCTGGCCGGTCGTGGAGACGGTGCAACGGGACGGGATTTGCCTGTTGGTGGTCGCGCCGGCGCCGGCGTTGGCCGACGACCTGGCCGCGGCTGCGCAGCAGCTGGCGTTGCGATTGGCCGCCGAACTCGGCGTGGTCGGTGTGCTCGCGGTCGAGTTGTTCGAAACCACCGACGGCGCTTTGCTGGTCAACGAGCTCGCGATGCGGCCGCACAACTCCGGACACTGGACCATGGACGGTGCTCGCACCAGCCAGTTCGAGCAGCATCTGCGTGCTGTGCTGGACTATCCCCTCGGCGAGACCGACGCCACCGCGCCGGTGACCGTGATGGTCAACGTGCTGGGCGCCCCGCAACCGCCGGCGCCGAACGCGATGACGATGGATGAACGGCTGCACCACCTGTTTGCGCGGATGCCCGATGCTCGGGTTCACCTCTACGGCAAGGCCGAGCGGCCTGGTCGCAAGGTTGGGCACATCAATTTTCTCGGCACCGACAAGGACCTAAAAGACCCCACTAAGCTGCGTGAACGCGCTGAGCTGGCGGCACATTGGTTATCACACGGGCAGTGGCGCGGCGGCGACGATGCAGAGCGAAAGAGCGATGTGGGGGTACCTCCCGCTTGCGGGGGAGAGGAGCGGCGCTAGATGACGGACGGATGGGACCCGCATGGCTGGAAAGGTTGAGCAGCCCCGAGTCGGGGTGATCATGGGCAGCGACAGCGACTGGTCGGTGATGCAAGATGCGGCCCATGCACTGGCGGAGTTTGACATCCCGGTCGAGGTTCGGGTGGTGTCGGCGCATCGCACCCCCGCTGAGATGTTCGACTATGCGCGCAGTGCTGCCGACCGCGGCATCGAGGTGATCATTGCCGGTGCCGGCGGCGCCGCTCACCTGCCTGGAATGGTCGCCTCCGCGACTCCGCTACCGGTGATCGGGGTGCCAGTGCCGCTGGCCAGGCTGGACGGCCTGGATTCGCTGCTGTCGATCGTGCAGATGCCGGCGGGGGTTCCGGTGGCCACCGTGTCCATCGGCGGCGCCCGCAACGCGGGTTTGTTGGCGGTGCGCATTTTGGGCTCGTCGGACCTGCAGCTTCGAGCGCAGCTGGTTGCGTTCTCCGACCGGTTGGCCGATACCGTGCGGGCCAAGGATGCGGATTTACAGCGGCTTCGGGGTAAGTTAACCGGCGAGTAGCAAGGAGGCCGTGATGGTTGGTTGGTCCGGAAACCCGTCGTTTGATCTGTTCAAGCTGCCGGAAGAACACAACGAATTGCGGGCAGCGATTCGCGCGTTGGCGGAAAAAGAGATCGCTCCGCACGCCGCCGATGTGGACGAGCGGGCTCGGTTCCCTGAAGAAGCACTAGTGGCGCTCAATTCCTCCGGTTTCAACGCTGTCCACGTTCCCGAGGAGTACGGCGGTCAGGGCGCGGACTCCGTCGCGGCCTGCATCGTGATCGAAGAAGTGGCCCGTGTCGACGCGTCCGCCTCGCTGATTCCTGCAGTTAACAAGCTGGGCACCATGGGCCTCATCCTGCGAGGTTCGGAAGAACTCAAGAAACAGGTGCTGCCGTCGTTGGCCGCGGAGGGGGCGATGGCGTCCTATGCGTTGAGTGAGCGCGAAGCCGGCAGCGACGCCGCGTCGATGCGGACCCGGGCCAAAGCCGACGGGGATGACTGGATTCTCAACGGCTCCAAGTGCTGGATTACCAACGGCGGCAAGTCAACCTGGTACACGGTGATGGCGGTGACCGATCCGGACAAGGGCGCCAACGGCATCTCCGCGTTCGTCGTGCACCGCGACGATGAGGGGTTCAGCGTTGGTCCGAAAGAACGCAAGCTCGGGATCAAGGGGTCACCAACCACCGAGCTCTACTTCGAGAACTGCCGCATCCCCGGTGATCGCATCATTGGTGAGCCCGGTACTGGCTTCAAGACAGCGTTGGCCACGTTGGATCACACGCGTCCCACAATTGGGGCCCAAGCCGTGGGCATTGCGCAGGGCGCGTTGGACGCTGCCATCGCGTATACCAAGGACCGCAAGCAATTCGGCGAATCGATCAGCACCTTCCAGGCCGTTCAGTTCATGCTGGCCGACATGGCGATGAAGGTGGAGGCGGCGCGGTTGATGGTCTACACCGCCGCCGCCCGGGCCGAACGCGGTGAGCCGGACCTGGGCTTCATCTCGGCGGCGTCGAAATGTTTTGCCTCCGACATCGCGATGGAGGTCACCACCGACGCCGTGCAATTGTTTGGCGGCGCTGGCTATACCACCGACTTCCCGGTCGAGCGGTTCATGCGCGACGCCAAGATCACCCAGATCTACGAGGGCACCAACCAGATTCAGCGCGTGGTGATGTCGCGGGCACTGCTGCGCTGACGCCGTAGTTCCGATCGGTTCTATCGTGGGCGCTGTGACCGAGATGGCTGATCGTGCCGCGGACTCCTCGCCGTGGTCGCCGCGCGAGGTCGAGTTCCTTGAGGTGACGTTACGGCTGTTGCAACAACACGGATATGACCGGCTGACAGTGGACGCGGTCGCGGCAACCGCCCGAGCCAGCAAGGCCACCGTCTACCGGCGCTGGCCGTCTAAAGCCGAATTAGTGTTGGCCGCCTTCGTGGAGGGTATTCGCCAGGTCGCGGTTCCACCTGAGACTGGCTCACTGCGCGGCGACTTGCTGCGACTGGGCGAGCTCATCTGCCAGCAGGCCCTCCAGCAGGCCAGCACCATCCGTGCGGTGCTTGTCGAGGTGTCGCGCAACCCCGCGCTCAATGATGTGCTGCAGCAGCAATTTGTCGACCAGCGGAAAGCCTTGGTCCACCACATCCTGCGGCAGGCCGTCGACCGCGGCGAGATGGACGATGCCGCCATCAGCGACGAACTGTGGGACTTGCTGCCCGGCTACCTCATCTTCCGGTCCATCATCCCCACTCGGCCGCCCACTCGGCACACCGTGCAAGCGCTGGTCGACGACGTCATCATCCCCAGCCTGACCCGATCCGCTAGGTGACGCGGCACGACCAGCAGTGTACGACTCCGTCTCTTGTTCTGTCCGGTCCGGTACCGTACTGTCATAACAGTCGATCCCCGCTCGAAGCGCAGGAAAGATGCCCTCGCCCGGGTGATCGTGTCGCCGGTTATCGAAAGGCTAACGGGTGAAGGGGATTTCAATTACCCGCCTCGTCAGGCGTTGGTGGATGTTGCTGGTCGCCGTGGTCGTGGTCGCCGTCGCGGGGTTCGGCGTTTACCGGCTGCATGGAATCTTCGGCTCGCACAACAACACGTCAGCCGGCAATGCCATCTCGAACGACATCAACCCGTTCAACCCTAAGCAGGTGCTCCTCGAGGTCTTTGGCGCCCCCGGAACCGTGGCAACCATCAACTACCTGGACATCAACGCTGCGCCGCAGCAAGTCCTCGACACGACCCTGCCGTGGTCGGTCACGATGACGACAACGCAACCGGGGGTATTCGCCAACCTGGTCGCGCAGGGCAACGGCAACTCCATCGGCTGCCGCATCACCATCAACGGTGTCGTCAAAGACGAAAGGTCCGTCAACGAAGTGAATGCGTATACCTTCTGCTTGGACAAGTCCGGATGAGCAACCAGCACCCGCGAGCGTCGGTACCGGACACGATCCGCCGGCTTTCGGTCCCGATCATCCTGGTCTGGGTGGGGCTTGCGGTCCTCACCAATAGCGTTGTCCCGCAATTGGAAGAGGTCGGAAAAGCGCATAACGTGTCGCTAAGCTCCCCGGATGCGCCGTCGCTGCAGGCCATGAAACGCATCGGAAAAGTGTTCCGCGAATTCGATTCCGACAGTGCGGCGATGATCGTCTTGGAAGGCGATAAGCAACTCGGCGCTGACGCCCACCGGTTTTACGACGCACTAATTCAGCGGCTCGCGCAGGACACCAAGCACGTGCAGCACGTACAGGACTTCTGGGGGGACCCGCTCACGGCGGCGGGCTCGCAAAGCAATGATGGCAAAGCCGCGTATGTTCAGGTTTACCTTACCGGCAATCAAGGTGAAGCGAAATCGATCGAGTCCGTCGACGCGGTCCGCGACATTGTGGCGCAGATGACCGCACCACCTGGCATTAAAGCCTACGTCACCGGCGCGGCGCCGCTCATCACGGATCAGTTCGAAGTGGGCAGTAAAGGAACGGCGAAGGTCACCGCGATCACTATCCTCGTGATCGCCATCATGTTGTTATTTGTCTACCGTTCTGTTGTCACCATGCTCCTCGTGCTTATCACGGTCCTCATTGAATTGGCCGCGGCCCGAGGGGTCGTCGCTTTTCTGGGAAACGCTGGGATCATCGGACTTTCCACCTACTCGACAAATCTTTTGACATTGCTGGTCATTGCCGCCGGCACCGATTACGCGATATTTTTCCTCGGCCGTTATCACGAAGGGCGGCAGACCGCACACGACCGGTCCACCGCCTTCCGTGACATGTTTCACGGGACCGCCCACGTGGTGCTGGGCTCGGGCTTGACGGTGGCCGGCGCGGTGTACTGTCTCAGCTTTACCCGGCTGCCGTATTTCCAAAGCCTCGGTGTTCCCGCCGCGCTAGGCATCCTCGTTGCGCTGCTGGCCGCGCTCACCCTGGCTCCGGCCGTGATTGCGGTGGGCGGCTCGTTCGGCCTGTTGGAACCCAAACGCAAGATGCGGACCCGGGGATGGCGGCGGATCGGCACGGCTATCGTCCGCTGGCCCGGGCCCATTCTTGCGGTGACAGGTGCGGTAGCCGCTATCGGCCTGCTCGCCCTGCCGGGATATAAGACGAGTTACGACGCCCGGCAATACATGCCCGGTAGCGCGCCGGCCAATATCGGATACACCGCTGCGGAGCGGCATTTTTCTCAGGCCCGGCTGAATCCTGAACTGCTCATGATTGAAACCGACCACGATATGCGTAATCCGGCGGACATGCTCATCTTGGACCGGGTGGCCAAGGGTGTCTTCCATCTACGTGGCATCGCCCAGGTGCAAGCCATGACCAGGCCGTTGGGAACTCCGATCGAGCACAGCTCGATACCGTTCCAGATCAGCATGCAAAGTGTCGGTCAGACCCAGAACCTGAAATATCAGCGAGATCGCGCAAACGACTTGTTGAAGCAAGCCGACGAGCTGCGGAAAACGATCCACATTTTGCAGCAGCAATACGCGCTTCAGCAGGAGCTCGCCGCCGCCACGCATGACGAGACTCAAAGCTTTCACAACACGGTCGCCCTGATCAATGATTTGCGGGATAAGATCGCGAATTTCGACGATTTTTTCAGACCGATTCGCAGTTATTTCTACTGGGATACACACTGTTACGATATCCCGGTCTGCTTTGCGATCCGGTCCGTCTATGACGCACTTGACGGTATCGATCAGCTCGCCGAGCAGTTTCAAACCCTGACAGCATCTTTGGATAAATTAGATGCAACCCAGCCGCGATTGGTGTCGTTAATACCGCCCCAGATTGCCAGCCAGGAGGCCAATCTGGACTTGGTGTTATCCAACTACGCTACCAACTCTGGGATCAACGCTCAGCAGCAAGCACTCACCGAAAACTCGGCCGCCATGGGACAAGCGTTCGACGCCGCCAAGAATGACGACTCCTTCTATTTGCCGCCGGAGGCTTTTAACAACCCCGACTTCCAACGGGGCCTGAAATTGTTCCTGTCGCCGGACGGCAAAGCGGCTCGCATGATCATCTCCCATGAAGGTGATCCCGCAACACCGGCGGGCATATCGCATATCGACGCGATCAAGGATGCGGCGCACGAGGCCGTGAAGGGCACCCCGTTGGCGGGCGCCAATATCTATCTCGCCGGCACCGCGGCGACCTACAAGGACATCCAAGACGGCGCAAAATACGACCTGATGATCGCCGCCATCGCCGCGCTGAGCTTGATTTTGCTCATCATGATGATCATTACGCGAAGTTTGGTCGCCGCAATCGTCATTGTGGGCACGGTGGCGGTGTCCTTGGGCGCTTCTTTTGGGCTCTCCGTGCTGGTCTGGCAAGACATTCTCGGTATCCAGCTGTACTGGATCGTGCTGGCACTGGCCGTGATCCTGCTGCTGGCGGTGGGCTCCGACTATAACCTGCTGCTGATCTCCCGGTTCCAAGAGGAAATCGGCGCCGGATTGAAGACCGGCATTATCCGTGCGATGGCTGGTTCGGGCTCGGTGGTGACTTCCGCGGGCCTGGTATTTGCCGCCACCATGTCGTCCTTTGTTTTCAGCGATTTGCGTGTCCTCGGCCAGATAGGAACCACCATCGGCCTCGGGTTGCTGTTCGACACGCTGATCGTGCGGTCGTTTATGACGCCGTCCATCGCCGCGCTTCTCGGGCGCTGGTTCTGGTGGCCGCAACGAGTGCGTCCGCGCCCGGCCAGCAGGCTGCTGCGGCCCTACGGTCCACGTCCCCTGGTTCGTGCACTGCTGCTGCGGGAATCCGAGAACTCCGGATTACCCTCTGGCGCTTAGGATTCCGAATGCCGCCGGGCAAACCAGGTGATCAGCCGACCGAAAACGATCAGCAGCAGCAGGAACACGATCAGCAAGAACGCCGCGTTATAGGACAGGTCCTGGGCCGATTTCGACGGCAGGTTGTAAAACGTCCAGATCGGATAGGTCAGGTAACCGATCGGCGAGTGGGTGAGCTGCCCGGTCGGGACGGAATTCGACCAACCCGCGGTGTAGAGCATCGGGGCCGTCTCGCTGATCGCCAGCGCAAGAGCCACCAGCATGCCGGTGACGATGCCGGGCAGTGCCGGTTTCAGCACGATCTTGCGCAGCGTCCACGTGACGGGCAGCCCGAGTGCTTCAGCACCTTCCCGGTAGGACGTCGGCACCTGGGCAAGCGCGGACTCGGTGGCCTTGGTGATATACGGAATGCTCATCACCGACAGCGCCAGTACCCCGGCCGCCAGGGAAAACCCCCAGTCGAAGGCGACCACGAGGGTCAGATAGCCGACGTAGCCGAGCACGATGGCCGGGATACCGGACAGCACCTCGTAGGCGCCGCGCAGCATCGAGCGTTTCCTCCCGGTGGCGAACTCGGACAGGTAGATCCCGGCCAACACGCTCACCGTGCCACCCACCAGCGCGACCCCGAGGGCCAGGACGACGGTACCGATGATGGCGTTGCGCAGGCCGCCACCGTTGCCCTGGGTGTCCTGGGTCAGCACATGTAAGTGGAACACCGGCAACGCACGGCTGACGACTCCGATCAGCATCCAGAACGTCGGGGCCACCACCACCGCCAGGCAGCACAGGCAGCCCGCCCAGAACAGCGCGTTGACCATCTTGCGCCGAACGGCGAGCGACCTCATGTCAAACACCTCGTCCCACGGGCAGCGCGGTATTCGACGCCCGGTGTACCAGCCCCCGCGCGGCCACATTCGTCAGCAGGGTGATCACCATCAACACCAGAGAAACCTCGGCGAGCGTCATTACCGCGAAGTTGGTGGAGTCGGTCAGCGCCGAATCCAGCTGGGACACCACGGTGGCGGCGATCGTGGTCATACTCGAATAGATGTTGGTCGGCATCGCGCCCAACTCCGCTCCGGAGACCATTGCGACGGCCATCGTCTCCCCCAGCGCGCGCCCAAGTCCGAGAACCACGGCGCCGACGATGCCGCTGGACACCCACGGCAGGGTGACTCGGCGCGCGCACTCCCAGTCGGACATCCCCAACGCGGTCGCGCCCTCGCGGGGCAGCAGGGGCACCTGTTTGACCAAGTCACGGGTGGTGCTGGCGATGATGGGAATGATCATCACCGCCAGCACTAGGCCGGAAACCAACATGCCCTCTCCGTTACCGGTGTTGCCGCGGAAGTAGTTGAGCACCGGCACATCCGGAGCGGTGCGGGCGATCACCGGAGCGATGTGGTGGGCGATGAACGGCCCGAACGTCAGCGCTCCCCACAGGCCGACGACAACGCTGGGGATGCCGGCGAGCAATTCGAGCACCATGCCGACGGCGGAGGCGAGACGTTTCGGTAACCGTTCGGCGATCGCCAACGCCGCTCCGATGGACACCGGCACCGCGACGATCAGGGCGATCGCCGAGCTGACCAGGGTGCCGAAAATCAGCGGCCATGCCCCGTAGTAGGCGCCGATCGGATGTGCAACGCCGCGGCTGACAACGGTGTTGCCGTAGGTGTTGCCCGGATTCCAGTCGGTGGCCGTGAAGAAGTGCAACCCGTTGAGCCGGATCGCCGGCAGCGCCTCGATAACCAACGTCGCCAGCACGAACACCAGCGCCAGCATCGGGATCACCGCAGCCACGCCGCCGGCCCACCGGATGCCGAGGCCGGTGCGGCTGAGGTTACGAAGCTGGCTCAGCCCGGGCCGCGGCACGTGCCCGCGGCCCGGGCTGAGCTGGGGCCCGGAGAGGCCAGTCAGGGTCACCGAAAACTCGTTAGCTGGCGATCTTGGCGATTTGGGCGTCGGACAACTTGGCCACCGCCGCCGGCAGCGGCTGGAAGTGCACCTGGTCCAGGAACGAGGTGTTGTTACCGTCGGTCACCGCCCAGTGCAGGAATGCCTGCAACGTCTGCGCGGTGGCGGCATCCTTCTGGTTGCTGTTGACGATGGCGTACTCGTAGTTAACGATCGGGTAGCCGCTAGCGGCCGGCCCGTCGATCAGGGAGATCACCTGGTTCGCCGGGGTCTGCGAGGCGAAGCTGGCCGCGGCAGCCTGAATACTTTGGGCGTCGGGCAGCAGGTAGTTACCGGAGGCATTGCCCAACTGGGCCTCGCCCAGTCCCTTCTGGTTGGCGTGGTCGAGGAAGCTGATGCCGATGTAGGCGACGCAGCCGGGGGTCTCGGCGCAGCCGGTCACCATGCCGCCGTTGCCGTTCTCGCCCAGCGCGCCCGGCACGGCGGGGAAGTCGACGGTGGTGCCGAAGCCGGGCGACTTACCCCAGCCGTCGGGGTCTTGCTTCGCCAGATACTGGGTGAACAAGAACGTGTCACCGGACCCGTCGGAACGGTGCAGCGGAACGACCGCGGTGCCAGGCAGGTTCACGCCGGGGTTGAGGGCGGCGATCTGCGGGTCGTTCCAGGTTTTGATCGTGCCCTGGTACATGGCCGCCAGCACCTTGCCATTCAGTTTGAGGTGCTCGCTGACACCGGGCAGGTTGTAGTTGATCTGCTGAGCGGAAATGGCTAACGCGATGTTCATCAATCCCTTGTGCGTAGCCATGTCGCCCTGGGACAGGTAGGCGTCGGAGGCGCCGATATCGACCGTCCCGGCAGCGGCCTGTGCGATCCCGGTACCCGACCCGGTGCCTTGGGCGGTGATCGTGACGTTCGGGTACTTCGCTTGGTAGGCCGGACCCCACAGATTGAACAGCGGGTTAAGCAGCGTGCTGCCGGTCTCTGACAGCGTGACCTTTGACGTCGCGGGCGCGGTGGCTGGGCTGGCAGGGTTACCGCCGGCCCCGGGACCGGACGAACCACTTGTTGAGTTCGAACCGCAGGCTGCCACCAAGACCAGCGGCACGGCAGCCAACAAGGTACGCAAACGAATCATCACACAACTGACCTTTCTATTGCCGGTCGATTTGCCGGTCTATTCGGGGTTTCCGCCATTTGCTGCTGTGGTCCCGACTTGCCTTTCTCCGGGACCGAGGGGCCTGCGGTCGCCGAACAGTCCGGAGATGTAACGGACCGTTTCGGCATGCTTGGGCGATGAGAACAGCTGTTCGGTGGGCCCTTCCTCGACCAGTCTGCCGTCGAAAAATAATGCCGTCCGGTGACCGATCCGGGCGGCCTGGGCGAGATCATGGGTCACCATGATCACGGTCAGCCGGTTGGCCAATGACCGAATGAGCCCTTCGATCTTTTCGGTCGTCGTCGGGTCCAGCGAGGACGTGGGCTCGTCCAGCAACAGCACCTCCGGTTCCACCGCAAGCGCACGGGCCAGACACAACAACTGCTGCTGACCGCCGGAGAGCCGGAACGGCGAATCACCGAGCCGATCCTTGACCGCATCCCAGAGCCCAACCTCGGTCAGTTGAGCTTCAGCAACGCTTTTGAATTCCTTGCGCGGCACCATCTTGTGCGCGCGCACGCCGGCAACCACGTTGTCCATGATCGACATGGGAAACGGGTTGGGACGCTGGAATAGCATGCCGACCCGGCGGCGGAACTCCATCAGGTCGCTGCTGTTGAAGATGCTCTGTCCGGCGAGCAGGACGTCACCGCTGTACCGGTACCCGGATACCTTGTCGTTCATCCGATTCAGGGTGCGCAGGAAGGTCGTCTTCCCTGAGCCGGTCGGTCCCAACAAGGACGTAACCGCGCGGGCGGGGAAATCCAGGCTCACCTGATCGAGCACGGTTTTGGCGGCGAAACTCAACGTGAGGTTCACCGCCGCCATGGCCGGTGTCGCGGCATCAGCAGCATCAGTTTTCGGGGCACCGGTTTCGGCGCCAAGCTGTTCCGGGCTCATCAACATCCCACTAAAGCTACTTCGAGACCCCACGCAAGTCGCCACGCGGGCTATCTTCTACATACCTTCAAAGGCCCCGCTCAGTATCTGCTCATCTGCACCGCTGCGGCTAAACTCTTCTAGTTTTTCCACAAAAGCTTCAAAGGCGCCTCTAATCCTGCTCCCAGCTGGCAAGGCTTGGATGTCCACAGGTCCGCGTGTTTGTCGCCAAACCAGCGTGCGGCGGGAGTGCTCCAGGGGGCTCCATGGTGGCGGAATGCGTGCATTCGTCGCCTGACTCGTGAAAGGAGTTCCGTGAAGTTCACCCGATCTGGCGCTGCGCTGACTCTGTTGGCCGCCAGCGCGCTGGTGTTATCGGCGTGCGGTCCCAACAGCACCAACACCTCGTCATCTGGATCCAACACCTCGTCGGTGCCGGTGCACTGCGGCGGCAAGAAGCAGCTTAAGGACGCCGGCTCCACCGCCCAAGAGAACGCGATGGAACAATTTGTCTACGCCTATATCCGGGCGTGCCCAGGCTATACGTTGGACTACAACGCAAACGGCTCCGGCAGCGGGGTGACGGAGTTCATCAATAACGAAACCGATTTGGCGGGGTCCGACGTGCCGTTGGATCCGTCGAAGGGTCAGACCGAGAGCGCGGCGGCGCGCTGCGGTTCGCCGGCATGGGATCTGCCGACGGTGTTTGGCCCGATCGCGGTCACCTACCACATCAACGGCGTGACGTCGCTGAAGCTAGACGGACCCACCACGGCAAAGATCTTCAACGGCACCCTCACCACGTGGAACGACCCGGCGATCGCCGCGCTCAACGCGGGCACGCCGTTGCCGTCAATACCCATTCGCGTCATCTTCCGCAGCGACAAGTCAGGTACCACGGACAACTTCCAGAAATACCTCGATGCCGCATCCAACGGTGCCTGGGGTAAAGGTGTCAGCGAGACCTTCGATGGGGGTGTCGGTGTCGGCGCCGCGGGGAATAATGGGACGTCGGCGGCCCTGCAGAACATCGACGGGTCGATCACCTACAACGAGTGGTCGTTCGCGGTGGGCAAGCAGTTGGATATGGCCCAGATCATCACGTCAGCGGGTCCGGATCCGGTCTCGATTACTACCGACTCCGTCGGCAAAACGATTGCCGGGGCCAGGATCATGGGGCAGGGCAACGACTTGGTGTTGGACACGTCGTCGTTCTACAAGCCGACGCAGCCCGGTGCGTATCCGATCGTGTTGGCGACCTATGAGATCGTCTGCTCGAAGTATCCGGATTCGGCCACCGGCACGGCGGTGAAAGCGTTTATGCAGGCCGCAATTGGTGCGGGCCAAGAAGGTTTAGACCAGTATGGGTCGATTCCGTTGCCGAGCTCGTTCCAATCTAAACTGGCGGCAGCGGTGAATGCTATCGCTTAACTCGCGTGCCCGGACCGGATTCTTTGACCGGCCGGGCATCGGCCATCGCAGCCAATTCCGTAGGGCTCTATCGACTTTGGGTGGTCCGTTGACGAACCCCCACAGAGGCCTCGTGTTGCGCAGTTTTATTGTGGCCCGGTCACTAAGGATTTACCGTGTGGTAGCCACCGGTTTCGATGTGGCGGGACTGAGGGCGTCGGGATCGGCGGCCAATCGAAGGGAGCGTCGACGGTGAGCGACACTATTTCGCGGGTAGGGTCGCGGTTTGGGCCGTATCAGCTGACGCGGCTACTGGGTCGCGGCGGCATGGGCGAGGTCTATGAAGCAGAAGACACTCGCAAGCACCGGGTGGTGGCGCTGAAGCTGATTTCAGCGCAATACTCCGATAATTCGGAGTTTCGTGCGCGGATGCAACGCGAGGCTGACACGGCGGGGCGGTTGACCGAGCCGCACATCGTGCCCATCCATGACTACGGCGAGATCAACGGGCAGTTCTATGTGGAGATGCGCCTGATCGACGGCGTTTCACTGCGTACCATGTTGAGCCAGTACGGTCCGCTGAGCCCGGCGCGAACAGTGGCCATCGTGCGCCAAATCGCGGCTGCGCTGGATGCCGCACACGCGAACGGCGTCACACACCGCGACGTCAAACCGGAAAACATCCTGGTCACCGGCAAGGACTTCGCTTACCTGGTGGATTTCGGGATCGCGCGCGCCGCGTCTGACCCCGGCCTGACCCAGAGCGGCACCGCGATTGGCACCTACAACTACATGGCCCCGGAGCGGTTCACCGGCAACGACGTCACCTACCGCGCTGATATCTATGCGCTGGCCTGCGTGTTGGGCGAGTGTTTGGTCGGGGCGCCGCCGTATCGTGCCGAAACTGTCGAACGGATGGTTGCTGCGCATCTGCTCGAGCCTGCCCCGCGGCCCAGCCAGCTGCGACCGGGAATGGTTCCAGCGGCGTTCGACGAGGTGATCGCTAAAGGCATGGCCAAAAACCCCGCCGACCGCTATGCCACCGCGGGTGATCTGGCCGAAGCCGCCCACCAGGCGCTGACCGCACCCGAGCAGCACCAGGAAGCCACGATTCTGCAGCACGGCGACAACGCGACCCTGCTGGGCACCGCCGGCTGGGCCCATTACCCAGGCTCGGGCACCGACCCCAGGTCAATGGTTGGATCAGCGCCCGGCGAGGAGACCATGGCTCGTCCGGTAGCTCATCCGGCAACCACCGACAGTGGCGATGGCGGCTGGCGGCCAACTGGGCCGCCGTACTACGCCAGTCCGGCTGGCCCACCGACGTTTAGCCAACCACCCGCCGTGCCTGACCCGGGCTTGAATCGCGGTGCTGCCCAGTCCCGCCGGAAACGCACGCGGTGGATCGTCGTCGGCGCTGCGGTGCTCGTGCTGGTGGCCGCCATCGGCATCACCCAGGTCCTCAGATCGGGTCTGTTGTCGCCGTCTGGGCAGGCGGCCGGGCAAACCGTGCTGCCGTTCAATGGCATCGACTTTCGGCTGTCTCCCAGTGGGGTGGCGGTCGACAAAGCCGGCGACGTGTATGTCACCAGTGAAGGCATGTACGGGCGGGTGGTGGAGTTGGCGCCGGGATCGAGCACCCCGACGGTGCTGCCGTTCTCGGGTCTCTATCAGCCCCAGGGGCTGGCGGTGGACGCCGCCGGCACGGTGTATGTCACCGATTTCAACAACCGGGTGGTGTCGTTGGCGGCCGGGTCCAACCATCAGATCGTGCTGCCGTTTTCTGATCTCAATTACCCCGAGGGTGTTGCGGTGGACGCCGCCGGCAACGTCTATGTCGCCGACCGGGGCAATAGCAGGGTCGTCAAGCTCGCGGCGGGGTCCACCGTCCAGACCGTGCTGCCGTTCACTGGCCTGAAGAACCCCGATGGTGTGGCGGTGGACGCCGCCGGCAACGTCTATGTCACCGACACCGACAACAACCGGGTGGTGGAACTCAACGTCGCGACAAACAGCCAGACCGTGCTGGCGTTCACCGGCGTCACCGTGCCCTGGGGCATCGCGGTGGACACCGCCGGCGACGTCTATGTCACCGAACACGACAACAACCAGGTGGTGAAATTGCCGGCCGGCTCCAACACCCCGATCGTGCTGCCATTTACCGGCCTCAATACCCCCTTGGCGGTGACGGTGGACAAAAGCGGGACCGTCTACGTCGCCGACCGCGGCAACGACCGGGTCGTCAAACTGAGGCCCTAACGCGCCGCCAGTCACGAATCACTCGGTGGCCCAGTCAGAAACACATCGTTGTGCTGGCCCGCGGCCGGCGGGGGATCGGTGACCACGGCGTTGAAGCTCACGTAGCGGGCCGGTGTGCGGATCACCGTGACGGCCCCAAGCTGCGGGTCACCGCTGCCGACGTGCAGGGCGAGGTCGTTCTCGGCGAACAACGGGGTGTCGACGACCTGCTTCCAGGTGTGGGCCAGGCAGGCCATCAGACCGCCCTGCTGCAGCAACTTAACCCATTCGGCAGCGGTCTTGGCGGCCAGCGCCGCCTGAAGTTCGTCGGTCAACTCGGGGTAGTTGACCGCCCGCGCGCGTTGGTCGCGGAATCGCTCATCGTCAACGAGATCGGGTCGGCCGATGATGCGACACAACTTCTGCCAGTGCTTGGGCACATACGCGCTGATCACGACGTATCCATCGGCGGTTCGGAAGGCGTCCGAGGGTTGGGTGGCAAAGCCAACTCCCTTGCGCCGCTTAGCTTTCGGATACTGCTCCGGTGCTGGCTTGGAGGTTGCTCGGGCGCTGTCGGCCTTGTTGAGATGCAGTGTTAGCTGGTTGGCCTGCAGGCCTACCGCGACGTCGTACATCGCGACTCGGACAATGTCGGACACCCCGTGGCGCTCGCGGTTGAGCAGCGCCGCCAGCACCGCCTGAGCTAGCACGTGACCGCTGGCGTTGTCGACGAGTTGGAAGGGGATGATCTGCGGTTTGCCGTCCGGCGTGGGCATCCCGGTGGTCATGCCGGCCTCGGCGGCGACCATCAGATCGACGCCCGGCCGGCTGCCGTGGGGGCCGTTACCGCCGAACGCCGTCAAGCGCGCATAGATCAGCTTGGGGTTTCGCGACCGCAAGTCGTTGGGGCCCAGGCCCATTCGCTCCATAACCCCGGGGCGAAAACCTTCCAGCACGACGTCGGCGGTATCGGCGAGCCGCAGTATCTGCTGTCTGGCCTCGTCGTGGGTCAGGTCCACTGTTACCGATTTCTTGCCGCGGTTGTTGGGCAGAAAATATGTCGCCAGCGGTGGGCGTCCGGGAAGGACTGCGGTGATCTGGCGGGCCGCCTCACCGCCGGGCGCTTCAATCTTGATGACCTCGGCGCCTAGATCGGCCAGCACCTGTCCGGCCAACGGCCCGGCCACGTTTTGGGTGAAATCGAGGACCCGAAAGCCGTCAAGTGGTTTGGCGGGGTTGCTGTTTGGCATTGGTGGACGCTCCCTAACCTGGTTTCTGGCGGCTGCTCCTAGGGTGCGTCGGCCCCCCGGTGCAGCACCGCGGTGCAGTAGTAATTGTCGGAAACGGCCGATGCTGGCCGCTGGCTTGTTGGTGGAACCGGTAAGCCGTTGTCGGCCAACAACTGTTCTAGCCGCGTTTCCGTCACGCTCCAGCCGCGCGCGTCGAGATAGGTTGCGACGTCGTGGCGCTCGCCGGGGTAGCCCAGGTTGTCGAGCACGACGTCCAGACCGTGCGCATACCACTTTTGATTCGCGGCTTCCAACGCCTGCAAGGCATCTGGGGAGTTGAGAAATGTCTCCGCCACCAACCGGCTACCGTCGGCGCTGAGCGCGGTGATGTTGTCCAGCAAGCGATCCTGCGCCTGCGAGGGCAGGAATGCGAGCAGGCCCTCGGCGAGCCACGCGGTGCGGCGTCCCGGGTCGAAACCAGCCTGGCGCAGCGCCGACGGCCAATCGTGGCGGAGGTCGATTGGCACCGCCCGAAGGTCGGTCGTCGGGGAAGCGTCGAGCGCGGCTAACGTGAAGCTCTTGAATTCGAGGACTTGCGGTTGGTCGATCTCGAACACTGTCATCCCCGTCGGCCAGGCAAGTCGATAGCCGCGGGCATCGAGGCCCGAGGCCAAAATGACCGCCTGGCGGATTCCCGGTGCCTCGGACAACGCCGCGTCGGCCAGAAACGCGTCGATGTAGCGAGTACGCACCGTCAGCACATCGGTCATCCGCTGCATGCCCCAGGGGGCGTCGGGGATATCGACCTCAGCGGAAGTCAGTTCGCCGATCGCCCATCGGGTGAAGAAATCGATGCCGACCGCCCGCACCAGCGGTTCGGCGAACGGGTCGTCGATCAGGGCATCCCTGGTGGCCCGGGCCCGTCCCGCGGCCACCATCGTGGCGGTAGCACCCACGCTCGTCGCCGCGTCCCAGGTGTCGTTGTCGGTGCGCCCCATCTGGTGCTCCCATCTCCCGCCGTGCTCCTGATTAGTGAGATTAGGTCCAGCGGGCGCGCTGAGCACGCATGCGGCGCCATCGGCATTTACCATCACTTGATGCCGATGACCTCCCGCACGGTCGGTGATCCCGTCGAATCGGCTGCCCATGTCGACTGTGGCACCTCCCCGCGCGATGCCGGATGGCAGCGGAACGCTCGGTGGGCGCGGTGGCTGGCCTGGGTCAGCCTCGCCGTGTTGCTCATCGAGGGCGCCCTGGGACTGTGGCAGGGTTTGGCGGTCGGATCCATCGCATTGACCGGGTGGGCCCTCGGCGGCGGATCCGAAGGGTTGGCCAGCGCGATGGTGCTCTGGCGTTTCACTGGCACTCGCACGGCGTCGGAGACCGCCGAGCGGCGCGCACAACGTGGTGTGGCGGTGTCGTTTTGGCTGACTGCCCCCTACATCGCTGTCGAATCCATCCGTGACCTGGCCGGCCAGCACCACGCCGAGACGTCGGTAGTCGGCATCGGGTTAACGGCGCTGGCCTTGGTGTTGATGCCGATTCTCGGCTGGGCCAACCACCGGGTGGGTGCTCGGCTGGCCTCGGCGGCCACCGAGGGCGAAGGCACCCAGAACTACCTGTGCGCCGCCCAGGCCGCCGGGGTGCTGATCGGCTTGGCGATCACTGCTTGCTGGCCCGACGGTTGGTGGGTTGATCCCACCATCGGTCTGGCCATCGCCGCCGTGGCGGCGTGGCAGGGCATCCGAGCGTGGCGTGGCCACGACTGTGGCTGCTGAGCCGCCACGGCCGAGCGTGCGTGTCTGTACGTCCATGACCGCGGCGTGTCGCGTGCAACTGCGCACGCTCGCCAATTACAGGCGGTAGCGGATCAGCCGGGAGCTATTGGCCACCACCGCGACCGACGATGCGTTGTGCAGGACCGCGGCCAGCACCGGCGAGAGCGCCCCGCCCGCCCCAATAAGCAGCCCGGCGGCGTTGACGGCGATGGACATCCCGTAATTTTCGCGAATGACTTCCACCGCCCGCGCGCCCAGGTCACGCACGTCGAGCAGACGATTGAGATCATCGTTGGCCAGTGCCACGTCAGCGGTCTCGACGGCGACGTCGGTTCCGGCCAGACCCATGGCGATCCCGATATCAGCGGCCGCTAGCGCCGGAGCGTCATTGACGCCGTCGCCGACCATGCCGACCACGTAGCCTTCGTTCTGCAGATCGCGGACCACCTCGAGCTTGTCCTCGGGCATCACCTCGGCGCGCCACTCGTCGATGCCCAGCTCTTCGGCGACGACCTTGGCGATGTCTGGATGGTCCCCGGTGAGCATGACGATCCGCCGCACACCGCTGGCCCGCAACTTCGTCAGCACCTCGGCTGCCTCAGGACGGACTTCATCGCGCAGGCTGATCAGCCCCACTAGCGTGCCGTCCACCGCGAGCAGCAGCGGAGTCTCCGCCCGACGCCGCAGCAAGGCGACCCACTCCGATGCCTTCTTCGACACCTTGACCTTTTCGGCTCGCAACAGCGACGGGCTGCCCAGCAGCAGGGTCCGGCCGTCGGCCCAGGTCCGCATGCCCAGACCGACCAGCACCTCGCACTCCTCGTGCGGCGGGATGCTGATGTGGCGCTCCTCGGTCGAGCGGATCACCGCTTCGGCCAGCGGGTGCCGAGAGTGGATCTCCGAGCTGGCCGCATACGCCAACACCTGCTCAGGCTCCCAATCTTTGTGCATCGCAACGATATTGGTGACCACGGGGCGACCGACGGTCAGCGTCCCGGTCTTGTCGAACACGATCGCGTCGACCCGGCCTGCCTGTTCGAGGTGAGATCCGCCCTTGATGAGGATGCCGCGCCGTGCCCCGTTACCGATCGCGGCGCTGATTGCGGTCGGCGTGGCCAGCCCCACCGCGCAGGGACACGCGATCAACAGCATGGTCATCGCGCGGCGGACATCTCCGGTGATCGCCAACGTAATGGCCGAGACAATGAACGAGGTGGGCACGAAGCGGCGGGAGAAATTCTCGCCGACGGTCTGGATGGGCGCCCTATCGTGTTGAGCCTGTTCGACTCGGGTGATGATGCGCCCGATCGTGGTGTGCTTGCCGACGGCACTCGCGCGCACCACCAAGCGCCCGCGCACTACTACCGAACCGGCATGGACGTGTGACCCGACCATGACGCTGACGGGCAGGTTTTCCCCGGTGATCGCGGACTGATTGACAATCGCTTCGCCGTCGACGACTTCGCCGTCAACCGGTATCGCGACATGGTCGTGCACCACCACCTCGTCGCCGATCTGCACGGTGTCGATCGGCACCTGTATTTCGGTGCCCACTTGTGGCCCGTCGGTTAAGCGAATCCACGCCGTGTCCTGGGTGCCGCGTAAGAGTTCTGAGATCGCCCGTCGGGTCCGCCGCAGCGTCAGATCCTGTAGGTATTCACCGATGTTGAGCAGCCACAGCACGGTCAGTGCCACCACGTTCTCACGCAGGATCAGGCTGGCAATGGTCGCCGCCGAGACCAGCGCATCGGTGCCGGTCTTACCGGAGCGCAGCGAACGCAGCGCGCCGCGCAGAAAGGGGTACCCGGTGAATATGGTGACGCCGCTGGCGACGAGCCGGCTGGTGGGCCCGAGCAGCGGCGGCCGCGTGAACACATAGCGGCGCACGCCAAGCAGCGTCAGCGCCGCAGCGCCGATCGCCATACGAAGCACCTCACCGTTGCGGATCTCGGCCGAATGCGGCGCGCGGGTGGGGATCAATTCCGCGGCCACCTGCGCTGCGCCGCTGATCGCTGCCAGCACCGATGGGCGATCACAGCGCCGGGGCGAGTACCAGACGACGACGGATCCGGTGCGCGGGTAGGCGTGCACGGCCCGCACACCGTTGCACTTGGCTACCGCCTCTTCGACCGCCACGGCGCGCCGGGAGTTGGAGCGGACCCACTCGACGGCAACCCGCATCCGCCCGGCCGCATCCGAAACCACGACGAGGGCAGGATCGTCGGCTGTGGCGATCTGGTCAGCCGTCACGAGGGTCACGTCGAGCGCTCAGTGGTCGTGCTGGTGGATGTCGCCGACGGCCGGTGTGGGCGCCTCTTCGCCGATGCGTTCGCGGGCTTCGGCCATCACGTCGGCAAGCTTGAGCCTGGCCGACTCTGCGGCTTCCTCAGCCTTGCGGCTGCCGCGCAGCCCCAGCTCCGCGGCCGAGACCGCGGTTTGGTGCAGCGGCGCCTTGGCCACGGCCTTGCGCAACACCTCGTAGGCGGTTACCCCGGCCAGGCCGGTGATGACCGTGGTTGCTGCCTTCGCCAGTAGCCCCTGAACCATTGCTCGAACCTTCCTGTGGTCTGTCGTCTCTCACGTGACATGTCGGCACCCGCGTCAGCCGACGCTCTCGTGACGTTAACATGTAAATATAGCGATATCAATATGAATCGAAGCTGGCCTGGTCGGTTGGCGAGTTGCCCGACTCAAAGTACCCGGGTGACCTTTTCGGTCTCAATCCTGCGCGCCAGCACCGCCGGGTCGGGGTTGGCCACCTGCACCAACGACGCGCCGACGGCCATGACCGCCAACAGACCGCTGATCACATCGGCGGGTCCTGCCCACGACGCGGTGGAAAGCACCCGGTCGCGCGACGTCAAACCCGTTGCCGCCGCAGATTTCTCGCAGTCAGCCAGGATCTGGTCGACCGATCGGCCGGCAAGCGCGGGACCGGGGTGGCGTTCGGGAACGATCTGATCGCCGTGCACCCGCACCGCGGTCGCGTAGTCGGTGATGCCGACTGGCAGGCCGGGGGCCGGCCGGCCGAACGGGTCGAGCGACAGCACCGCCACTTCGCCGGCTGTGCTGGCTGTGATGTTTAAGGCCTCGTCCAGCCGTTCGACGGTGCACAGCGCGAGGTCGGCTGTCGGGTCGGCTGGGCCCAGGAGCGTCTCGGCGCCGATCCACCATGCCCCGAACAACACCGCCGTCGTCTGCCAGTGCGCCGGCAACAAGATCGCGATCCGGCTGGCCGGTCCGGCGGCCAGCTCGTCGCGCAACAGGTTGCCGGTCTTGGCGGCCCAGTTGGCCAGGGTTGCTGCGGACAATTCGATGCGTTCGCCGGTGGCGTCGTCGTAGTAGGTGATACGCGGGCCGACCGGGTCGGCCCGCAGCATCGGGTCCAGAATCGCCCCGCTCAGCGTTGTCGGTGTGTTCAGTTGATGCACTCGGGTATGTCGGAGCCGGCGGTCAGGATCGGCGATGGCGCCGGGATGTCTGCATCAGCCGACGAACCAGGGTTTGACGCATAGGCCGGCGCTATCGAACCGCTACCGGAAAGCCCAGAGCCGGGACCGGTGTAATCGTTGGCCAGCACTACCCGCACCGATCCTGCGGGTATCGATCCATCGGCGATGACGGGCAACCCGCCCAGTTCCTTGGAGACCTCCTGGGCGCCGAGGTCGTCGGACTTCGCGGCGCGCACCTGGCTGCCTTTCACGTGGCCGCCTTGGTTGTTGGCCACGGAGCCGGCGGTAAATCCCTTGGCGGTCAATACATCTGACACCGCAGCGGCCAGTCCGTTGATGTCGGTGTCGTTGAGTACGTTGGCGGTGGTCCTGGCGGGTGTGTAGGCCAGCTCGTCGGTTTTTCCTTGGGCTTGGTCGTGCAACAGGCCGCCAACGAAGTCTTGAACCTGGTGCGGGTCCACCCGCACCACGCTTTGCATGCCGTCGTCGCTCCACCCGGCCTCGTCGAGCACCGGGATGGTGGCGAAGGCGACTTTGCCGCCGGCCAGGCTCTGCAACTGCTTGAGGAAGTCCATCAGGTTCCATCCCGAGGAAATCACCACCGAGCGCTGGATAGCCTGCTCGAGCCGCTTCACGGTGGACGGGCTGGATAGGGTTTTTCCGGAGATGACCCGGTGGGCTAGCGAGGCCATCACCGCCTGCTGACGCACCACCCGGTCCAGGTCGCCGCGGGGCAGCTCGTGACGCTGGCGGACGAAGCTCAGCGCCTGCGGACCGCTCAGCTTCTGCCGGCCGGCCGGAAAGTCGGCACCCGACATTGGCTCAAACACTGCATCTTTGAGACAGACGTCGACGCCACCGAGCGCGTCGGCGATCAACGCGAAACCGAGCAACCCGATCTCGGCGTAGTGGTCGACGGTGACCCCGGTGAGGTCGGCGACCGTCTTGATCAGTGCCTCCCGCCCGGCCTCGGTGCCCTGCGCCGCGGCATCTTCGGCGGAATCGCCGGCCCGGACCAGGCTCGCTCGTTTGGCCTCCCGGGTTTGGCCGTAGACGCCGTTGATCTTCGCCTTGCCCAGGCCGGGAGCTTGCACGTAGGAGTCCCGCGGAATCGAGATCGCGGTCGCCGACTTCCCGTTGTTGGGTATCCGGATCAAAATGATCGTGTCGGTGTTGGTGGCCTCCTCGTCGCCGGCCCGCAGCGTCGCCAGCTCCTCGGCCGACAGCGGGTTGCCGTGGGCATCGGTACGGCTGTCCAAACCGACCAGCAAAATATCGATCGCGCCGTCGTTGCCACCCTTACCCAGTGACGGCGCGGACATGTGGAAGATGCCGTCCTCGAACGACCGGAAGCTAGTCCACGCCACCCCGGTCCCCAGCACGATCGCAAGAGTCAGCGCAGTGGCAACCGCACGAACCACACGTTGCACAGGCATCCCACTAGATTACTTGCGACACAGCGGCTTGCCGGGTAGCCAGCCGCGGCGTGGCCCGAGCTTTCCCCCAGCTTTCCCGGGCATGCCAGACTCGAACCATGTCGGATGGGTCAGGAAGGCTAGTGATTACCGGTGCCGGTGGGCAGCTGGGCAGCGTTCTGGCGGCACAGGCCACCGCTGCGGGCCGGGACGTGCTCGCGCTGACCTCGTCGCAGTGGGACATCACCGATGCCGCGGCCGCCGAGCGGATCATTCACAGTGGTGATGTCGTGATCAATTGCGCTGCCTATACCAACGTCGACGGCGCCGAGAGCGACGAAGCGGGTGCTTACGCGGTCAATGCCACCGGTCCGGAAAACCTCGCCCGAGCTTGCGCACGCAGCGAAGCTCAGCTGATCCACGTCTCCACCGACTACGTGTTCAGTGGTGATTTCGGCTCGGGCGCTAACCGGGTGACGCCGCGTCCCTACGAACCCACCGATCAAACCGCCCCCCAGGGCGTCTACGCCCGCAGCAAACTCGCCGGCGAACTTGCTGTGCGGGCCGCGCTGCCGGATGCCGTCGTGGTGCGGACCGCCTGGGTCTACACCGGCGGGACCGGCAAGGACTTCGTCGCTGTCATGCAACGGCTGGCCGCCGGAGACGGGCCGATTGACGTCGTCGACGACCAAACCGGCTCACCGACCTACGTCGCCGACTTGGCCGACGCACTGCTTCAAGTCGCCGACACCGGCCTGCGCGGGCGCCTGTTGCACGCCGCCAATGAGGGCGCGGTGTCCCGGTTCGGGCAAGCCCGCGCCGTGTTCGAAGAATGCGGTGCTGACCCGCAGCGAGTACGGCCGGTCAGCAGTGCACAATTTCCGCGGCCTGCGCCACGGCCGTCCTACTCCGCGCTGTCCGGCCGGGAGTGGGCCGCGGCCGGCTTAACGCCACTACGGCCCTGGCGCAGCGCACTTGTCGCGGCACTCGCGGTATCTCGTAGCTCCCCGGCCGATCGACCGTTACCCTCTACGCGTGACTGACGTGCTGCCCGTCGTCGCGGTGACCTACTCGCCGGGCCCGCACCTGGAGCGTTTCCTGGCTTCGTTAGCGCTGGCCACCGACCGCCCGGTCAGCGTGGTGTTGGCCGACAACGGGTCCACCGACGGGACACCGCAGGCCGCCGTCGAGCGCTACCCCAACGTGCGGTTGCTGCCGACCGGGGACAACCTCGGGTATGGAACCGCGGCGAATCTCGCCATCGCACAGCTCTTTGCGGAGGGCGGGGCAGCCGGCCAACCGTGGGTCGATGATTGGGTGATTGTGGCTAACCCGGACGTGCAATGGGGTCCGGGCAGCATCGACGCGCTGCTGGACGCCGCCGCCCGATGGCCCCGCGCGGGGGCCCTGGGCCCGCTGATCCGCGATCCCGACGGGTCGGTGTACCCGTCCGCGCGCCACGTGCCAAGCCTGGTTCGCGGCGGCATGCACGCGGTACTGGGACCGATTTGGCCACGCAATCCGTGGACAGCCGCCTACCGCCAGGAGCGGCTCGAGCCCAGCGAACGGCCGGTGGGCTGGCTGTCGGGTTCGTGTCTGCTGGTGCGACGGTCGGCTTTCCGTGAGGTCGGCGGCTTCGACCAGCGCTACTTCATGTACATGGAGGACGTCGACCTGGGGGACCGGCTCGGCAAAGCCGGTTGGCTAAGCGTCTATGTGCCGTCGGCCGAAGTGCTGCACCACAAGGGCCACTCCACGGGGCGTGACCCGGCAAGCCATTTGGCGGCCCATCACAAAAGCACCTACATCTTCTTGGCTGATCGGCATGCTGGTTGGTGGCGAGCCCCGCTCCGCTGGACGCTGCGCGGCTCGTTGGCGGTGCGTTCTTGCCTGATGGTGCGCAGTTCGCGCCGCAAACAGGCTGGGCAACTGGCAGAAGGGCGGCGGGTGAAGTGACGGCATTGGTAACCTCGCCAGTCGATGCGGTGGTCCTGGTCGGCGGCAAGGGCACTCGGCTGCGCCCGCTGACCCTGTCTGCGCCCAAACCCATGCTGCCCACCGCTGGGTTGCCGTTTCTCACCCATCTGTTGTCGCGGATCGCTGCGGCGGGCATCGAGCACGTGATTCTGAGCACCTCGTATCGGGCCGCGGTGTTTGAGGCAGAGTTCGGCGACGGGTCCAAGCTGGGCCTGCAGATCGACTACGTGACCGAGGAGTCTCCGTTGGGGACCGGCGGTGGTATCGCCAACGTCACCGGCCAGCTGCGGCACGACACCGTCATGGTGTTCAACGGCGATGTGCTGTCCGGTGTCGACCTCGGGCGGTTGCTGGGATTTCACCGAACCAACTCCGCTGACGTCACTTTGCACCTGGTGCGAGTGGGTGACCCACGGGCCTTCGGCTGTGTGCCCACCGAGGATGGCCGGGTTACCGCCTTCCTGGAGAAAACGCAGGACCCGCCGACCGACCAGATCAACGCCGGCTGCTATGTCTTCGAACGCAACGTCATCGACCGGATTCCTCGAGGCCGCGAGGTATCGGTCGAACGCGAGGTGTTTCCGGCCCTGCTGTCCGACGCCGACGTCAAGGTCTGTGGTTACGTCGATGCCACGTACTGGCGGGACATGGGTACCCCAGAAGACTTCGTTCGCGGATCGGCGGATCTGGTGCGCGGCATCGCCCCGTCACCGGCTTTGGGCGGCCACCGCGGCGAGCAGTGGGTGCACGACGGTGCGGCGGTGTCTCCCGGCGCGGTGCTGATCGGCGGCACGGTCGTTGGGCGTGGTGCTGAGATCGGCCCTGGTGTCCGGCTTGACGGCGCGGTGATTTTCGACGGGGCCAAGGTTGAGGCCGGCAGCGTGATTGAGCGCTCGATCCTCGGCTTCGGTGTCCGCATCGGGCCGCGGGCGCTGATCCGTGACGGGGTAATTGGCGACGGCGCTGACATCGGTGCGCGTTGTGAGTTGCTGCGGGGTGCCCGGGTGTGGCCCGGAGTTTCGATTCCCGACGGCGGGATCCGCTACTCCTCGGATGTGTGAGCGCGACGAGCGTGAAGCCAGCCGCACGCTCGAGCACGAATGTTCGGTCAGCTTCACGCTCGGCGGGTTGCGCGCCCGACTAAGTACTGCAGCGCGTGATCGGTCCCCGGCGGCAGGGCGTCGGCGGGCCACCACCGTAGGTCGTCGGACTCGTCGCTGGCCGTGATGTGTGCGCCGGCCGGCGCGTGCGCCACGAACTGCAAGTCGAGATGACGGGTCGGCACTCCCAGCGAGCAGGTGACCGGGTGGACGTGAATTGCGGTCAGTTCGGGTGTGATGCGCAGATCGGCCACGCCGGATTCCTCGGTTGCCTCGCGCAGCGCCGCGCCGACGAGGCCCTCGTCGGCATCCTCGCAGTGCCCGCCCAGCTGGACCCAGCGGCCCAGCCGCGGGTGCAGGGTGAGCAGCACCTGGCTGCCGGTGTCGTCGAGCACCAACGTCGATGCGGTGACGTGGCCCGGGACGCACTCCCGACGGCACGCGTCGGTCCGGCCGGTTACGAAGGCCAGCACCGCATGCCGCAGCGAGTCCTGGGCCGGATCGGGTGCTTGCCAGTCGGTGAGGACAGCGATCGCCGACTCCCGGATGTTCACCGGGATCCCCGCTTGGTTCTGCGATCGCGAAGTGACGCCCAGGCCGCGCGACATTCGGCGACCAGGCCCGGGGCTAAGCCCAGCCCGTCGATCAGCACCCGGCGGTCCACCATGTCGAGCGCCTTCTCGATCTCGTTGGCCTTCAGCAACAGATCGACGTCTTGGCCAAGTTCGGCGCTGGCATATGCCGGCGGGGGAATGGGTAGCTGCTCGGCTTCGCGGGGTTCGAGCTCCAAGATGCCTCCGCCGTAACTGCGCCCCATGATCTCGGCGAAGGCGAAGGTGGCGCTGTTGTGGAACACCGCGGCAAGGGCGGTGGGGTCTATCTGGGAGTTGGGGCCGGCGATAAGACGGACCCGATGCACGGTGTCGGTGCTGGTTGCGGCGGCGGCGTTGACGGTCAGCCGCGGCGCCAGGTGGATTTGGCGCAGCATGAACAGGTCGGGAACCCACAGCGACGGTGTGCTCCACCACGGCTTGCGGATGGAGCATTTGTAGCCCCTATCGACGCCGGCGCGCTCGCCGGCGTCGATGTGCGCGACCAGGGCCGGATCTGTCGGGTTACGTGGGGCGTCGAGCAGCCAAGTCCGGTGGCGGGCGGCGATATCGCCGGCCCGGCAATCTTTGTCGTAGACGAGGCCGGACAGCTGGGTGCTGCGCGAGACGAGCGGCACGCAGTGCTTGCGCAGCCCTAGGGCACGGGCATCGGCGTCGGTGAAGGTGAAGAAGCTGTTGCGGCCGGTCACGATGCCGACATCCACATCGGCCACTTCGCCGAACCGGGTCATCGTGCCCGCATGCTTGAGTTTGCGCAGCAGCCGGATTTGCGCGGCGTCCAGGAAGTACTTGGTCCACTTTTCTTTTTCGTGCAGCAGCGCCGGAGCGGACTCGACGTCCAGGTCTTGTTTTGCTAACGCGTCCAGGGCGTCCGCATCGCGGAGGCTGACGGTGCGTATTTGCGCTGGACCCGCACCGACGACACCGCAGAACAACACCACTTCTTGCAGGATTCCGTCGAACACCAACCGCTCGAAGGTCACGAGCGTGATCTCGGAAAAGCGGCTCAGCAGAAATTCGCGCAGCTGTGCCGCGTAGCTGACTTGGAGTAATTCTGCCGGCACGACCAAGCCCACTCGCCCACCGTCGCGCACCAGCGTCGTGCTCGCTACGACGAACGGCACCCAGGCATTGGTCAACTTCGTCGGGCGCAGGCCCGCCTGCCGCATCAGTTCCAGCGCCGGATCCCGTTGGTCGGCTGCCCAGTTCCCGAAACGGATGTAGGGCGGGTTTCCGGCAACACCATCCCAGCTGCCCACTCGGTTTTTGCGCAGCCAGGTGAAGAAGTTCGCGGTGTCGACCGAACAGAATTTCCGGGATTTTCGCGCCTCGCGCGCCAGCAGTTCCACACCGTGCGCCTGGTCGGTGAGCGCGGCGATCTCGCGCAGGATTCGGCCATCGCCGCAGGATGGCTCCAGGATCTTCGGTCCCGCCTGACGAACCCAACGGGCCAAAAATCGGGCAACGGGCGCCGGCGTGTAATAACCGCCGCGCACCTTGTCCGCAGACGCAGCCGTTTTGCCCGCGAACGTCGTCATGGGACAAGTATCGGGGCAGCTACCGACATCCGTGATCACCATCCCTAGGGCGCGTCGGACAACTACGTCGCATGAGGTGGGAGGCCCTGGAATCGGGCCTGGTATGCGCGGTACATGTCGGTGCTGAATCGTTCGATCCGCAGCGGGCTCTGCGGGTCGGGCAGGTTGGGGTCAACGCGACCGGTTACCGGGTCCCAGGAGACCAGGCTCATTGCTTCTGCTCGATGGTCGGGTTCGTCCACGAGTTCTCGACCACCCAGCCGAGCCAAGGTCCCGACGATGGCATTCGTTCGTGCTCCTGGCGCCAGGCACGGCGTCGGGATGGCGACCACAAAACCGACGACGGCGCTGGGAAACCTGCTGTGCACCGTGGTGGCCTCGGTCGCCAAGTCGTTGATCATGTTCTGCCAGTTCTTCCCGACGCTGTCGTGATCGTTCAGCGTCTTGCTGTCGAACACGATGCGCGCCCCGTCCGGCCGGTAGCCCACATCGAAGTTCTGCGGCCGAACGCCGCCGACTATGCGCACTGGCCCAACTTCCACACAATCGGGCTGCGATGGCTGCAGCTGGCTGGCGGTGGGAACCACGACGGGGATGTTTCCGAGCATCACCGACAGTGCGCCTCCGACCGCCACGTCGATCAACGTGCCGAAGTCCATCCCGTCTTTCTTGGAGAACTTCGAGCCGACGAGCCACTTTCGGCCGAAAGCAGTGAGTTCATCGGTGGGCAGGGTGATCCCCGGCATCGGCTGCAAGACGGCCACGGGTGCGAAGCCTAATCGCCGCAGTGGCAGCTCATTTGCGGAGCAGCAGGTCGGCGACCCCGACCGGGTCGCGCAACCCGGCCGGCTCCTGGGCGTACCCGATCGCGATGGCGCCCAACGGCTCCCAGTCGGCCGGCAGCTCGAGCTCGTCGCGGACCAGGTCGGCGGCGAAAATCGTCGAGCCAATCCAGCAGCTCCCCAGCCCGCGCACCGCCAGCGCGACCAGCAGGGCTTGTACGGCTGCTCCGACGGCGACGGTGAACATGGTGCGCTCAGCGTCGGTGCGGGCGGCGTCGGGGTAGGCATGTGCGCCGTCGGGAACCATGAAGGGAATGACGACCTGGGGCGCGTCGTAGAGGATTTGGCCACGCGCCACGCGCCGTGTTATCGCGTCGGCGGGCACGGCGTCACCGGCGAGATCTAAGCGCCACTTGTCGGCCATCCGGTTCAGCAGCCGGGTCCGGACGGCCGGGGTTTGCAGCCACACAAACCGCACCGGCCGGGTGTGGTGTGGGGCCGGGGCGGTCAGCGCCTCGGCCACGGCCGCTTCGATCAGCTCGGGCGGCACCGGCTCCTTGCTGAAGGCGCGCACTGACCTGCGCAATAGCTGGGCCTGCTGGCGACCCAGCTGGAGGGCTTCTGCGGTACCGAGCCAAAACAGGTCGTCGGCGCCGCCGCGCAGCAGGTGCCGGGCGGTCGAGCCGTCGTCAGCCGGGTTAAGGCCGCGTACCACTGCTACCGGCATCGCGGTCAATTTGCCCTTGACCAGATCGGCGGCGGCCGCGACTTCGTCGGCCACCGCGATCTCGGTGACCACCAACTCGTTGCCGTAGCGGTCGACGGTGCCCGAATAGTTGTGCAGCACAGCCAAACCGGCCGCGCCGACCGCGACGTCTGTCTGACCGTTGCGCCAGGCGCGGCCCATTGTGTCGGTGATGACCACGGCGACGGTGACGCCGAGCCGCTCGCACAACCCGGTGCGCAGCACCGCGGCGCTGGCGTCGGGATTGACAGGTAGCAGCGCGAGTTCGCCCCGGCCGACGTTGGATCCGTCCACGCCGGCGGCGGCTTGCACCAGCCCGAGCCGGTTCTCGGTGATCAAGGTTCGGCCTTTGCGGGCCAGCACGCGCACCGCCTCGTCGTTGACTAGCTTGCGACGCAGTTCATCTCGGGCCTCAGCAGCTTTGGGGGCCGGCACCAACCGACCCTCGCACTTGGAGACGACCTTGCTGGTGACCACCACGACGTCGCCGTCGCGCAGCCATGGCGCGGCCGCGGCGATCGCGGCGCTCAGATCGTCGCCGGGACGGAATTCGGGAAGCCCGGCGACAGGCAGGATCTCGATCGTCGAGCCGGCGCCGTGCTCTTGTGAGCGGCCGGTCACGCCGCCACGCCCGCGAGCTGAAGCCCGGCGTTCACCATGTCAGCCGTTGCCTTCGGGTCGCTCATCAGCAGCGGTATCGACTGCACCGCGACACCGTCGATATCGGCGCGGTCGCTTTCGTGCACTAGCCAGCAGTCCAGAATCCCGGTGCCGCGGCGCGCCCCGTAATGCTGGCCCACTGCCGCTGCGGTGGACTGCACCCCGATCACCGTGAGACACTCATCGGCCATGCCGCGCAACGGCTTTCCGCCAATGATGGGCGAGTAGCCGACGACCGGGGCGGTGGCTGCCCGAAGTGCACCGCGAATACCGGGGACGGCCAGGATGGCGCCGATGCTGACCACTGGATTCGACGGTGCCACCAAAATGACGTCGGCGTCAGCGATAGCCGCTACCGCTTCAGTTGCGGCGCTGGCTTTTTCCGCCCCAACATAGGCGAAGCTGTGCGTGGGCACCTGGGCGCGGTAGCGCACCCACCACTCCTGGAAGTGGATCGCGCGCCGGCTGTCATCGACCGGATCAGTGATCACCACGTGGGTCTCGCAACGGTCGTCACTGGCCGGCACCAACCGTGCGCCCGGTTGCCAGCGGTCACACAGCGCTGTGGTGATCTGCGACAGCGGGTAGCCGGCCCCCAGCATCTGGGTGCGCACCATGTGAGTGGCCAGATCGCGGTCCCCGAGTTCGAACCAGTCGGGCTGCACGCCGTATCGCGCGAGTTCCTCCTTGGCGTGCCAGGTTTCGTCGCGATGACCCCAGCCGCGGTGCGGGTCGACCCCACCGCCTAGGGTGTACATGCACGTGTCCAGATCCGGACAGACACGCAGCCCGTGAATCCAGGCGTCGTCGCCGATATTGACGACGGCAGTTAGCTCGTGGCCTGCTGCTAAGGTATCTGGGCGTTGCTGCGGGCCAAACTGACCCAGGCCGAGCAGCTGCTGGACCCCCAGCAAGAAGCGGGCACCGCCCACCCCACCGACCAGAACCGTGACCTTCACACCGCACGACAGTACCGCCCCGCTCACCGCCCGCTTGCGGGGGAGAGTCAGGGCAGTGAGCCGGACCCACGGCACCCCTCGGAACAGGGAAAGGTGGGAAAGGATTTGGAAAGGATTTGTGCAGAGCTGGTGACCAGACGCTCGACACGCCGCGGGGCGGCGGCAACAGAAACGCCGAAATTCGATCACAACATGGTATGGAAATTCGGGGCCACGCTTGACCCGGCAGGTCAACCCGTGTCTAATCACATGAGTGTCATTTCACGGTTGGCCGGCCGGTTCCGGTGTCGCAGACCGAGATTCGATCACTTGTTCGAATTGTCTGTACATTACAACAGTGGGAAAGATGACCCCCAATCACACGGTGAGGAGGCGGACGACGCATGTCCTATGAGCACCTTCGGGGCGTAATGGGAAGCACACCGCACACCACGTCCGGCGCGGCGCAGGCGGCAATCGCCCGGCCGTTTTTGAGCTTGGTTCCCGAAGCGCTAGGCGCATTCGAAGCCGAACCCGAGCTGGAGCCGACTAACCAATGGCAAGACCGCGCACTCTGCGCGCAAACGGATCCCGAGGCCTTCTTTCCTGAAAAGGGTGGCTCCACGCGCGAGGCCAAGAAGATCTGCCTGGGTTGCGAAGTGCGCCACGAGTGCCTGGAGTACGCCCTCGCTCATGACGAGCGCTTCGGCATCTGGGGCGGTCTTTCCGAGCGCGAGCGTCGTCGCCTCAAGCGTGGCGTCATCTGACTCAGGGCCGACTTTGGACCGTAGCTCAGTCGTCGTTGATCGTCGGGTCGATGACCGAGGGCTCGACGTCTAAGTAAATCGCCACCTGAGCCACCAGAATATCGTGCAACAATTCACCAAGCTCGACGGTGTCGTGGGCTCGTCGTTCGATCGGCTTGCGGAACAAGACAATTCGCGCTCGCGTGGCATTGCCGCGGACGTCGACGCCAGCGGGGATCAGCCGGGCGAGCGCGATCGGCCCGTCGGCGATGACCTCGGGTGGCCACTGCACGCTCTCTGGGTCCCGGGCGGCGATGCGGGGGATCTCGTCGACCGCGACGTCGAGCTCCGACACCCGCCCTTGCCAGCGTCGCTCGATGGGTTCGTAGGCCTCCAACACCGCCATGTCGAACCGCTCAGCCCGGCTACGCCATCCCGGCACCGTTGGCGGCAGCAGCGGACCGCGGATGTCGCGGCCCCTTCTCGCGGCTCGGCGCGACGGGGACCGGCGCGACCACCGACCGTGCCCCGAGGAGCTGCGCGAATCGCTGCAGGAATTACTCACTGGGCCGATGGTAACGGTAAACATCCCACGCCGAACGCCATCCGCGTGTCCGGCGCTTCGGCGGGGTTTGCGCACGATAGCCTTTCGGTCGTGAACGTTCCCCGTCGCTGCTGCCGGCCTGGGTGTCCGCACTATGCCGTGGCGACGTTGACGTTCGTTTACTCGGACTCGACGGCGGTGGTAGGTCCGCTCGCTACCGTGCGGGAACCGCATTCGTGGGATCTGTGCGTCGACCATGCCGCCCGTATCACTGCGCCGCGCGGGTGGGAACTCGTGCGCCATGCCGGGCCCCTTAGTTCTGAGCCCAATCCCGACGAGGACGACCTGGTCGCGCTGGCAGACGCGGTACGCGAAGGCCCGGGCGGTGCGGACAGGTCCTACCGGAACGGAACCGGGGCACCGCTGGGCGGCTTCCCGGATCCCCAGCTGCAGCCTGCCGGAGCTCATGCCACCGCGCCCAGCGGTGGTCTGCTGGCGCCACCCGAGCTGCGTTCCGGACGGCGGCGCGGACATCTGCGGGTATTGCCCGACCCCTCGGACTAGTTCGGACTAGCAACCGGCGATCCACTAATACCGTTCCAGGCCGTTCCTGCCCGCAGCTGTCTTGGGCCGATAGGCTGGCGCCAAGAGTCCCCGTCATCAGGAGGCCCCGCATGTCTCGGCCCGCCGCGGCTGTCCACCGTGTCGTCAAGGCATATGACGTACGCGGCCTAGTTGGTAAAGAAATAGATGAGTCGCTAAGCGCCGATCTCGGCGCGGCATTCGCGAGGTTGATGCGCGCTGAGGGTGCCCGACAGGTAGCCCTCGGCTACGACATGCGGGACAGTTCGCCGTCGCTGGCCGCGGCTTTTGCGACGGGGGTAACTGGCCAGGGCCTCGATGTGGTGCGGATTGGTCTGTCCGCTACCGATCAGCTGTATTTCGCCGCGGGGTTGCTGGATTGCCCCGGTGCGATGTTCACCGCGAGCCACAATCCGGCGGCCTACAACGGCATCAAGCTGTGTCGTGCGGGCGCCAAACCGATCGGTGCAGATACCGGGCTGGCCGTCATCCGCGACGATGTGATCGCCGGGGTCGCACCGTACCCGCCTTCCCAAGGGCGACCCGGAACCATTGCCGATCGGGATGTGCTGGCCGACTATGGGGTGTTTTTGCGGTCGTTGGTGAACACCGCTGGGCTGCGTCCATTGCGGGTCGCCGTGGACGCCGGCAACGGCATGGCCGGTCACACGACTCCCGCTGTGCTCGGCGCCATTGATTCGATCACCGTGTTGCCGTTGTACTTCGAGCTCGACGGCTCGTTTCCCCATCACGAGGCCAACCCGCTGGACCCGGCGAACCTGGTGGATCTGCAGGCCTATGTGCGTGACACCGGCGCCGACATCGGGCTGGCCTTCGACGGGGACGCCGACCGGTGCTTTGTGGTCGACGAACGCGGCGTGCCGGTCTCGCCGTCGACGGTAACCAGTTTGGTGGCCGCTCGTGAACTCAACCGGGAGATCGGTGCCACGGTCATCCACAACGTGATCACCTCCCGCGCGGTGCCTGAACTGGTCAGCGAGCGCGGCGGCACACCGCTGCGTTCGCGGGTCGGACACTCCTACATCAAGGCGCTGATGGCGCAGACCGGCGCGATTTTCGGCGGTGAGCATTCGGCGCACTACTACTTCCGCGACTTTTGGGGCGCCGACTCGGGGATGCTGGCCGCGCTCTATGTGCTGGCCGCCCTCGGTGAGCAGCAACGGCCGCTCTCGGAGCTGACCGCCGACTACCAGCGCTATGAATCGTCCGGTGAGATCAACTTCACCGTGGCGGACGCGCCAAGCTGTGTGGACGCCGTGGTGAAGTTTTTCGGTAGCCGGATTCACTCCATCGATCATCTTGACGGGGTGACAGTGGATTTGGGCGACGGCAGCTGGTTCAACCTGCGTAGCTCCAACACCGAACCGTTGCTGCGGCTCAATGTGGAGGGCCGCAGTACCGAGGATGTCGACGTGGTGGTCGCCCAGGTCAGTGCTCAAATCGCTGCCCACGCACCCGGCTCAGAGGCGGAACCGTGAACGCCACCCGGTTGATCGATCTCGAAGACACCGAGGGCTTGATTGCTGCCGACCGAGACGGCTTGTTGCGGGCTGCGTCGTCGGCCGGCGCGCAAGTGCGCGCCATCGCTGCCGCCGTCGACGAAGGTGCGTGTGAGTCGCTGCGCGCCGACGACCGTCCACGCACCGTGATCTGGGTGGCCGGCCGTGGTACCGCCGAGACGGCTGGAGCCATGTTGGCCGCGACATCCGGTGGTGCGGCCGCCGAGCCGATCGTCGTCGCTAGCGAGGCTCCGCCGTGGGTCGGGCCGCTTGATGTGCTGATCGTTGCGGGCGACGACCCCGGCGATCCGGCGCTGGTCGGTGCTGCCGCGACCGCAGTGCGCCGGGGTGCGCGGGTGGTTGTGGTGGCGCCGTACGAGGGGCCGCTTCGTGACGCGACGGCCGGCCGTGTTGCGGTGCTTGAGCCGCGGCTACGGGTTCCCGACGAGTTCGGATTGTGCCGGTACCTGGCTGCGGGCTTGGCCGCAGTGCAAACCGTGGACCCCAGGCTGCGCCTCGACCTGGCGATGCTCGCCGACGAGTTGGACGCCGAAGCGTTGCACAACAGCGTCGGCTGCGAGGTCTTTACCAACCCGGCCAAGACACTAGCCGCGCGGGTGTCCGGTCGTCGGGTGGTGTTGGCGGGCGATTGTGCTGCGACGCTGGCGCTGGCTCGGCACGGCAGTTCGGTGCTGCTGCGGATTGCGCACCAGGTTGCGTCCGCCACCGGGCTCTCGGATGCTGTTGTGGCGGTACGTGCCTCGGCCGGCGCTGCCGACTATGCCCCTGCTTCGGTGGATGTTCTCTTTCACGACGAAGAGATTGATGGACCGCTACCCGAGCGACTGCGGGTGTTGGCGCTCACCTTGGCCAGCGAGCGGACCGTGGTGGCCGCCCGGGTCGCCGGGCTCGACGACGTCTTTTTCGTCGCGGCTGAGGATGTGCCGGATGTGCCGGACGGGCCCAGCGGCTTGGCTGGGTTACCGGCCCCGGGTGGCGCCGGTCGCGCCGAGCAGGAACTGGCAATATTGGCCGTTCGGCTTGAGATGGCCGCGGTTTACTTGCGATTGGTGCGGGGATAGAGAGACGGTGGAGCTGCTACGCGGAGCGTTGCGGACATATGCGTGGGGATCGCGTACCGCCATCGCCGAATTCACCGGGCGACCTGTGCCGGCTGCCCACCCCGAAGCTGAGCTCTGGTTCGGTGCGCACCCCGGTGACCCGGCTTGGCTCCAAGCAGCCAACGGCGAAACCTCGTTGCTGGAGGCTCTGGTCGCCGATCCGGAGGGGCAGCTCGGCCCCGTGTCACGCGCCCGATTCGGTGACGTGCTGCCGTTCATGGTCAAGGTGCTGGCGGCTGACGAACCGCTGTCGCTGCAGGCCCATCCGAGCACCGAGCAGGCGGTCGAGGGTTACCTGCGCGAAGAACATCTGGACGTTCCGGTGTCCTCGCCGGAGCGTAACTACCGCGACCGGAGCCACAAGCCGGAGTTGTTGGTGGCGCTGCAGCCATTCGAGGCGTTGGCCGGATTTCGTCAGGCGTCACGCACCGCCGAGCTGCTTACGGCGTTAGCCGTCTCCGACCTCGACCCGTTCATCCATTTGCTGAGCGACCAGTCCGACGCCGACGGTCTGCGTGCGCTGTTCACTACCTGGATCACCGCGCCGCAGCCCGACATTGACGTGCTGGTGCCAACCGTGCTGGAGGGTGCCATCGCTTACGTCAGCTCCGGCGCGACGGAGTTCCTGGCGGAAGTCAAGACGGTGATGGAGCTCGGCGAGCGCTATCCCGGCGACGCCGGCGTGCTGGCGTCGTTGTTGCTCAACCGCATCAGCCTCGCCCCCGGCGAGGCTATCTTCTTGCCGGCCGGCAACTTGCATGCCTATCTGCGAGGTGTCGGTGTGGAGGTGATGGCTAACTCCGACAACGTGTTACGAGGAGGGCTCACCCCCAAGCATGTCGACGTGCCCGAGCTGTTGCGGGTGCTGGACTTCAACCCCACCCCTGAGGAGGCGCTGCGCCCACCGACCCACTGCGAGGGTTTCGCGGTGGTCTATGAGACCCCGACCGATGAGTTTGAGGTCGCTCTCCTGGAGCTCGACGGCGAGTATCTGGGGCACGAGGTCGACGCGTCGCGCCACGATGTGTCGCAAGGCCCACAGATCTTGTTGTGCACCGAGGGTGCGGCCACGGTGCACGGCAAGTCCCAGTCGCTCACCATAAAACGCGGTATGGCTGTCTGGGTGGCGGCCGACGACGGCCCGATCCGGCTGGTCGCGCAGCGACCCGCCAAGCTGTTCAGGGCGACCGTCGGTGTGTGACGGTCTGCCGGCGCTCACGCAGCCACAGCCGCAGGTTGTGCGCGCTGGCGCGACCTATTAGGTCGGCTGGCGGCACCAAGTACAGGCTGTCAAGAAGGGAGAATCGGCGCAGAAACCATTCGGCGAGAACGGGGTCGGTTTCGGCGGCTCCGAGAAACTGGTCGAACAGCCGGCCGACCGGTCGGTACCACCGGGGTGCGTGCCCGGAAGCGTGATGAAAGCAGAGGTCGGCGATGGCGTTCATGGTCCACACCGGGTAGGTGGTCTTGGCGGTGGCCGAATTCAGTGTGCGGGCCAGGTCGCCGTCGCGGGATTCCAGCGCCCGTCGCAGATGACCGGCCTGCAGCGACGTCATCGTCATTCCTTGCCCGAACGTGGGGTTGAAGCTGGCTACGGCATCACCGATGGGAACGATCCCGCCCGGGAAACGGTCCAGTTTGTCATAGCGGCGCCAGCTGCTGGCCGGAAATGCGTGAAATGCCGGGGCGCCGCACGGCTCGGCGCGCGCCAGCGCCGCACCCAGATGCGCGGGAAGCAGCGTGTCGGCCAGCGCAACCATCTCGCGGAAGGTTGAAGGGGGTTTGGCGTGGGCCACCCCGAAGGTGGTCAGGACCCAGGTGCCGTCCTCGTAGCACAGCATGCCCAACCCCAGCGAGTGGTGCACAGACACGCCGGTGACCACCACCTTCTCCGGGACCAGGCCGTCAGGGATACGAAGTTGGTGGGTGGCATAGCGGATGCCGATGTGCACGGTGTCTACGGTTGGCCGCCGGTATCCCCGCTGCGATAACCACACCGGCAGCCGGGTGCCGCGGCCGGTAGCGTCGACCACCAATTCGGCGCCCACCACCTCTGGGCGCTTCGGTTCGCTGGAATCCACCAGCACGCCGGTCACTCGGTGCTGCGCAGGGTCGAACCTTGGCGCCACGACAGATCTCCGCACGATCTCGACGTTGCCGATGTTGCGGACCCGTCGTCGCAGCTGCCACTCCAGGTGCGGCCGGCTGGGCACGTAGGCGGTGAATTCCGTACGCAGGGTGTCCCCCGTTCCCAGCACGTGCCCCGCGGCGCCCAGGTAGATGCAGTCCGGTCGGTTCTGAAGTATCGGCACGCCGGCGGCCACCATGTCCTTCAGCAGGCCCGGAAACAAGCCCTCGAACTCGTTTGCCCCGCGGGCCATCAGCAGGTGCAGGTGCCGGTCCTGGGGGACCGTGGCGCGGTGTGCCGGTGTCGCTGGCAGGTCGTCGCGCTCGAAAACCGTCACCCGGGCATAGAAGTCCGAGAGCACCCGTGCGGCGGATAAACCGGCGATGCTGGCCCCGATGACGACCGCGTGACCCGGTGCGCTTTCCGCTACCGCGCGCATTCCCCGGAGGTTACTCGGTACTGTGCCGTCACAACGGCTGACGAAGGGACAGGATGATGGCCAGTCGATGGCGGATGAAGTCGGTCGAGCAGTCGATCGCCGACACCGACGAACCCAGTACCCGGCTCCGCAAGGACCTCACCTGGCGGGACCTAGTAGTTTTCGGGGTCTCGGTGGTAGTCGGCGCCGGTATCTTCACGGTGACCGCATCGACTGCTGGCGACATCACCGGTCCGGCCATCTGGGTCGCGTTTCTGATTGCGGCCGCCACCTGCGCGTTGGCTGCGCTGTGTTACGCCGAATTCGCCTCGACGCTGCCGGTGGCGGGCAGCGGATACACCTTTTCCTATGCCACCTTCGGTGAATTCCTGGCCTGGCTCATCGGCTGGAATCTGCTGCTGGAAATGGCGATGGGCGCCGCTGTGGTGGCCAAAGGCTGGTCGAGCTACCTGGGTACGGTGTTCGGATTCGTCGATGGCACAGTCGGACTCGGAACGGTCCAGCTCGACTGGGGCTCGCTGTTGATTGTCTCGGTGGTGGCCACCCTGTGTGCGCTGGGCACCAAGTTGTCGTCGAGGTTTTCCGCGGTGGTCACCGGTATCAAGGTGTCGGTGGTGATTTTGGTTGTGGTGGTCGGTGCCTTCTACATCAAAGCCGCTAACTACTCGCCGTTCATTCCGAGCCCGGAAGCCGGACACGACGCAAGCGGCGTTAATCAGTCGGTGTTGTCGCTGCTCACCGGCGCGCACAGCAGCAATTACGGCTGGTACGGCGTGTTGGCGGGGGCATCGATCGTGTTCTTCGCGTTTATCGGTTTCGACATCGTGGCCACCATGGCGGAGGAGACCAAGCGGCCCCAGAGCGATGTTCCGAAGGGGATCCTGGCGTCGCTGGGGATCGTGACCCTGCTCTACGTCGCGGTCTCGGTCGTGCTGTCGGGAATGGTTTCCTACACCCAGCTCAAGACCGTTCCCGGCCATGGTCCGGCAAACCTGGCCACCGCATTCGCGGCCAACGGGGTGAACTGGGCAAGCAAAGTCATTTCCGTCGGGGCGTTGGCCGGATTGACCACCGTGGTGATGGTGCTGACGCTCGGGCAATGCCGGGTCTTGTTCGCCATGGCACGGGACGGGCTGTTGCCCCGGGGGCTGGCGAGAACCGGTTCGCGCGGCACCCCGGTCCGGACCACCGCGCTCGTTGCGGCGGTGGTCGGTACGACGGCGGCGGTGTTTCCGATAGCCAAGCTCGAGGAGATGGTCAACGTTGGAACGTTGTTCGCGTTCGTCCTGGTGTCGGCTGGGGTGATTGTCCTGCGCCGAACGCGGCCGGACCTGCAGCGGGGGTTCCGTGCGCCGTGGGTGCCGTTGCTGCCGATCGCGTCGATCTGCGCCTCAGTGTGGCTGATGCTGAACCTGACCGCGTTGACCTGGATCCGGTTCGCCGTCTGGCTGTTGGTGGGAATCGCGATCTACGTCGGATACGGACACCAGCACTCGGTGCAAGGTCGTCGAGAGGCTCACCAGACCCACCACGCCAACCAGGACAAACGCGACCCAGATCTCGACACCGACAACGCGGTGGCGTAGAACCCCAGGATCCAGTGAGTTTACAAAATTGCGTCTTATGTCTAGACATAAGACGCAATTTGCCGTATTGTCCAATCTGGCCTCGGGGGACTGACTAGGAGGTGGGCGCATGACCGCAGAACTCAGACCCGACGTCGCAGTGTGGCGTGACAAGAAGCGCTACCTATGGCTTATCGGACTGGTTCCCCCGACGATGCTGTTGTTGATCCTGCCGATCATCTGGGGCATGAATCAGGTTGGCTGGCAGGCTGTCTCGCCGGCGCTGTTGTGGGTCGGGCCGTTCTTGGTCTACATCCTGCTGCCCGCGTTGGACCTGAAGTTCGGTCCGGACGGACAGAACCCGCCCGACGAGGTCATGGAGCGGCTGGAGCGTGATAAGTACTACCGCTACTGCACGTACGCCTACCTCCCTTTCCAATATGCCAGCGTGATCGTTGGTGCCTACCTGTTCACCGCGTCGGACCTGAGTTGGCTGGGTTATCCGGGCGGGCTGAGCTGGCCGGCGAAGGTCGGGCTGGCGCTGTCGATCGGTGTTCTCGGCGCCGTCGGCATGAACGCCGCGCACGAGATGGGGCACAAGAAGGAAGCCCTGGAGCGGTGGCTGTCCAAGCTGACCCTCGCGCAGAGCTGCTATGGGCACTTCTACATCGAGCACAACCGTGGCCACCACGTCCGGGTGGCCACACCCGAGGATCCGGCATCAAGCCGCTTCGGCGAGACATTCTGGGAGTTCCTGCCGCGCAGTGTTGTCGGCGGCCTGCGTTCCGCCGTGCGGTTGGAGGCTCAGCGGGCGCGGCGCCGGGGGCGAAGCCCATGGAATCCGCAAACGTACCCAGGCAACGACGTGCTCAACGCCTGGCTGATGTCGGTGGTGTTGTGGGGTGCACTGATCGCGGTGTTCGGCCCGGCGCTGATCCCGTTGGTGGTTATTCAGGCGCTGTACGCTTGGACCACGTTTGAGACGGTGAACTATCTCGAGCATTACGGATTGCTGCGGCAAAAGATCGCGACCGGCCGCTACGAGCGCTGCGCCCCCGAGCACAGCTGGAACTCCGACCATCTGGTTACCAACCTGTTCCTGTACCACTTGCAGCGGCATAGCGATCACCATGCCAATCCGACTCGCCGCTATCAGACACTGCGTAGCCTCGATGGCTCGCCCAACCTGCCGAGCGGGTATGCGTCGATGATCACGCTGGCGTATTTCCCGCCGCTGTGGCGCAAGGTGATGGATCGTCGGGTGCTGGCGCACTACGGCGGCGATATCGCTCGGGCTAACGTGCAGCCCAGGTTGAGGGAGAAGCTGCTGGCCACCTATGGCGCTGCACAATGATGGCCGCCTACCAGTGCCCGGTCTGCGACTACATCTACGACGAGGCCAAAGGCGATGCCAGAGAAGGCTTTCCGCCGGGCACGCGGTGGGAGCAGCTCCCCGGTGACTGGTGTTGTCCGGACTGTGCGGTGCGCGAGAAACCAGATTTCCAGAAGCTAGGAGAACTCACATGAGTGACTACAAACTGTTCCGCTGCGTCCAATGTGGCTTCGAGTACGACGAGGCGCAGGGCTGGCCGGAAGATGGCATCGAGCCCGGCACCCGCTGGGACGACATCCCCGAGGACTGGAGCTGTCCGGACTGCGGCGCGGCCAAGGCGGACTTCGAGATGGTAGAGGTTGCGCGCCCGTGAGCGCCCAAAACGATATCCTCGCGCCGGTGAAGCGGATTCCTTATGCCGAAGCGTCGCGCGTCTTGTTGCGTGATTCGGTATTAGATGCGATGCGGGATCTGCTGCTGACCCGAGACTGGTCGGCTATCACGTTGTCCGACGTCGCCCGGGCCGCTGGTATCAGCCGGCAGACCATTTACAACGAGTTCGGCTCACGGCAGGGCCTGGCGCAGGGCTATGCGCTGCGTCTGGCTGATCGCCTGGTTGACAGCGTCCATGCCGCCCTGGACGCCAACGTTGGCAACATCTACGAATCGTTCCTGCAGGGTTTTCGGTCATTCTTCTCCGAGTCGGCGGCGGACCCATTGGTGATTTCGTTGCTGACCGGCGTCGCCAAGCCTGATCTGTTGCAGCTCATCACGACCGACAGCGCGCCTATGATCACTCGTGCGTCGGCTCGGTTGGCGATGGCGTTCACTCAGAGCTGGGTGGCTACTAGCGATGAAGACGCCGGCATCCTGGCGCGTGCCATCGTCAGGCTGTCGTTGAGCTACGTGTCGATGCCCCCGGAAGCCGACCACGACGTCGCGGCGGACCTGGCGCGTTTAATGACGCCGTTCGCCGAGCGTCACGGGGTCGTCAACGCACCTTGACCTGACCTGCGGGGGCTCCGGGTCGCAGAAAGGTCAGCGACTACAGTGGCTGACGAGTAGCCCGTTTGCCCTTGTGAGTTCCTGAGCCCTAGAAGGATTGAGACACGTTATGACGACGACCGAAAATTCGCTGACGCCCGACGTTCGTAACGGCATCGACTTCAAGGTTGCCGACCTGTCGCTGGCGGATTTCGGCCGCAAAGAACTCCGGATCGCCGAGCATGAGATGCCTGGCCTGATGTCGCTGCGTCGTGAATACGCCGACGTGCAGCCGCTGAAAGGGGCCCGTATTTCCGGCTCGCTGCACATGACGGTGCAGACCGCGGTGCTGATCGAGACGTTGACCGCGCTGGGCGCGGAAGTCAGATGGGCGTCGTGCAATATCTTCTCCACCCAGGACCATGCGGCGGCGGCAGTCGTCGTCGGCCCCTACGGCACGCCCGAGGAGCCCAAGGGCGTACCGGTGTTCGCCTGGAAGGGTGAGACCCTCGAGGAGTACTGGTGGGCTGCCGAGCAGATGCTCACCTGGCCGGATAACGAAGCCGGGCCCGCTCCTGCAAATATGATCCTGGACGACGGCGGGGACGCCACCATGCTGGTGCTGCGCGGCATGCAGTACGAGAAGGCCGGCGTGGTGCCGCCCGCCGAGGACGACGACCCCGCCGAGTGGAAAGTCTTCTTGAACCTGCTGCGGAAGCGCTTCGAGACCGACAAGGGCAAGTGGACCAAGATCGCCGAGTCGGTCAAGGGCGTCACCGAGGAGACCACCACCGGTGTGCTGCGGCTGTACCAATTCGCCGCAGCCGGAGACCTGGCCTTCCCCGCGATCAACGTCAACGACTCGGTGACCAAGTCCAAGTTCGACAACAAGTACGGCACCCGGCACTCCCTGATCGACGGCATCAACCGTGGCACCGACGCCCTGATCGGCGGCAAGAACGTGCTCATCTGCGGCTACGGGGACGTGGGTAAGGGGTGCGCGGAGGCGGCGAAGGGGCAGGGCGCGCGGGTCACCGTCACCGAGATCGACCCGATTAACGCGCTGCAGGCGCTGATGGAGGGCTTCGACGTCAAGCGGGTCGAGGACGCCATCGGCGACGCGGACATCGTCGTCACCGCGACCGGCAACAAAGACATCATCTCACTCGAGCACATGAAGGCGATGAAGGATCACGCCATCCTGGGCAACATCGGCCACTTCGACAACGAGATCGATATGGCGGCCCTGGAACGCTCCGGGGCGACGCGGCTCAACATCAAGCCGCAGGTTGACCTGTGGACTTTCGGCGACAGCGGCAAGTCGATCATTGTGCTTTCCGAGGGCCGGCTGCTGAACCTGGGCAACGCCACCGGCCATCCGTCGTTCGTGATGAGCAATAGCTTCGCCAACCAGACGATCGCCCAGATCGAGCTGTGGACCAAGAACGACGAATACGACAACGAGGTGTACCGGCTGCCCAAGCATCTCGACGAAAAAGTGGCCCGTATCCACGTCGAGGCCCTCGGCGGCCAGTTGACCAAGCTGTCCAAGGACCAGGCCGAATACCTCGGTGTCGACGTCGAGGGCCCGTTCAAGCCGGACCACTATCGCTACTGAACCTCGCTTCGAGCCGAGTGTGCGGCCAGCCGCACGTTCGTCGGCTACCGCTAGGCTCGCGCCGTGTTGATCGCGATTGAAGGCGTTGACGGCGCTGGCAAGCGCACCTTGTCCGAGGGGTTACGTCAGGCGTTTGAGGCCGCCGGGAAGTCGGTGGCAACGTTGGCCTTCCCGCGCTACCGGCAATCAGTGGCCGCCGACATCGCCGCGGAGGCGCTGCACGGCCAGCACGGTGATCTCGCGTCGTCGGTGTACGCGATGGCCCTGCTGTTCGCGTTCGACCGCGCCGGGGCGGTCGAGGACATCGCAGCCGCGTGCCGCACTCATGACGTCGTGATCCTTGATCGCTACGTCGCATCCAATGCCGCCTACAGCGCCGCGCGTCTGCATGAGGACTGCAGCGGGGAGGCGGTGGCCTGGGTGCAGCGAACCGAATACCAGAGATTGCGGTTGCCCCCGCCCGATTGGCAAGTGCTGCTCGCAGTCTCCGCCGAGCTCGCCGGGGAGCGTGCCCGCCACCGGGCCCGCACCGATCTCGACCGGCCGCGGGACAGCTACGAACGCGACGACGACCTTCAGCAGCGCACCGGCGCGGTCTACGCCGGCCTGGCCGCCGCAGGGTGGGGCGGGAGGTGGCTAGTCGTCGACGCGGACGTCGATCCGGACCGGTTGGTCGCCACTTTGATGGGCTGTCAGACCGCGTGAGGGCCGAATTTGACGGTATTTGGGCTTATCATGTGCGAAACGCCCGTGTGGCGCCCCAGTTTTGTCCCGATCTGGTGACACCATGGACACCATGAGGCAAAGGATTTTGGTCGTCGACGACGACGCTTCGCTGGCTGAGATGCTCACCATCGTGCTGCGTGGGGAGGGCTTCGACACCGCGGTCATCGGCGACGGTACTCAGGCCCTGACCGCGGTGCGCGAGTTGCGCCCCGACCTGGTGCTACTGGACCTGATGTTGCCCGGCATGAACGGCATCGACGTGTGCCGGGTGTTGCGCGCCGACTCCGGCGTTCCGATTGTGATGCTGACCGCCAAGACCGACACCGTGGACGTGGTGCTGGGGCTGGAGTCGGGCGCCGACGACTACATCATGAAGCCGTTCAAGCCCAAGGAGCTGGTCGCTCGGGTGCGGGCGCGGCTGCGGCGCAACGACGACGAGCCAGCCGAGATGCTGTCCATCGCCGACGTCGATATCGACGTGCCGGCACACAAGGTCACCCGAAACGGTGAACAGATCTCATTGACACCGCTGGAATTCGACCTGCTGGTCGCGTTGGCACGCAAGCCACGCCAGGTGTTTACTCGTGATGTGCTGCTCGAACAGGTGTGGGGATATCGGCACCCAGCGGATACTCGCCTGGTTAACGTGCATGTCCAGCGGCTACGGGCAAAGGTCGAGAAAGACCCGGAGAACCCGACCGTGGTGTTGACCGTTCGAGGAGTGGGATACAAGGCCGGACCCCCGTGACGCGCGCGCGGCGTAGAGGCTCCGCCAGCCGCGATGCTGAGGAGCTGCGCCGGTGATCTTCAGCTCGCGGCGACGCATTCGGGGTCGCTGGGGGCGCTCGGGCCCCATGACTCGCGGCATGGGCGCGTTGACGCGAGCTGTGGGTGTTGCCTGGCGCCGATCGCTGCAACTACGTGTTGTAGCGCTAACATTTGGTTTGTCGTTGGCCGTGATTTTGGCGCTTGGCTTCGTGCTCACCAGTCAGCTCACCAACCGTGTGCTCGACGTCAAGGTCAGGGCCGCCATCGAGCAGGTCGAACGGGCCCGCACCACCGTCACCGGGATCGTCAACGGTGAGGAGACCCGCTCGCTGGACAGCAGTCTGCAGCTGGCCCGCAACACGTTGACATCGAAAACCGACCCAACCTCTGGTGCTGGCCTCGCCGGTGCCTTCGACGCGGTGCTGATGGTGCCCGGCGATGGCCCGCGCGCCGCGACCACGGCCGGACCCGTCGATCAGGTGCCTAATTCGTTGCGCGGCTTCATCAAAGCCGGGCAGGCGGCTTACCAGTACGCGGCGGTGCACACCGAGGGCTTCTCGGGGCCAGCGTTGATCATCGGCACGCCGACGTCGTCGCAGGTGGCCAATCTTGAGCTGTACCTGATCTTTCCGTTGAAGAACGAACAGGCCACCGTCACGCTGGTGCGCGGCACCATGGCCACCGGCGGCCTGGTGCTGCTGGTCCTGCTGTCGGGTATCGCGTTGCTGGTATCGCGCCAGGTGGTGGTGCCGGTGCGGTCGGCGTCACGGATCGCCGAACGGTTCGCCGAGGGGCACCTGTCGGAACGGATGCCGGTGCGCGGCGAGGACGACATGGCACGGCTGGCGGTGTCGTTCAATGACATGGCGGAAAGCTTGTCTCGGCAGATCACCCAGCTCGAGGAGTTCGGTAACCTGCAACGCCGTTTCACGTCCGACGTCAGCCATGAACTCCGCACACCGCTGACCACCGTACGGATGGCCGCCGACTTGATCTACGACCACAGCTCCGACCTTGACCCCACGCTGCGGCGGTCCACCGAACTGCTGGTCAGCGAGCTGGACCGATTCGAGACGTTGCTTAACGACCTACTCGAGATCTCGCGGCACGACGCCGGCGTGGCCGAGCTCTCCGTTGAGGCGGTCGATCTGCGCGCGACGGTGAATAACGCGCTAGGCAACGTCGGCCACCTGGCCGAGGAGGCCGGTATCGAACTGCTGGTGGACATGCCCGCCGAGGAGGTGATTGCCGAGGTTGACGCACGCCGGGTGGAGCGGATCCTGCGCAACCTGATCGCCAACGCCATCGACCACGCCGAGCGCAAACCGGTGCGGATCCGGATGGGCGCCGACGAAGATACCGTCGCGGTCACCGTGCGTGACTACGGGGTCGGGCTGCGGCCCGGCGAAGAGAAGCTGGTGTTCAGCCGGTTTTGGCGGTCGGACCCGTCCCGGGTGCGGCGTTCCGGCGGGACCGGGCTGGGGCTGGCGATCAGCATCGAGGATGCGCGGCTGCACCAGGGCCGACTCGAAGCATGGGGCGAGCCTGGTCAGGGCGCGTGTTTTCGGCTGACGCTTCCGCTGGTTCGCGGCCACAAGGTCACCACCAGTCCCTTACCTATGAAGCCGATGAAACCGATCCCGCAACCAACTCCGCACCCCGGCGCAGCCGGCCAACAACACGGCACCCAACGTCAGCGTCCGCGAGAGCACGCCGAGAGGAGCGGGTAATGCGGCGGCTGCTTGTGGCGCTGTTGGCCTTGGTGCTCGCCGGCTGCGCCGGGGTACCCAGCTCGTCGGCTCCGCAGGCGATCGGCACCGTCGAGCGACCGGCGCCGTCGAATCTGCCCAAGCCGACCCCCGGTATGGATCCCGATGTGCTGTTGCGCGAATTCCTCAAGGCCACAGCCGATCCGGCCAACCGGCATCTGGCGGCGCGTCAGTTCCTCACCCAGTCGGCATCCAACGCCTGGGACGACGCCGGTAGCGCACTACTGATCGACCATGTGGTATTCGTCGAAACCCGTGGTGCCGAACGTGTTTCGGCGACGATGCGGGCAGACATCCTAGGTTCGCTGTCCGACATGGGTGTGTTCGAGACCGCGGAGGGTGTGCTGCCAGACCCGGGTCCGATCGAATTGATCAAGACGTCGGGTGGCTGGCGGATCGACCACCTGCCCAACGGGGTTTTCCTGGACTGGCAGCAGTTTCAGGCGACCTACAAGCGCAACACCCTCTACTTCGCCGACCCGACTGGCAAGACCGTGGTTCCCGATCCCCGCTACGTCGCGGTTCCCGGTCATGATCAGTTGGCCACCGAGCTTGTCTCCAAATTGCTAGCTGGTCCACGGCCCGAGATGGCGCACACTGTCCGCAATCTGCTGGCTCCACCGCTGCGGCTGCGTGGCCCGGTGACGCGGGCCGACGGCAGCAAAAGCGGGGTCGGGCGGGGTTACGGCGGTGCGCGGATAGATCTGGAGAAACTATCCACCACCGATCCGCACAGCAGGCAATTGCTTGCCGCGCAGATCATTTGGACGCTTGCCAGGGCCGACATCAGAGGGCCGTATGTGATCAACGCTGACGGCGCGCCGCTGGACGACAGGTTCGCCGACGGGTGGACCACCTCCGACGTCGCTGCCACCGACCCGGGCGTGGCTGACGGCGCGGGCGCGGGGCTGCATGCGTTGCTGGGCGGGGCATTAGTCTCGGTGGACGGACAGCACGCCACCCCGGTCCTGGGGGCCTTCGGGCGGATGCCCGACCAGACTGGCGCTGCACTATCCCGCAGCGGGCGGCAGGTGGCGTCGGTGGTGACCCTGCGCCGCGGCGCCCCCGACGAGGGGGAGTCGCTGTGGATCGGTGATCTCGGTGGCGAGGCGGTCCAATCTGCCGACGGACACAGCCTGTCGCGGCCCAGCTGGTCACTCGACGACGCGGTGTGGGTGGTGGTCGACACCAACAATGTGCTGCGCGCCATTCAGGAACCGGCGTCGGGGCAACCCGCGCGTATTCCGGTGGATTCCGCCGCGGTGGCCAGCCGGTTCCCGGGGCCGATCACCGACCTGCAGCTGTCCCGGGATGGGACGCGTGCCGCGATGGTGATCGGTGGGCAGGTGATTCTCGCCGGCGTCGAGCAGACCCAGGCCGGACAGTTTGCCTTGACATACCCGCGCCGACTGGGCTTCGGGTTGGGCACCTCGGTGGTGTCGTTGTCCTGGCGAACCGGCGACGACATCGTGGTGACCCGCACCGATGCCACGCATCCGGTGTCGTACGTGAACCTTGACGGGGTGAACTCTGATGCGCCGGCCCGCGGTTTGCAGGTTCCGCTGTCGGCGATTGCGGCCAACCCGTCGACGGTGTATGTCGCGGGTCCGCAAGGGGTGCTGCAGTATTCGGCGTCCGTTGCCGAAAGCCAGCAGGGCTGGTCGGAGGTCGCGGGGTTGACCGTCGCGGGGGCAGAGCCGGTATTGCCGGGTTGAGTGTCACCCCCGACCGGCACACTGCGGGGGTGCTTGATCTCATCCTGCCGCTGGAATGCGGCGGCTGCGGTGCGCCCGCCACGCGATGGTGCGACGCATGCGCCGTGGAGCTGTCGGTGGCTGCCAGCGAACCGCGTGTGGTGAGCCCCCGTATCGACCCGCTGGTGCCGGTGTTCACGCTCGGCCGGTACGCCGGCGCCCGTCGCCAGGCGATCCTTGCGATGAAGGAGCACGGCCGCCGCGACCTGGTTGCACCGCTGGCGCACGCCCTGGCCGTCGGGGTGCACCGGCTGCTGGTGTGGGGCATGGTCGAGACCCCGCTGACGGTCGTGCCCGCGCCAACGCGGCGAGCGGCGGCGCGGCGCCGCGGCGGCGACCCCGTCACCCGGATGGCCCGGCTTGCGGTGGCGACGTTGGCAGCACACGCGGATATCACCGTTGTTCCAGCGTTGCGGATGAAGGCGTTGGCCCGCGACTCGGTGGGCCTCGGTACCTCCGCCCGGGAGCGCAATATCGCCGGGCGGGTGCTGCTGCGCGGCCAGCCGCCGCGCAGGGATCTCGGGGAAGTCCTGATCATCGACGACGTCATCACCACCGGGGCGACAGCGCGTGAGTCGGTCCGGACCCTGCACGCTACCGGGATGCGGGTGACCGCGGTGCTGACCATCGCGGCCGCTTGATGGAATCCTGGTGAAAGTAATGACTGCGGCCAGCTCGGATCCGATGCATCATGCTCGGATCCGATGAATCATGCTTGAATCCGATGAGAAGAAGTGAAGAACTCGCAACACGTCCGCCAAATTGGTGGCACGGCAAGGCGAACACGAGCTAACGTCGAGGACAACCTTCCCGAAGTTATCGGGACTCGCCGTCGCGATTTTCCCAGCGGCGCTACTCGCGGCAGGAGGTGAGAAATCGACATCTTGCACCGGCGGGCAGCCTGCGCGGCGACCATTCTGCAACCGCTCCCACCCCGTCGGTGCGTCTTGGTAAAAGCCAGTGGCGATCGCACGCCACTCAGCACAGCTAGGCGCGCACGGCGCGTGTGATGTGAAAAGAGAAACGAGTTGTCACGTATGTCAAGGCTAACCGCGGATTCCGGTCAGATTCTCGACCCAGCACCGGTTGCACCCGACGAACCGGTTGAACCGATGCCGACCGCCGAGGTGGTGTTCAAGGGCCGCAATGTCGAGATCCCCGACCACTTTCGCATCTATGTCTCGCAGAAACTCGCCCGCTTAGAGCGGTTCGACCGGACCATCTACCTGTTCGACGTCGAACTCGATCATGAACGCAACCGTCGCCAACGTAAGTCCTGTCAGCGCGTGGAGATCACCGCGCGGGGCCGTGGGCCGGTAGTGCGCGGTGAGGCGTGCGCCGACAGCTTCTATGCCGCACTCGAGTCAGCGGTCGTCAAGCTCGAGAGCCGGCTGCGTCGTGGCAAGGACCGACGCAAGGTGCACTACGGTGACAAGACCCCGGTGTCAGTGGCGGAGGCGACTGCGGTCGCTGTGCCGCCAGAGAAGGCCTTCAACACCGAACCGGCCCCGGCGCACGATCACGACGGTGCGGCCACCGACCATGAGCCGGGGCGGATCGTCCGTACCAAGGAACACCCGGCCACGCCGATGTCGGTCGACGACGCACTCTACGAGATGGAGCTGGTCGGGCACGACTTCTTTTTGTTCTACGACAAACACGCCGAACGGCCGTCGGTTGTCTACCGACGACACGCCTACGATTATGGCTTGATCAGGCTCGCTTGATCAGGCTGGCTTGACACGTTCGGACGGCCATTGCGGCCTGTCACCTACGATGGATGGCGCCTTATCGAAAAGGAAGACTCCAACCCACAGGGGACATAGCTGTGCTGTCGAAGTTGCTGCGCCTTGGTGAAGGTCGCATGGTCAAGCGCCTCAAAAAGGTGGCCGACTATGTCAACACGTTGTCCGATGATGCCGCGTTACTCACCGATACCGAGCTGAAGGCCAAGACCGACGAGTTCAAGAAGCGCCTCGCCGACGAGGAGACCCTCGACAACCTGCTGCCCGAGGCATTCGCGGTGGCCCGCGAAGCCGCCTGGCGGGTGCTCGACCAACGCCCGTTTGACGTGCAGGTGATGGGCGGGGCGGCGTTGCACCTGGGCAACGTCGCCGAGATGAAGACCGGTGAAGGCAAGACCCTGACCGGGGTGCTGCCCGCCTACCTCAACGCGCTGGCCGGCAAGGGCGTGCACATCGTCACCGTGAACGACTACCTGGCCAAACGTGACAGCGAGTGGATGGGCCGGGTACACCGCTTCCTCGGCCTGCAGGTCGGGGTGATCTTGGCTCCCATGACCCCCGACGAGCGTCGGGTGGCCTACAACGCCGACATCACCTACGGCACCAACAACGAGTTCGGCTTCGACTACCTGCGCGACAACATGGCGCACTCGCTGGACGACCTGGTGCAGCGCGGGCACCACTACGCCATTGTCGACGAGGTCGACTCCATCCTGATCGACGAGGCCCGCACCCCGCTGATCATCTCCGGTCCCGCCGACGGTGCCTCCAACTGGTACACCGAGTTCGCTCGGTTGGCGCCGCTAATGGAAAAGGATCTGCACTACGAGGTCGACCTGCGCAAACGCACCGTCGGCGTGCATGAAAAGGGTGTGGAGTTCGTCGAAGACCAGCTCGGCATCGACAACCTCTACGAGGCCGCCAACTCGCCACTGGTCAGCTATCTCAACAACGCCTTGAAGGCCAAGGAGCTGTTCAACCGCGACAAGGACTACATCGTCCGCGACGGCGAAGTGCTCATCGTCGACGAGTTCACCGGTCGCGTGCTGATTGGCCGTCGCTACAACGAGGGCATGCACCAGGCCATCGAGGCCAAGGAGCACGTCGAAATCAAGGCCGAGAACCAGACGCTGGCCACCATCACGCTGCAGAACTACTTCCGGCTCTACGACAAACTCGCCGGCATGACCGGAACCGCCCAGACCGAGGCGGCCGAGCTGCACGAGATCTACAAGCTGGGCGTGGTCGCCATTCCGACCAACAAGCCAATGATCCGCGAAGACCAATCCGACCTCATCTATAAGACCGAGGAAGCCAAATACATCGCGGTGGTCGATGACGTCGCCGAGCGCTATGAGAAGGGCCAGCCGGTGCTGATCGGCACCACCAGCGTGGAACGCTCGGAGTACCTGGCGCGGCAGTTCACCAAGCGGCGCATTCCGCACAACGTGCTCAACGCCAAGTACCACGAACAAGAGGCGGGCATCATCGCCGTGGCGGGGCGGCGCGGCGGCGTCACCGTGGCCACCAACATGGCCGGCCGCGGCACCGACATCGTGCTGGGCGGCAACGTCGACTTCCTCACCGACCAGCGGCTGCGCGCGCATGGCCTGGATCCGGTGGAGACGCCCGACGAGTACGAGGCGGCCTGGCACTCCGAACTGCCCAAGGTCAAGGAGGAAGCCAGTCAAGAGGCCGCCGAGGTGATCGAGGCCGGCGGCCTGTATGTGCTGGGCACCGAACGCCACGAGTCGCGGCGCATTGACAACCAGCTGCGCGGCCGCTCCGGTCGCCAAGGTGACCCGGGCGAGTCACGCTTCTACTTGTCGCTGGGTGACGAGCTCATGCGCCGGTTCAACGGCGCCACCTTGGAAGCTTTGTTGACCAGGCTGAACCTGCCCGACGATGTGCCGATCGAAGCCAAAATGGTCACCCGAGCGATCAAGAGCGCCCAGACCCAGGTCGAGCAGCAAAACTTCGAGGTCCGCAAGAACGTCCTCAAGTACGACGAGGTGATGAACCAGCAGCGCAAGGTGATCTATGCCGAGCGTCGTCGCATCCTCGAAGGCGAGAACCTGCAGCAGCAGGCGTTGGACATGGTCCGCGACGTCATCACCGCCTACGTCGACGGCGCTACCACCGACGGCTACGCCGAGGACTGGGATCTGGATGCGTTGTGGTCAGCGCTGGGGACGCTCTACCCGGTCGGGATCAAGCACGAGTCGCTGACGCGACCGGACGAGGACTCCGAGCGCGACGAGCTCACCCGCGACGAATTGCTCGAGGCGCTGCTCAAAGACGCCGAACGTGCTTATGCCGCTAGGGAAGCCGAGCTCGAGGAAGTCGCCGGCGAGGGTGCGATGCGTCAGCTGGAGCGCAACGTGCTGCTTAACGTGGTCGACCGCAAGTGGCGCGAGCACCTCTACGAGATGGACTATCTCAAGGAGGGTATCGGGCTGCGCGCGATGGCCCAGCGTGATCCATTAGTGGAGTACCAGCGCGAGGGCTACGACATGTTCATGGCCATGCTCGACGGTATGAAAGAGGAGTCGGTCGGCTTCCTATTCAATGTCGCGGTCGAGGCGGTGCCTGCCCCCCAGGTGGCCCCGGTGGCGGTACCCGAAGGGCTCGCCGGATTGGTCGCGGATGACGAGGCCGCCGCTGCCGTCCGACAGCGCCAAGAGGCTCCAAGCGCGTTGCGCGCCAAGGGTATTGATAACGGCTCGCCCGCCCTGACGTATTCCGGGCCGTCCGAGGACGGCTCGGCGCAGGTGCAGCGCAACGGCGGTGGTGCGCCGAAAACACCAGCCGGGGTGCCGGCCGGGGCCAGTCGACGTGAACGGCGCGAAGCCGCGCGGCGGCAAGGCCGCGGCGCCAAGCCGCCAAGATCGGTGAAAAAGCGATAGCGGTACTTTCGCCTCGCATAGAGGAGACAATTGGGGGATGAAACGCTCGCTGATGATCGGCTACGGCGCCGCAGCGTACGCCCTGTTCCTCGTAGCCTTCCTCTATGCAGTTGGATTTGTGGGCGGCATCGTGGTGCCGCGTGATGTCAATCACGGGATTGCCGCGCCGATCGGCGCGGCGGTCGTGGTCAATGTGGTGCTGCTTGGCGTGTTCGCGATCCAACACAGCGTGATGGCACGGCCAGGGTTCAAACGGTGGTGGACCCGGTTTGTGCCGGCGCCGATCGAGCGCAGCACCTACGTGCTGCTGACCAGCGCCGCGCTGCTGCTGCTCTACTGGCAATGGCGAACCATGCCGGCGGTCATCTGGGAGGTGCGGGCGCCGGCTGGCCGGCTGGCGCTGTGGGTGCTGTTCTGGCTCGGGTGGGCGATAGTGTTCGCGTCGACTTTCATGATTAATCATTTCGACCTGTTCGGCCTTAGGCAGGTGTACTTGGCGTGGCGGGGAAAGCCCTACGCCGCCATTGGCTTTCGTGCTCCACTGCTCTACCGGCTGGTGCGCCACCCGCTCATGTTCGGCTTCCTCATCGTGTTCTGGTCGGCGCCCACGATGACGGCGGGGCACCTGCTCTTCGCGACCGCCACCACGGGCTACATCCTGATCGCCATCCAGCTAGAAGAGCGCGACCTGGTGGCGACGCTGGGCGACCAATATCGTGACTACCGGCGCGACGTGCCGATGTTGCTGCCGTTACGACACTTGCCACATCGGCGCGTCGCCAAAACGGTTGGTCAGGACTAACTCTGCGGTGAATGTGGTACCCACTGATAGCGGAACCGACGTCCGTGTAGCGTGGTTCACGCGCTCTACGCTCCCCGTAATGCCGTCCGTTCGCTAACACTAGTTCCACTGGACTACAAGGAGATTGCCGTGATCACTTCTTTCCCGGCGGCATTTCGTTAAGGATTGAAGCTATGGACGTCAAGGAAGTGCTGTTGCCCGGCGTGGGCTTGCGCTACGAGTTCACCAGTCGCAAGGGTGACCGGATCGGGATCATCGCGCGGCGCAGCGGCGATTTCGACGTCGTTGTATATGCCCGCGAGGATCCGGACGAGGCGCGGCAGGTCTTCTGCCTCACTGACGACGAGGCCGACGCTGTCGCTCAGATTCTGGGCGCACCCAGGATCGCCGAGCGGTTTACCGAGCTGGCTAGTGAGGTCCCCGGGCTCGAGACCAGGCAAGTTCGCATCACGCCGGAGAGCCCGTTCGTAGACCGGCCGCTGGGCGACACTCACGCCCGCACCCGCACCGGCGCATCGATCGTCGCGATCGTGCGCGACGAGGACGTCGTGGCCTCGCCAGGCCCGGCTGAACTGCTGCGGGCCCGTGATGTGCTGATCGTGATAGGCACCGAAGAAGGTATCGCCGGGGTCGAGCAGATCGTCGGCAAGGGCTGAGACGATGGAAATTTCGGGGGCGCTGCTGTTCCAAGTCGGCGCCCTCCTGACCACACTTGCCGTGCTGGGCGCCGGCGCACGCCGATACTCGTTGTCTCCGATACCGGTTTATCTGATGGCGGGGCTCTCGCTCGGCAAGGGCGGCATCATGCCAGTGGCCGCCGCCGATGAATTCATCACTACGGGAGCGCCCATCGGCATTGTGTTGTTGCTGCTGACGTTGGGTCTGGAGTTCTCCGCGACCGAGTTCGCCAGCAGTCTGCGGCATCACCTGCCGTCAGCCGGTGTCGACATCATCCTCAACGCCACACCCGGCGCGGTGGCCGGCTGGCTGCTGGGTTTGGACGGGGTCGCCGTGCTCGCGCTGGCCGGCGTCACATACATCTCCTCATCCGGTGTCATTGCGCGCCTGCTGGCGGACTTACGTCGGCTCGGTAACCGGGAAACGCCGGCGGTGCTGTCGGTGTTGGTGCTCGAAGACTTCGCGATGGCGGCCTACCTGCCGCTATTCGCGGTACTCGCGTCGGGCGGCAGCTGGCTGGATGCCGTCGCCGGTATGGTTGCCGCGGTCTGCGCGCTGTTCGCGGCGTTTGCCGCGTCCTATCACTGGGGCCATCATGTCGGTCGGCTGGTGGCGCACCCCGATTCCGAGCAGCTGTTGCTGAGGGTCCTGGGGGTCACCCTGATGGTGGCGGCGGTGGCCGAGTCTTTGCACGCGTCGGCCGCCGTAGGCGCATTCTTGGTCGGCCTGACCCTGACGGGGGACACCGCTGACCGCGCACGCAAGGTGCTCGGCCCTCTTCGCGACCTGTTCGCCGCGCTTTTCTTCCTTGCTATCGGCATATCGGTCGACCCGCACGAGCTCCTCCCGATGCTTCCGGCAGCCCTGATCCTGGCCGCTGTTACCGCGGTGACCAAGGTGGCTACCGGAATTCTGGCCGCCCGGCACGACGGCGTGGCGCGACGCGGGCAGCTGCGCGCGGGTACAGCGCTCGTCGCCCGGGGCGAGTTTTCGCTGATCATCATCGGATTGATCGGCACGTCGACCCCCGCCGTGGCCGCGCTGGCCACGGCGTATGTCTTCATCATGGCGATCGCGGGTCCGGTACTGGCCCGCTACACTCCGGGCCCGTCCCCCGCAAGCGGGAGGGGCCCCCAGCCGACCGGCTCCGGGGCGGCCAACTAGGCAGCTGGTGCCGCTGCCTGAGACCGTGCAACCCCTGAGACCGGTTAACCGATGTGTAGGGCAACGACCAGCCAGCGGGTTCCGTCGGTCGCGGGTACCTGTTCCACGCGGCACGCGATGGCATGTATCCGGTCCCCGCGGCTGTACGTGCCGGAAACCTCGGCGGCAGTGTCCGGGTCATGCCGCCCGACAGGTTGCAGACGCATCCGGCGCAGCACTGCGGCGCCCTGGCGTTCGGGTGGGTGTCCGGTTGCTGGCGGGCGCACCGAGAGCACCGAGTCGACCAGGCTAGGTGCCAGCAGGGGCCGTAGCTGAGCCGCGGGCCGGCGGCGGTCGATGACTTCCAGCACTCGGCGTAGCGCGGCGTCGGCGAAGATCGCCGCCTGGCGCATCGATGCCGACAACACCACCGCGGTCGTCGCCTCGGGGTGCCGGCCGCCTAGCCTGCTGCCAGCTCGGTGCGGCGAACGCGAGGTGTGGTACGTCGCGTGCAATGATTGCCGACACTGGGGGACGTTTCGTGTCGGTGGCTCGTACTCAACGACGGGCAGGACAGCGAAGCTGTCGCGGCGGGGCGGGCTCGCGAGGGGACCAATGGTCAACGGGCACTCTCCAACTCAACGATCGGATGGGGGGCCTGCTGGAGAGTGACAGACAATTTTTCGGTTGTTTCTGCTGCTGGTCATCATCGCACATCCGAGGCTGGCGTGTACCCGCGCCGCGATGTGCCCGGGCCGGCGATTACCGTGGGCGACATTGCTCAACGCGACGAATCGACAAGGAGGACAGGGCCGTAGTGGTGACCCGGTTGTCCCCGTCGGACGCGTCGTTCTATCGGCTGGAGAACACCGCCACCCCGATGTACGTCGGATCGCTGTCGATCTTGCGTCGTCCGCGCGCGGGATTGAGCTACGAGACGCTACTGGCCACCGTCGAGCAGCGACTACCCCAGATTCCGCGCTACCGGCAGAAGGTCCGCGAAGTCAGTATGGGCATGGCCAGGCCCGTCTGGATCGACGATCGCGATTTCGACATCACCTATCACGTGCGGCGATCGGCGCTGCCATCGCCAGGCAGCGACGAGCAGTTGCACGAGCTGATTGCCCGGTTGGCCGCGCGGCCGCTGGATAAGACGCGGCCGCTGTGGGAGTTATATCTCGTCGAGGGCCTGGATAAGAACCGCGTCGCCCTGTACACCAAGTCGCACCAGGCATTGATCAACGGCATGACCGCGTTGGAGATCGGCCACGTCATCGCCGATCGGACCCGACGTCCGCCACCGTTCGCTGAAGACATCTGGATACCCGAACGCGACCCCGGCAACACCCGCTTACTGTTGGGCACGATTGGTGACTTGCTGATCAGCCCGGGCTCGCGAATGCAGGCTGTCGGGTCCGCGATCGCCGGTCTGACAACGAACTCCGGGCAATTCGTCGACGCCGGTCGCCGGTTCTTCGATGTCGCGCGCACGATAGCCCGCGGCACCGCACCCAGTAGCCCGCTCAACGCCACCGTTTCGCGCAATCGGCGGTTTACCGTCGCTAGTGGGCGGCTTGCGGACTACCGGACGGTACGAGCGCGCTACGACTGCGACGTCAATGATGTGGTGCTGGCGGTGGTGGCCGGCGCGTTGGGCAATTGGCTGATGTCGCGCGGTGAAACGGTGGCGCAGAGCGCGACGGTCCGGGCGATGGCGCCGTTGTCGGTCTATGCCGATGACCCACTCGACTCGACCGGGCCTGGCCAGGCGATCAGCGAGGTGACGCCGTTCCTGGTTGACTTGCCGGTGGGGGAGGGCAACGCGGTGGTGCGTTTGTCGCAGATCGCGCACGCCACCGAGTCGAACCCGACGGCCGCCAGCCTGGTCGACGCCAGAACCATTGTCACGCTGTCGGGTTTTGCGCCGCCTACCTTGCACGCCATGGGTATCCGGGTCGCCACCAGCTTTCCTACCCTATCCAAGCGGGCGTTCAACCTGTTGATCACCAATGCTCCCGGGGCCCAGTCACAAATGTATATTGCCGGTACCAAGTTGCTAGAGACGTACGCGGTGCCGCCGCTGCTGCATAATCAGGCGTTGGCGATCAGTGTGACCTCTTATAACGGCATGCTGTATTTCGGGATCAATGCCGACCGCGATGCGATGAGCGATGTCGACCTGCTGCCAGGACTGTTGAGCCAATCACTTGATGAGCTGCTGGAAGCTTCTCGGTAGCTGCGGGTCACAACTGCTGCAGCGATATACGATCCGTTGCTGTGAGCACCGCGACAAACGACGGCGAGTCGGCGAAGGCGAAAAAGAAGAAATCGAGCGCGCCGGCCAACCGAATTATCTCCGACGCTGTCTATGAAGCCGAATTATTGCGACTGCAAACGGAATTCGTGAAGCTCCAGGAGTGGATACGGCACTCCGGGGCGCGTCTGGTCGTCATCTTTGAGGGCCGCGACGGCGCCGGCAAGGGTGGCGCGATCAAACGGATCACCGAATACCTCAACCCGCGTGTTGCCCAGGTTGCCGCGTTGCCAGTGCCGAGCGATCGGGAGCGCGGTCAGTGGTATTACCAGCGCTATATCGCCCATCTGCCTGCCAGAGGGGAAATCGTGCTGTTCGATCGGTCGTGGTACAACCGCGCCGGCATCGAGAAAGTCATGGGATTCTGTACGCCGCAGGAGTATGTGCTGTTTTTGCGGCAGACGCCCATCTTCGAGCAGATGCTGATCGACGACGGGATTCTGCTACGCAAGTATTGGTTTTCGGTCTCCGCGGCCGAACAGCTGCGCCGGTTCAAGGCGCGATTGAACGACCCGCTGCGGCAATGGAAACTTAGCCGCATGGACGTGGAGTCGGTGTATCGGTGGGGAGATTATTCGCACGCCAAAGACGAGATGATGGTGCACACCGATACCCCGGTTAGCCCGTGGTATGTCGTGGAATCGGATATCAAGAAACACGCGCGCCTGAACATGATGTCGCACCTGTTGTCCACGATCGATTATCAAGGCGTGGAGAAGCCGACGGTCAAGCTGCCGGCACGGCCGGTGGAGAGCACCGACTACCAACGGCCGTCGCGTGAGCTGGCGAAGTACGTCGATGACTATGCGGCCACGTTGGTTGAGGGCTAAGTGGCTGGCGCCGTTGTGCAGATCTATATCCCGGCGACCGTGGCCATGTTGCAGCAGCTTGTCGCCGACGGCTCGCTGTGGCCGATCAACGGAACCGCATTCGCGGTGACCCCGACGTTGCGTGAGGCCTACGCCGAGGGTGACGACGATGAGCTTGCCGAGGTGGCGCTGCGTGAGGCGGCGCTGGCGTCACTGCGCCTGCTGGCGGCCGATACCCCCGACGCAGCGGCCACCGGCGAGTCCGCGGCCGCCCTGCCGCCGCGGCGTGCCGTGCTGGCTGCCGAGGTCGACGTGGGCGAATCCCGGGTCACGTACCGTCCGGATCTCGACGACGCCGTCGTCCGGCTCGGTGCGCCCGTGACGATCGACCAGATTGTCGCGGCGTATGTCGACACGGCCAGCGCCGAGCCGGCTGTCACGGCGGCGATCGCGGTCATCGACGCCGCCGACCTGGGCGACGAGGACGCCGACCTGATTGTCGGGGACGCGCAGGACCATGATCTGGCTTGGTACGCCAACCAGGAGCTGCCCTTCCTGCTCGACCTGCTCTAACCCCACGGTGTGACGCAGTCCTGGCCACGAGGCCTAGATACGGTTGCGTAGGTTACGGTACCGTAGCTTTGTGGGTGGGCGTGGAACCGGCCCAGCATGAGCGGAAGCCAGCAGCCGCATCGTGAGCAGGAGCTTCCTATGAGTAAGAAATGCGCAACGGTTATCGCCAATATCGGCGACACCAAGCGTCCCACCGTGGCCGGGGTCGACCGGCATCCTGGCTGGCACGCGCTACGCAAGATAGCCGCGCGCATTACCACCCCGCTACTGCCCGACGACTACCTGCGCCTGGCAAATCCGCTGTGGTCCGCGCGCGAGCTGCGGGGTCGCGTGTTGGCGGTCCATCGGGAGACGGAAGACTCCGCGACCCTGGTCATCAGGCCGGGCTGGGGCTTCAGCTTCGACTATCAGCCCGGCCAGTACATCGGGATCGGGTTGTTAGTGGATGGGCGCTGGCGCTGGCGGTCGTATTCGCTGACCTCCAGCCCGGTAACTGGCTCGCGCACCGTGACCATCACCGTGAAAGCGATGCCGGAAGGCTTCCTGTCTACCCACCTGGTAGCCGGTGTCGAGCCGGGAACCATCGTCCGATTGGCCGCCCCCCAAGGCAATTTCGTATTACCTGACCCGGCACCGTCATCGATTCTGTTCCTCACCGCCGGATCCGGCATCACCCCGGTGATGTCGATGCTGCGCACGTTGGCGCGCCGCAACCAAATCACGGACATCACGCACCTGCATTCGGCGCCCACCGGATCCGACGTGATGTTCGGCGCCGAGTTGGCCTCGCTGGCATCCGACCACACTGGCTACCGGCTACGGGTGCGACAAACCCGCACCGAGGGTCGACTCGACCTCGCCCGGCTCGGCGAAGAGGTGCCGGACTGGAGCGAACGCCAAACCTGGGCGTGCGGGCCAGAAGGCCTGCTCAACCAGGCCGAAAAGACCTGGTCGGCGGCCGGTATCAGCGGCCGGCTGCACGTGGAACGGTTCGCGGTGTCAAAGGCTGCCCCCGCCGGAGCCGGCGGTACGGTCACGTTTGCTCGCAGTGGGCGCAGCGTCGCGGCTGACGCCGCGACGTCGTTGATGGATGCGGGCGAGGGCGTCGGTGTTCAGATGCCCTTCGGCTGCCGGATGGGTATCTGTCAGTCGTGTGTGGTCGGATTGGTCGAAGGCCACGCCCGTGACCTGCGAACCGGCACGGAACACGAACCGGGAACCCGGGTTCAGACGTGTGTGTCGGCCGCTTCTGGCGACTGTGTGCTCGACGTCTAAAGGCTACTCACAGGTAACCTACGTAATCGTAGGTTACGATAGCGTAGGTCTGGAACAGTTGAGGGCCGCGCACCGACCGCAGGGAGATGACGACGATGGCGATCACAGACGTCGACGCATTCGCGCATCTGACGGACGCTGACATTGAAAACCTGGCCGCTGAGCTGGACGCCATCCGCTGCGATGTTGAAGACTCGCGTGGCGAGCGGGACGCCCGCTACATCCGCCGCACCATTGCTGCACAGCGGGTGCTGGAGGTGGCCGGCCGGGTGCTGCTGGCCGCCAGTTCGCGCCGTTCTGCGTGGTGGGCAGGGGCGGTGACGCTGGGTGTGGCCAAGATCATCGAGAACATGGAGATCGGCCACAACGTCATGCACGGCCAGTGGGATTGGATGAACGACCCGGAGATTCACTCCTCGACGTGGGAGTGGGACATGGCGGGGTCGGCCAAGCATTGGCGATTCACCCACAACTTCGTGCACCACAAGTACACCAACATCCTCGGCATGGACGACGACGTCGGCTACGGCATGCTGCGCGTCACCCGAGACCAGCGCTGGAAGCGCTTCAATGTCCTCAACCTGCTGTTCAACACCCTGCTCGCGGTTGGCTTCGAATGGGGCGTCGCCTTGCAGCACGTGGAGCTCGGCAAGATCGCCAAGAAGCGGATGGATCACCAGGAGGCCCGGCAACGGACCGATGAGTTCTTGGCGAAGGCAGGTCGCCAACTGTTCAAGGATTACGTCGCGTTCCCAGCGCTGACCGCGCTGTCGCCCGGCGCGACGTACCGGTCCACCGTGACGGCCAACGCGACGGCCAACGTGATTCGCAACGTGTGGTCTAACGCCGTCATCTTCTGCGGGCATTTCCCGGATGGCGCCGAGAAATTCACCAAAACCGACATGATCGGCGAGAGCAAGGGCCAGTGGTACCTGCGGCAGATGCTGGGTAGTGCCAACTTCAACGCCGGGCCCGTGATGCGGTTCATGAGCGGCAACCTGTGCCATCAGATCGAGCACCACTTGTATCCCGATCTGCCGAGCAACCGGCTGGCTGAGATCTCGGTGCGGGTGCGGGAGATTTGCGATAAGTATGACCTGCCGTACACCACAGGTTCGTTCCTGGTGCAGTACGCCAAGACGTGGCGCACTTTGGCCAAGCTGTCGCTGCCGAACAAGTACTTGGTCGACGACACCGACGACGCGCCGGAGACTCGCAGCGAGCGGATGTTCGCTGGACTGCAGCCGGGTTTCGCGGGCACCGACCCGGCGACCGGACGCCGACGCGGGCTGAAGACCGCGATCGCCACGGTGCGGGGTTGGCGGCGCAACAAGCGTGCCGCCGCTGCCGCGGTCAGCGCTGACGACAATCTGGCGGCTTAGCGGCCGGTCGCTTTGGCGGCCAAGCGCGGCCAACTTCGTGTCGAGTTGTGTTGCGGCGCTAAGCAACTCCGGATTGTCCTTGACCACCATCGGTGACGACGGCTTGACGTAGGTCAGGCTGCTGCGGTTCTCGGCTTCGTTGACGAGCAGTACCTTGCGGTCGATGCCTTAGGCTGCCAACACTACGACATCGTTTCAGCCCGGAACTCAGCCAACCGATCCCAGATGTCACAGATCCGTTCATCGGCCCCCATGGCTGTAACACAAGCTAACTTGACGGGTTGTCAGTCCTGCCGGGATTCGGAAACGTCGGGTTAGTGTAGGCCGGTGTCTGTGGCTCACCGCCGAGATCAGGATTCGCTACCGGCGGTGGTCCGGACTCTGGCTCAGCCGGCGGAGTCGCAGCGGCCCGATGTTCGGGCGGTGGCGGCTTGGGTACCAAGTAGTTCTTCCACGCGCCCGGGGGGTTCGGTGCAGGGCCGATGGTGTTATCGGGCCAGCGCCATGAACAATCCCCGGTAGCACCCCCGAAATCGCCTGCAGGAATGGTTAACCCAAAACCCAGAAAAGTTCCACCGAGGGGGGCGTTGCCAGCTGGACCACCCAGATTCCATCCGCCATATTCGCAGTGCCAGTGCGTGCTGTTCTCTTCGGTGGGAAAATCGCAGTAGTACGACACGGCTCCCGCCTCGAAACTACTTCCGCCAACACCGGGATAGTCGCACACGCCGGGTCCGGGGATGTTGCCGCCCGGCCCGGCCCAGGCTACCGGGGAATTGGGGATCGCCCCCAACGTGACCCCTAGTGCCACAAGTAATCTCATTCTTTTGCTCAACAACTCTTTCACTGTAAACGCCTTCTGGCATCGGCAATGGCAGCGCGAATCAAATACGCCCCCTCAACTCGCCTCGAACCCGCACGTAATTCTGTTTCACGTCTTGATATTTCATTTCTACTAGGGCAGCGACACCCCGCTCGCAGATGCGATCGGCCGGGGCAACCCCGAGCAGGACCCATTAATGGTTGGCCGAGGAGGGCGGCCAGGTATAGGCCAAATGAACGGTGTCCATTCGCCGTGTGTCGGCGGTCCCTGGGTCTGGCGTTGCCATTTCGATGTGAATCCTCCGTAAATTACTTGTCGTACAGCGTTATCGAGGTGCGAGTGATAGTCAGCGTACGATCGGTGTCTGCCGATCCCGACCCGACCCGCCGGGCAAGATCACGATTTTCGGAGTCGGAGATGGTCTACTGAAGAGTTGTGTTACAGATGTTGCCGCTGTGACAGACGAGGTAGTGGTATTTAGGTTTGGGAAGCATTGCAACCGATAATCCACGTGAGCGTTGGGTCAATATTGGGCCAACGCTCACGGTGAATTTCCAACTTGTTGAGGGAGCCAAGCCCGGATTGCTCTTTCCGTTACGCACTCATATTCTCCGACCGGCAACCCAGGCTCGGCCTGCTTGTGGTCGTCTAGCCCAGCCGCTCGATGATGGTGGCGTTGGCCATGCCGCCGCCCTCGCACATGGTTTGCAGTCCGTAGCGGCCACTCCGCTGTTCTAGGGCGTTGACGAGTGTCGTCATGATCCGGGCGCCGCTGGCTCCCAGCGGATGCCCGATCGCAATGGCACCGCCGTTGACGTTGGTCTTGGCCAGATCCGCGCCGGTGTCGTGCGCCCACGCCAGGACGACCGGTGCAAACGCCTCGTTCACCTCGAACAGGTCGATGTCGGCCAGCACCAGCCCGGCCCGATGCAACACTTTCTCGGTGGCGCCGATAATGCCGGTCAGCATGTAGAGCGGATCCGACCCCAGCACGGTCGTGGTGTGGATCCGGGCCAGCGGGCGCAGGCCCAGCTTCTTGGCGACCTCGCTGCTGGTGATCAAGACCGCGGCGCTGCCGTCCGACAGTGGCGACGAGTTGCCCGCCGTAATCGACCAATTGATCTGCGGGAAGCGCTCTTTCATCGCTTCGCTAGAGAATGATGGCTGCAATGCGGCCAGCGTTTCTACGGTTGTTGCGGGCCGGATCATTTCGTCGGATTCCAGCCCGGCGATTCCGATCAGCTCGTTCTCAAAGAGCCCGTCCTTGGTGGCGCGGGCCGCCTTCTCATGACTGGATGCGGCGAACTCGTCGAGCTGGGTGCGCGAGAGGCCCCACTTCGCGGCGATCAGTTCGGCGCTGATGCCCTGTGGCACCAGGCCCTCGGGGTAACGCGCCGCCATGTCCGCGCCGAACGGATTGCTGCCCGGCAGCACCGAGCTGCCCATCGGTACCCGGGACATCGACTCCACGCCGCCGGCGATGACGAGGTCGTAGGCGCCGGCGAGCACGCCCTGGGCGGCGAAGCTGATGGCCTGCTGGCTGCTGCCACACTGCCGGTCAACCGTGGTACCAGGGACAGACTCTGGAAATCCGGCGCCCAACAACGCATTGCGTGCGATGTTGACCGCCTGGTCGCCGACCTGAGTGACGGCGCCGGCGATGACATCGTCGATCTGCCCCGGATTCACGCCGGTGTGTGCCATCAGTTCGCGCAGGCTGTGCGCCAGCAGGTCGGCGGGCAGCACATCGTGCAACGCCCCAGTAGCCTTGCCCTTGCCGACGGGGGTGCGTACGGCGCCGACGATGACGGCGTCGCGGCCCTGGTACCTGGTCATGGCTCCTCCTTGGGTCCAGTTCGCTATACCCAGGTAACCATCTGGGTATAGTAAAAGCAACCCAGATGGAGAGGTGATTTGCATGACATTTCTGCAGGGGCCCCTGGCCGACCGGGATAAGTGGTCGGCGGTGGGGGAGTGCGCGATTGAGAAGACCATGGCGGTGCTCGGCACCAAATCCGCCATGCTCATCATGCGGGAGGCGTACTACGGCACCACCCGGTTCGACGACTTCGCCCGCCGGGTGGGCCTCACCAAGGCGGCTACCTCGACGCGGCTGGCCGAGCTGGTCGACCTCGGACTGCTGACGCGGCGGCGCTACCGCGACCCGGGGCAGCGCGGCCGCGACGAGTATGTGCTCACCGAGGCCGGCATCGATTTCATGCCCGTAGTCTTTGCGATCTTTGAGTGGGGGCGACACCACCTACCGGGCAGCGACCGGCTACGGCTGACCCATCTGGGCTGTGGCGCCGATGCATACGTCGAAATCCGTTGCACTGCAGAGCACCCGGTGCCACCCGGCGAGCTCGGCATGCGGCTGGTATCTCGTTCTCGTCGTCGCGAGGGTGCGTAAATGCACGCCCTTGGCGGCGTGCCGTCGTACAGACACGCACGCTCGCCGGCCGGTCAGGCCTGGTAGGTCTCCCTGAGCACCGCCAGCAGCCGCCTGGCGGCGGCCACGCGACGGACCGCGGGCCCGGACATGGTGTCCAGCACGCATTCGGGGTCGGCCGGCGGCCCCCTGTGCCCGCAGCCGCGTGGGCAGTCCTCGATCGCTTCGGCGAGGTCCGAGAAGGCCAGCACCACGTCGTCGGGCCGGATGTGGGCTAGCCCGAACGATCGGATTCCCGGGGTGTCGATCACCCAGCCGGAACCTTCCAGGGGCAGTGCGACCGACTGAGTCGAGGTGTGCCGCCCACGGCCGATGTCGGTGACCTCGCCCACCGCCCGATCCGCTTCGGGCACAAGCCTATTCACCAGGGTCGACTTGCCGACTCCAGAATGCCCGAGTAGCACGGTGATTTTGCCGGCTAGCAAGTCCGCCACCGCGAGCAGGGGATCGTCGACCCCTGCGGCGACCACCGTCAAGTCCAGATCGACAAACTGCTTAGCGAATGGTTCCAGTGGCGCGAGGTCAGTCTTGGTCAGGCACAGGATCGGTGCCAGCCCGCCAGCATAGGCGGCGATCAGCGCCCGGTCGACCAGACCGGTGCGTGGCGGCGGGTCCGCCAACGCCACCACGATCAGCAGTTGATCGGCGTTGGCGACCACCACTCGTTCGCTGGTGTCGGTGTCATCGGCGGTGCGCCGCAACACCGTTCGGCGATCTGAGCGCCGCACAATGCGGGCTAGGGTATCGGGTCGGCCGGACAGATCGCCGACGACGTCGACGTCGTCGCCGACGACGATCGGGGTGCGGCCCAGCTCGCGTGCCCGCATGGCCGTGATCCGTCGGTCGGGACAGCCGCCCAGCACGCAGCCCCAGCGGCCGCGGTCAACGCTGACCACCATGGCGGTCTCGGCGTCGGCGTGCTCGGGACGGGTTTTGGTCCGCGGTCGTGAGCCTCGGCCGGAGCGGACCTTGACATCGGACTCGTCGTAGTCGCCGGGCTTCAACCGGCCGACCTCGTGAGCATGTCCGCCCACAGGTGTGGGAACTCGGGCAGTGTCTTGCTGGTGGCACCGATGTCGTCGACTTCGACTCCGGCCACCCGCAGCCCGACGATCGCGCCGGCCATCGCCATCCGGTGATCGGCATACGCTCGCCAGACACCGGGCCGCAGCGGTGTCGCGGTGATCACCAGACCGTCGGGCGTTTCCTGACAGTCGCCGCCTAGCCGGTTGATCTCGGTGCTCAGCGCGGCGAGGCGGTCGGTTTCGTGGCCGCGCAGATGGGCGATGCCGTATAGCCGCGACACCGATCCTGGGGTTGCCAGCACCGCCAGCGCCGCCACCGACGGCGTGAGCTCACCAACAGCGCGCAGGTCGACATTAAAGCCGGGGTAGCCGTCCGCCGCCCCTCGTACCTCGAGAAACGAATCAGTGTGGGTAACAACGGCATTCAGTTGTCCCAAGATGCTCAGGATATTGTCGGCGGGTTGCACACTGGTCGCCGGCCAGCCCGCGATGCGCACGGTTCCGCCGCTGACCACCGCTGCCGCCAGGAACGCAACAGCGTTCGTGAGATCGGGCTCGACGACCCAGTGCCGGGCTGCGACCGGACCGGGCCGCACCCGCCAACGGTTGCCGACCGAGTCGTCGACATCGACGCCGGCTTGCCGCAGCATCACCACCGTCATCGCGATATGCGGCGCCGACGGCAACGTCGAACCGGTGTGCTGCACGGTCAGCCCTTGGGTGAACGATGCTGCGCACAACAGCAGGCCGGAGACGAACTGCGAGGATGCCGACGCGTCGATGGCCACCGTGCCACCGGCGACCGACCCGCTGCCCTGCACCCGGAAAGGCAAACCGGCGCCATCGACGGGGACGCCCAGACCACGCAGCGCATCCAGCAGCGGTGCGATCGGCCGGGCCCGGGCTTGTTCGTCGCCGTCGAAGGTGACCGGGTCGGCGCTCAACGCCGCCAGCGGCGGGACAAAACGCAATACCGTGCCGGCCAGGCCGCAATCCACTCGGGCGTCTGCGCCGGGGGCAATTCGGCCGCTGACCGTCAAGGTGGAGCCGGTCTCGTCGACGTGCAGGCCCAGTGTCCGTAACGCTGAAATCATCAGGTCGGTGTCCCTGCTGCGCAGTGCGCCGCTGATGGTCGAGGTGCCTCCCCTGGGCGAGCCCGGGGGCCCCTGGCCCTGTGCGGCCGCCAGCGCCGCCAGCACCAGTGCTCGGTTGGTCTGCGATTTAGAGCCCGGAATGGTCACGGTCGCATGCACCGGTGTCGACGCGACGGGGGCCGTCCAGGGCTCGATGCTCACCCGCTACATCCTGCCGGGTCGGCGGGCGCGGTGGGTACCGGGCACCATGGTAGGCATGTGCGGACGGTTTGCGGTCACCACGGATCCGGCTCTGCTGGCTGAGAAGATCGACGCGATCAATGAGGCGACAGCAACCGCCGACGCCAGTGCGGCCGCCCCCAACTACAACGTGGCTCCCACGGCAACCATCCCCACGGTGGTGTCCCGCCATAGGGGCGATCGCCAGCGCGGCGAAGCTGGGCGCAGCGGGTCGTCACTCATTGAACCTAGGGGCGATCGCCAGCGCGGCGAAGCCGGGCGCAGCGGGTCGTCACTCATTGAACCTAGTGAGCCCGACGACGAGCCGACCCGCCGGGTGCGTCTCATGCGGTGGGGATTGATTCCGCCGTGGATCAAAGTAAGCCCCGACGGTGGCCCGGACACCAAAGGTCCGCTGTTGATTAATGCCCGTGCCGACAAGATCGCCACGTCGCCGGCTTTCCGGAGTTCGGCCAAGAGCAAGCGCTGCTTGGTGCCGATGGACGGCTGGTACGAGTGGCAGGCCAACGCCGATCCGGTGCTTGGCAAAAAAGCTCCCAAGGCACCATTTTTCATGCACCGCGACGACGGTGCCACACTATTCATGGCCGGACTGTGGTCGGTATGGAAACCAGCCAGTTCCGCCGCTCCGCTGTTGAGCTGCACCATCATCACCACCGACGCGGTGGGGGAGCTGGCCGAGATCCACGATCGGATGCCGCTCATCCTTGCCGAAGACGACTGGGATGCCTGGCTGAATCCTGACGCCCCGCTGGATCCCGAGCTGCTGGCCCGATCGCCGGATGTGCACGGCATCGACATGCGTCCGGTGTCGACGCTGGTCAATAGTGTGCGGAATAACGGGCCCGAGCTGCTGGAGCCCGCCACACCGCAGCCGGAGCAGATCACGCTGCTGTAGCGGTGGCTATGCCGCATCCGGGCTGTCGTCATTGTCGCCGTCGCGCAGCAGTTTCTCGGGGTGCCAGAATGTGTTGGTGCGGGGTTGGCGGCGCATCGTCATTAAGGCGCATCGTCATTAAGCGGCTTTCAAGTCCTGTACGAGTTGCGGTTCTCTCATCGCCGCGATTAGCAACCGCTTCGCCATACAGCGAGCGAATGCGTGAAGGTCAAGCTCAAGAAATCCAGTCCAAGACGGCGGGTGGTTCTGCTTGAACCATTTGATCGCATCCGTAGTGTCTCCGCCGTGGGCCGCGGCGCTGCGATAAAGATAGAGGTTCTTGATCACCTTCTCTGGGGCAACGCTGGTGCTTCCATCCTTGAATGTGTCCAGCTGCAGCTTCCGGTGGTCTGGGAGTCGGTTGTTAAGAAGAAGGATATTTCTCGTCAACTGTCGCGTGAGGCTGTTAACGGGATCACTCGGTTGCGGTGTGTGCGTGAGCAAACTTTCGATGACGCCGAAGTAGGCGAGGTATTTCTGAGTGGAATCTTCCGGCAGTCCGTCAGCCTCGATGAATAACGCGAGAGTGCGTGCAATCTCTGGGTATTCATCGTCGTCAAGCGCTCGTCGAAGCTCGACCACCTCGGCAATCTCGACGAGGTTTGGGAACTCGGGCATTTGATGCCTGTTATCACGTGAGATGAACTGGAAGACTTGGTTGGGATCACCCGACAACAGAGACCACCACCACGACGTCCCTATCGTCGCCGCAGCCGCAGGTGGTAGTTGAGAGCCGTTCCCCCATAGGGGTGTCCAGATGTCGGCGTCGGACAGTCTCAGGGCTTCGGTCAGGGATCGGGCGCTGATCAGCGGATTTACGCGGCGGACAACCGTATACCGCCACTCGTCAGATGGAAGATCACCCCCCGATGAGTTGACTCTCGCACCGCCGTCTGGGCTAGTTTTTCTGGCTTCATACGGAAGAAGGGCGCGCGGCAGGTCGGACCAGCTACCTGGCATTAACATGCGGGCTTGGAAAAATGGCGTAAGCACATTCCTGTAAGCGTCAACGTGATTAGTTGTAGCTCTTTCTAGAGACCAGCCGGCCAAGTCGTAGGGCAGCGGCACGGACAAGTCGAGGTTGTTGAGCACCAACGCGAGCGATGGTTCCGGGACGGTCACCTTGCCATGTTGTCACGTAAACGGCCGGCCAGAGCCAAAACACCTGAAATTACCCAAGCCGAAAAGATCAAGATCGCTAACGGTCAAGGCTCTTACATTTGCGGGGAATGCGCGATCCGTGGCAGCTACTCGAAATCGGCGCCCGAAAATTGACGCGCCGAATTGCAACTCTTGAGAGTCGTTCATGAATCTCACATCAGACGCTTGCAGCTGGGCCCGAGCTGCTGGAGCCCGCCACACCGCAGCCGGAGCAGATCACGCTGCTGTAGCGGTGGCTATGCCGCATCCGGGCTGTCGTCACTGTCGCCGTCGCGCCGCAGCAGTTTCTCGGGGTGCCAGTACGTGTTGATTCTCGGTTGGCCGTGGTCAAGATGCGGCGGTGGGATCCATTCGGTGTCGCCGTGGGTGTTTTTGCGGGTGGTCCAGCCGCCGGGTTGCAGGAGGCGGTGTTGGGGGCCGCAGCCGAAGGTGAGGTTGTTGATGTCGGTGCTGCGGCATTGGGCGTACTCGGTGACGTGATGGACTTCGCAGTAATACCCAGGCACTGTGCAGCCCGGCGCGGAGCAGCCCCGTTCTTTGGCGTACAAGACGATTCGTTGTGCGGGTGAGGCGAGTCGTTTGGTGTGGTAGAGCGCCAGCGCTTTGCCTTTGTCGAAGATCGCCAGGTAGTGCCGGGCATGCCGCGCTAGGCGGATGACATCACTCATGGGCAATAGGGTGCCGCCGCCGGTGAGGCCTTTGCCGGCGGCAGCCTCGAGCTCGGCCAGGGTGGTGGACACGATGATGGAGGCCGGTAGCCCATTGTGCTGGCCCAGCTTTCCCGAACACAGCAGGGCACGCAACGCCGCATTGAGTGCATCATGGTTGCGTTGGGCGGGGCTGCGGGTGTCTTTGTCGATGGCCTGTTGCGAAGGTGCGCCGTCCACACATGCGGTGTCATCGGTGGGGTTGCACATGCCGGGTGCGGCCAGTTTGGCCAGCACGGCTTCCAGGGTGGCGCGGGCCTCGGGGGTCAGCCAACCGCGCAGCGCCGTCATGCCGTCGGCTTGCTGGTTGCCTAAGGTTAAGCCGCGCCGCCGGGCCCGATCAGTGTCGCTGTAGGTCCCGTCAGGGTTGAGGCAGTCGGCGAGCCGATCGGCCAGCCCGGCCAGCTGTTCGGGCCGAAACTGGGAGCCCAGTTTCGCAAGATGCGCTTCGGCGTGTTCGTGGGTTGCCGTATCGACCCAGCCGGGCAACCCGTGGCAGAACTTCCGAATCACCGCCACCTGACCGGCGCCGAGCTTGCCCTGGCGTTGCGCTGCGGCGGTCGCGGCCAAGACGGGTGGCAACGGTTCACCGGTCAAGCCCCGACGCGGCCCCAGATCGGCGGCCTCCCGGATACGCCGGGCGGCTTCGGCGCGGCTGATCAGCGTCCACTCGGCAATCGCATGCGAAAGCGTGCCGCCGAGCTCTTCGGGGGTCGCTTGGCGGGCAAGCTGATTGATCATTGGGTGTTCGACGGCAGGTATCCTGCGGCGCACCCGCTCACAGCGCTCCAACAACGCCAACCACTCCCGGCTGCACAGCGCATCAACGTCCAGCGCAGCTACACCGTCGACCGCGGCGTCGAGCGCATCAAACGCAGCCGTGATGGCCTCCCGATCAACAACCGCACTCGAACCCATGTCCCCGAAACTATCGAAGGGCACCGACATTGATGGTGTTCAACCGCAACGGTTGATGATTAGCTGGCCCGTCCGCTTCCGGTGGTGACCCTGGCACTGACTGACGCCCTGCTGGGTTGTCTTTTTCTTGATCTGTCTCACCGGCGGCGGGCGGGTCGCACCATGAGGCCCGGCAGGGCGGACATGACCTAATCAGGAGCCTGGTAGTTCCCTCATCAATGTCTTGTCTGCCCGCCCTACCGGGTGTCACCGCAACCGCCGGTGATCACACCGGCAGAAGGGAACATCACCATCGTGACAGCATCGCAGTTGGTCGTCATTGGCGCCGACACGCATCTCGATACCGTTCACCTCGCCACGTTGAGCGATACCGGCAAACCCTTGGCAGATGCGGAGTTCCCGACGAACCCGACGGGCTATTGCGAGGCGCTCACGTGGGCGCAGAGCTTCGGGACAGTACTGATCGCCGGGGTGGAAGGCACTTCCAGCTATGGTGCGGGATTGACCCGGGCGCTGCAGGACGCCGGCATCGAGGTCGTCGAAGTTAACCGCCCCGACCGCGCCACCCGGCGCCGGCGCGGCAAGTCCGACCCGCTCGACGCCTATGCCGCGGCCCGTAACGCGTTGTCCGGGGACGGCCTTGCCGCCCCGAAAGACGAACGCACCACGGCGCTGAGCGCTCTGTTGACCGCTCGTCGCGGCGCAGTCAAAGCCCGCACCGCAGCGACCAACCAAATTCAATCTTTATTGATCACCGCACCCGCCGAGCTGCGTGAACGCTACCGCCGTTGCAACACAGCCGGTCTGGTCAAAGCCCTAGCTCGTTGCCGGCTTGTTGCCCATGGTGACCCGACCACCATGGCCGTCCTTAGCGCAGTCAAGACGCTGGCCCTTCGCGCGCAGTTCCTGCATCGCCAAGAGCGTGAACTCACCGACCAGATCGACACCCTGGTACAGAGCATCAACCCCGGGCTGCGCGTCGCCCACGGCATTGGACCCGACACCGCCGCCGCGCTACTAATCACCGCCGGCCTCAACCCATATCGGCTACGCAGCGAAGCCGCCTTTGCCGCGCTATGCGGTGTTGCCCCCGTTCCGGCCTCCTCGGGCAAGACGACCCGCCATCGACTCTCGCGGGGCGGCGATCGCTCAGCAAACAACGCGTTGTACCGCATCGCCTTGGTGCGAATGTCCAATGACCCGCGCACCCGCGACTACGTCGCCCGCCAAACCACCAACAATCGCCGCAAGGCCGAAATCCTGCGCCTCCTCAAACGCGCCATCGCCCGCGAGGTCTTCCGACTACTCACCCGCCCCTGCGTCATCGACGACTACAGCGATCTACGCCCAGCTCGCCAAGCCAAAAACATCACTCTCAGCACCGTGGCCGAGCACTTCGGCGTCTGGCCTAACGACATCTCCCGACTCGAACGCGGACTCCAACGCAACGACACCCTCGCCGCCAATTATCGCCAATGGCTCACCGCCGCTTGACCCATAACACGAATAGGAGCATCAGAAAGCGCCGATTTGGTACCATTGAAACCAAAGTGACACAAGTGGTTTCGTGACAGCTGACGATCTAGTCGAGTTCTCCAGACCGTCGCCAGCCGGCACCTATTGCTTGGCCAGCGCGACCCGTAACCGATCTTGCGGACTGATCAAGTGGTCCTGGCTGTCGCTACCGATTTCCAGCAGGACCCATGCGATTTCGCCGGTGAACGCGTTGTCGGTTGGCCCGTAGTCCGGCGAGCAGGGTGAGCCGGTGTCGCGGCCGACATCGCATGTTTCGTCTGCCGAGTAGGCCATGGGCTGGGTCATGTCCACCCGGCCCTTGCCCACCGGGACGCCGTCGTAACACAGCGTTACTTCACCGCCTTTCGCGAATCCGCCACCGTCGTAGTCGAATTCCATACGGACCTGGTGCTTGCCCGTAGCGATCGGTTTGTCGGCATCCACCATGTAATGGTGGATGCCCAGGAAGTTATAGCAGTACCTCAGCCGGCCGTCGTGCGCATACAACGCCCACCCGCCAACGAGGCCGCCCTGAGCGATGATCACACCGTTGGCGCCGGCGTCGGGAACGGTGATATCGGCTGTGACCGCGTACGACTTGTTCTTGAGCCCCAGCACGCAGTTTTCGCTGACCCGCATCCCGGGAAACATCAACTGGCGATTGCCGCGGATCAGTTGAGGGCGCCCGGCGATATCGGGATTGAACCGTTGGAACGAACGGTCATCGAGCGGCAGCACGTTGTACTTCACCGCCTCGATGAGCCACAGCCTTTGCAGCTTCGCCAACGTCTCTGGATTGTCTTTGGCGATGTCGCGAGCTTGGGTCCAGTCGTCAGGTCCGTAGAGTTCCCACACATCGTCGTCGAACGCCGGCGCGTCGAGTAGCCATGGGGTACGGTGCTTGGTCGCCGCCATCCAGCCCCGGTAATAGATGCCACGGTTGCCCAGGCATTCGAAATACTGCAGATCGTGGTTCTCGGCCGCATTGGCGTCGCGCATTGTGGCGAGCATGCTGACGCCTTCGATCGGCGCCTGTTGAATGCCATTGACCGATACGGGTGCGGGTAGCCCGGCCGCTTCCAGGATGGTGGGGGCCACATCGATCACGGAGTGGAACTGGTGGCGGCAGTGGCCCTTATCGGTAATTCCGTTGGGCCAGTGCACAACCGTCCCGTTGCGGGTGCCGCCCCAATGCGAGGCGATCTGCTTGGTCCACTGATACGGGGTGCATAACGCGTGCGCCCAGCCCACGGCATAGTGGTTATAGGCGCGCGGCGTTCCGAAGGCGTCGATCTTGCTCCGCAGAAACTCGGCGCTTTCGATGCCGCCCAACCCGTTCAGTGTGGTCATCTCGTTGAAGCAGCCGACGGGGGTGCCCTCGGCGGAGGCACCGTTGTCGCCGATGATGTAGATGATCATTGTGTTGTCAAGGACGTCAAGTTCCTCGATCGCGTCGACCACCCGACCCACCTCGTGGTCGGTCTGCTCCAGGAAACCGGCGTAGATCTCCATCTGCCGGGCCAGTACCGGTTTCAGGTCGTCGGGCATGTCGTCCCAGGCCGGAATCTCCTGGTGGCGGCCAGTCAATTCCGCATCCGCGGGAATAACGCCCAACTCCTTTTGCCTCTGGAAGATGCCCTTACGCAACACATCCCAGCCTTCATAGAATTTGCCCCGGTACTTGTCCGACCACAGCGCGGGCACATGGTGCGGCGCGTGCGTGGCGCCCGGCGCGAAGTACATGAAGAACGGCTTGTCCGGGGCGAGAGCCTGTTGCTGGCGCACCCAGCTGATGGCGCGATCGGCAAGATCTTCGGTGAGCGTGTAGCCCTCCTCCGGTGTCTTGGGCGGGTCGATTGGGGTGGTTCCCTCGTAGAGCCCGGGGTAATACTGATTGGCTTCGGCCCCGACGAAGCCGTAAAAATATTCGAATCCGGAACCCGTCGGCCAGTGCTGAAACGGCCCGACCGCGGATACTTCCCAAGCGGGAACCTCGTGGCACTTCCCGAACTGGGCTGTCGAATACCCATTCAGCCGCAGCGTTTCGGCAATAGGAGCCTTGTCTTTCGGCCGCACGCTGGTGTATCCGGGCGCCGAGGTGGCCAGCTCGGTGACGCCACCGGCGTTGACCGAGTGTTGGTTACGGCCGGTCAGCAGCGCCTGGCGGGTGGGCGAACACAGCGCGGTGGTGTGGAAGCGGGTCAGCTTGAGACCGTTGGCTGCTAGGCGCTCAGCGGTGGGTGTATGACAAGGTCCGCCGAAGGCCGAAGACGCGCTGAAGCCGACATCATCAAGCAGCACGATCAATACGTTCGGTGCGCCCGCCGGTGGGCGCAGCATCGGGATCGGCGGGTACTGGCTGTGCGGGTCGTTGGTGTCGTATGCCGTCAACCCGACGTGCTTGCGATCTGCGATGGGCAGACTTTCCCGCATTACCCGCGGCGGCATCGCGCCGTCACTGCTTGTCGCTGGGCTCACCGGCTGCGCGGCGACGTGGTCAGGACCATGAGCGGCAGGCTTTGCCATAATCATTCCCTTCATGAAGCTCCGCGGCCAGCGGACTCGATACCGTAATCGGAGCGGCAACCCCGTTAGCCGGTGTCGACGCAGCCGCTGACGCTGACGTGCCGACCTACGTTGGCGCAGGCATAGAGGCTGCCCGCCGGATCTGGCGGGGGTGGGGGGGGAGTGGATTCGGCGGGCGGTGGGTAGTCGTTCGGTGCATCTGCGTATTGCTCGACCGTGCCAACGACATCTGTGCACCCACCCACCGTGACGTGGCGGGCGCCGACGCTGCCGCAGACATCGGCCTGGACGACGGCGGGGGCGGAGTTGTGGGAGGCCCCTGCAGTTGTGGCCAGCACCACCATCGAGGCAGCGGCCGATAGCCAACACCTGGTGCGCCGCCACGACCCGTTACGCCTCTGCTTGCCACTGTTGTTTGGCGAGGTGGTGTCGTTCACAGTGATTCCTTAGTGATTCCTTTGTGGATGGGCGACACGGTTTTGAGCCGGTGTTCGTCTCTCTGACCACTATCGGCTGGCGACGGCCGCAGACAGGTCGGACAAACACGGGATAGGGCGGATGAAATGTTGTCCCCTTTTTGGGGGAGGACAGTGAACTTTCGGCTGGACCAAGGCAACCTAGGTGACCAGCGACAACGCGCTCAGTAGTGGGCACATTGCCGCGCTGGTTGGTGAGGAGCAACAATATGTGGGCGCCCGTCCTCCCTGGTTGGGCCCAGCCAGCTTGTCAGAGAGCATTTGGAGCAGCCCATGGTCTATCGCACTGACCGGATCAGTGTCGTTGTGGCCGACGATCACCCGGTTACTCGCCAAGGTGTGGTGCGCGCCCTGGTGTCCAGCGGACGAGTGGAGGTCGTCGCCGAGGTTGCCGACGGCCGCGCGGCGTTGGCCGCCATCCGGGAACTACGGCCCGCGGTCGCCCTTCTCGACTACAAGATGCCTGGGCTGGATGGCCTTGAAGTTACCCATGCGATAACCCGTGATCGGTTGCCCACCCAGGTGGTGCTGCTGAGCGCGTTTGATGACAGTTCGGTTGTCTACAAGGCTTTAGCCGAGGGCGCTTCAGGCTACTTGACCAAAGAATCCGATAGCGACGAGATCATCGCTGCCGTGGTCAAATGCGCCGGCGGCGATGCGTACCTGCCCACCGGGTTAGCCGGGGGGCTGGCCGGTGAAGTTAAACAACGGGCCAGGGGAACGGCGGCGTTGTTGAGTGAGCGCGAGACCCAGGTGGTGGCGATGATGGCCGACGGGTTGTCGGTTCCGGAGATCGCGACGCGACTTCATTTGGCGCCCAGCACCGTTAAGACACATGTACAGAACCTGTACGAGAAGCTTGGCGTCTCGGATCGGGGTGCCGCCGTCGCCGAGGCGATGCGTCGTCGATTGGTGGAGTAACCCCGAACCTCACGTCCCCCGGTTTGGCCCATGCTCGAGCCCGGTGCGGTCACTGGGCTTTTCGGCGGTGTCGGGTGCTGTGAGCCCGGTATGTGCGGCACAAAAAGCCAGGGTATCGGCGTCTATGTTGATCAGCCTTGAGGCGGCGCGCGGGCCGTGGCCCACATGATCTTCGGTGCGCAGCAGGATCGGGTTGGTCGAGCTGGTGGCGTGTTGCAGCGCGGCGGTGAGTTTGCGGGCGTGCCCGGCGCCGACGCGGGCGTCGCGGCGGGGGCTGGTTAGCAAGACGGCCGGGAAGGCGGCGCCGGGTCTGACGTTGTGGTAGGGCGAGTAGCGCAGCAGCACGTTGCGGTCTTCGGTGTTGGTGGGATCGCCGAATTCTGCTGTCCATAAGGCTCCGGCTCCAAGTCGTGGATATCGGATCATGTCGGTGAGTGGGCTAGAGCAGACCGCGGCCGCGTAAAGGTGCGGGTCGCGGGTGAGTGCGACGGCGACGGTGAGTCCGCTGTGGGAGGTGCCGCGGATGGCCAGCTGGCGGGGGGTGGTCAAGCCGTTGCGGTGCAGCCATCGGGCGGCGGCGGCGAAGTCGCTGAAGGCTTTTGGTTTGTTGGTGCCGCGCCCCGCGGCATGCCACTGGCTGCCGTGTTCTCCCCCACCGCGAATCCCGGCGATGGCATAGATTCCGCCCGCCTTGACCCAGGCCAGCACCGAGGGACTGTAGGCGGCGGCGGCCGACACTCCGAAGCCACCGTAAGCGGACAGGATTGTCGGGCGCGGTCCATCAGTGATCCCGGTGGGCACGATCAGATAAATCGGTATGCGGGTGCCGTCGTCGGCGGGGTAGCTCACCCGATGCACCGTGACGGCCGGGCCGGCGGGCGACGGGACATCACCCGCATCGTCACGGTGGACGCGTCGATCCGCAAGGTCGAACCGATACACCGCCGCGGGGGTCATGAAGTCGGTGTAGAGAAACCAGGCTTGTCCGGAATCACCTGGGGCACTGGTCAAGTTGGTCAGTGTTCCCGGACCTGACCCCGGTGTTGGCGCATCGTAGAGGGGCTGCCCGTGCACGTCGTACAGCACCAGCCGCGGTTCCCCGGATCCGCTGCTGCTGACCAAGAAACGCAGCTGTCCGCGGCGGGGTTCGACCAGTGCGGTGCATCCAGTGAGCACGTGCCGCGGCGGCAGGGTGACCACGGTGCGCCACGCATCGCGGGTGGGGCGATCCGGATCGACGAGGCAGACTCGGCCAGCCGGTGCATCCCGGGTGGTGATCGCATACATCAGATTTCGTGGTCCAACTTTGAGCAGTGCCTGACTGCCATCCACGGTGCCGTCGTATACCTTCAGCAGCCGTGGGGCGCGGCTGTTCCCGTCGGCCAAGTCGGCTAAGTAAATCCTGTTGCCGGCCTGACCGCCAGCCATCGCGCTAATCACCAGCCACCGCTTATCGCCGCTGACCGTCACCGCCAACTGGCGTAGCGGGGTCTGGAACACCACCGCATCGGGCGTGGTCTGGTCGTCGAGACGGTGTACCCGGACCTGGCCAAGGCCCTCGGACCCCGAGTCGTGTACGTAGTAGTAGCCGGAATCGTCGGGCAGCCACGCGACCGGCGTCTGACGGCCGGGGTGAACCGGTCGACCGACTGGGTCGCCGGTGTCCACGTCGAGCACCCGCAACTCGGGCCGCTCGTTGCCGGCGCGCGACAACTGCGCGGCCACCAGCCGACCGCTCCACGAGGGGTGCCATGCGTCTAACGTGGTCAGGCCACAAGGATCGATTGCGGCCGGATCGAGCAACACCCGATCCGGACCCGAGCCCGCTGCCATCATGAGAATGGGCAGTTCTTGACCCGAACGGCGGCGCAGGAAAAACCGTCGCGGCCCCCGCACCACCGGCGTCGAGGTGACCGGGCTCATAACCGAACCGGCAGCTGTCAACTCGGCTACCACATCACCAAAAAATCCACGCAGCGACAACGACACCGCTGACGCCTCAAGAAGTTCAGTCTGTTCGTCTAGCCACCGCAGGCAGTGTGGGCTGTCGTCGTCCTCCAGCCACCGATACGGGTCAGGGATCACGGTGTCACCGAACTGGTCGGCATGACGGCTGCGATGTGCGCTGGGATAGCGGGTACTGCTGTGCATTTGGGTCATGTGAGTTCCGAATTCCGGCGAGGCGAGGAGCGGCGAATGGACCGCCCCTGGCCTGTGCGCTGGTTACTCAGCGTTCCCGTACCACAACGCGAGCTGCCAATCCGAGATCACAATGATCTCGTCCGCAGGACAGGCATACGGGCAGGCACGGTGCTGCTTTGATGCGGATTGTTTCATAACAGGATCTCCTTAACTCCGGAATTGGTTGTGGCTCATCGGTAAGCCACGTCGCAGATTGACAGCACCAGTCTGCAGGTCGACGTACTTGCGCAACATCCACCGATTGGCGTAATGGGGTGAGGAGATTGTCTCCACTCATTGACGTTCCTGTTCTTCCATCTGGAATCACTTCTGGCAGTGCCGCGGTACTCACCGCGGTTAGCTGAATTCGGCGTAGTTACTCTGCGTCTGGGTCATGTCGGTTGGCATGCCGGCGAGGAGCGGCCGCGTGGACCGCTCCTCGCCTTTGGCGCGTCAGTTACGCAGTGCCGTACAGCAGCTCGTGCTGCCAATCCGAGATCACAATGATCTCGTCGGCAGGATACTGCGGAACACTGGCGTAGCGGTGCCGCGCTGGTGCGGATTGACTCATAACAGAACCTCCTCAAATGCGAACTGGTGTTGGTCATCGATATAGCGAGGTGCATATCGACACCAACAGCCTGAACTCGGGGCTGTCCGAGCAACATCCACCGATCAGTGACGCCGCGTGATGAGCGTGCCTCCACCGATTGACTTAGCTGTTTTGCATCTGCGAAGCAGAGAAGTGTTGTTGTACAATGCCGTTCGGCACGTTAGCGGTGCGAACGCCTAATTCGGCTGCACCGTGGGCTCAGTGGGCTCAGTGGGCTCCATCGAGGCCGCCGCCATTGCTGGCATGCTCGGGTGTGGCGACGTCTAGACCAACTCGGCCTCGTTGGTGATCTCCGGCGGTTGCTGCCACGGAGTCAACTCCGACAACGCATCCAACACTTCGGCTGCATAGGTCTCCATCGTCATGGCGTCCTCGGCCCAGAACTTCAGATATTCCGCGTCGAGCTGGGCGATCGCCTCGGCGTATTCCCCGAACCGTTGGGACGCGATCAGCGCCATCCGCTGCTCGCGGTTATAGTCGATATCATCTGGATCCACCGCCGCCTTACACGCAGCGGCATAGGCATCCATGATGCGAAAAGCCACCGCGGCGGTCTCGGTGATTTGCCTGATGAGGGTAATCAGCCACGCCCGATACGGAGCGGCCGCCTGAGCCATTTGCATCGCAGCCGGGCCTGACCACTTCTCGTTCAGCAACGAGAGGACTTCCCCGAACAACCCAGGTGCGTAAGCCATCTGATCTGCCAGTTTCGCCCACTTGTTGGCGGCGGCATACATCGAGTCAGGACCCGGACCGCCAAAGATGTTGGCGGAGTTAACTTCTGGTGGTATTGCTTGAAAATTGTAATGCATCTCTGTGTTCGTTGTTCCTTCCGTCTGGTAACGACTGCTGCTGGGCTGGTAGCGCCGTCAACGAGAGCCGAAGGTATTGCCGTTGTCGATCTCGGCGGTTGAATACGCAGCGGCGCTGCTCGACAAGGCCTTGATAAACCGCAACAGAATCTCGGTGGCCGCAACGATGGTCTCCTCATACTGCGTCGCGTGCATCGCCAGGTACGCCGCCGCCTTGGTTGATACCGCGTCGGCAGCCGGGGGCAAGACAGCGTTCAGCACCGGGGCCGCCTCGTCATTGATCTCAACCGTCCGATCAACAAGGGTGTGCACCCCCTCGGCCGCTCGCGTCAACATCTCGGGGGCTGTGACTAGAAAAGGCATGCCAACTCTTCCTCCAAAACCCCGGCAATTTGCCAGGGGATGGTCAAGTAGACGTTTGATTGAGCCGTCAGCGTCGACGGAATTTGGTGGGGCGATTCGACCACCACTGCTCACAGTTAGCTGACGGGCTCCAATGCGCGGAACAAAGCACATATCTCGCTTATCTTGTCGCCCATCAACACTCGCTATGACCGGTTATCCGGCCGCCATGGGGCGTGCCATCACGGTAGGGCGGAACCCGTATCGCGGGGTCGCGTCGCTCTGACCGCCCCGACTGGCGCCCGTTGCCATCGGCATCCCGGTCATGCCTGCCGGCCCCGCTAGCCCAGCCATCGGGACGGCACCCAGGGTAGCTGGCAATCCCACGTCGCGGCTCATCGCCGGAGCCGCTGCAGCCCAGCTTGGCGGCACCGACAGCGTCCCCAGAGCAGCGGCCTTCCCCAAGCCCGCCGACACTGCGCCAGCCCCGGCGCCCACGGCCGCCGACCACGGCGCACCCGCCCCAGAACTAAGGCCCCCCACCGCCGACCCCAACGCCGGTGCGCTGGGGGGTATCAGCCCGGCCACAGTACTGATAGACGCCATGCACGTGCCCACAACCGATGAAGTCACGGCGACGAATGTCGTCATGTCGACCTCGAGTTGCAGAAGCTCCCCTATCGTCCATCGAAGCGGATTGGGTGACGCAAGCCGCTGCAGCGCCTGGGGTACCACGGACATCACCCGCGAGCCCTTCGACATGATCGCCTGTGTATGGGTTCCGGTCGACCCGGCGGCCGCCCGTCCGGCTAGCCCAGCGGGGCTGGCGGTCCGCGGCGGCGGGGTGAACGGTATCAATCTCGCTGCAGTGGTCGAAACACCGGCGTAACCGTACATAGCGGTGACATCCTGCGCCCACATCTCGGCGTAGTGTGCCTCGGTGGCTGCGATCGCGCGGGTGTTCTGACCGAGGACATTGGTCGCAATCAGCGACACCAACAAAACACGGTTGGCCGCGATCACCGGCGGGGGCACCGTCATCGCGAAAGCCGCCTCAAACGCGGCCGCGGCGGCCTTGGCCTGGACGCCCGCCTGCGCAGCCTGGGCAGCGGTGCTGCTCATCCACGCCGCATAGGCGCTGACTACGGACCTCATCGATATCGACGCGGGGCCCTGCCACGGCCCGCCGGTCAGCGCAGCGGTCACAGCGACGTAGGCGGCTGCCGCCGAGTCCAATTCGGCGGCCAATTCCTCCCAGGCTGCCGCGGCCGCCACCAGCGGTCCTGACCCGGGACCCACATACATTCTGGCGGAGTTGATTTCCGGAGGTAACGCTGCGAAATCCATGAGCTGCTCCGCTGGCCGTTAGCTGCTGGCCGCGATCGTATTCGCGGCCTCGGTGGCCGAGTACCAGCCGGCGCTGGCTCTCAGGGTCGCCACCAGCAGTTCATGAATCGCCGCGGCCTGGGCGCTGATCGCCTGGTACATCGCGGCATGCGCGACGAATTGCGCTGCGGTCAATGCCGATACCTCATCAGCTGCGGCGGGAATAAGCCCGGTCGTCGAGGCGGCCGCTGTGGCGTTCTGGGCACTGATCGCAGAGCCGATGCCTTGCAAGTCGCCGGCCGCTCTGGTCAGCGTTTCTGGTGTCGTCGTCACGAAGGACACGGAATTCTCCTTGATGAATCAGGTGGATGCCGACCATGAGGCTGGTGTGCGGTCACGCCGAAAAACCTTGTAGCTCTGCATAACCCAATGAAGGCTGCGCAGTCGGCAGCCACATGTCGGGGAACCTTCTTCGATTGAGACTGGCTCCGATCAAGGTGAGCATCATGGCGATAGGAGGGTTGCCCGCGCGGGACGCTGCCGATGTCATCGACTCGGCTCGCAACCGGCAGCGCATCGTCGATAAGACGAGCGAACGCAACGGAGTTAGCGGTACTTACAGTTGGTGTGATCGGATCCACACGACCACGGTGCCGCCGCGATAGGGCAATTCCCATCGGTTGACTGGCTAGAGCCACGGATGAATCTGTCTCCACCAAATGACGGAGGCAGCTGATCGAGGCCTCCTGGCATCGCTGCACACTCTGCCGTGCCCGGATCATTCGCGCGGCGGAGCCGCCGTCGCCGAGGCGATGAGGCGTCGACGTGTCGGTCAGCGCCGCAGCGGCAGCTCCACGCGTATGTGTGCCCCGACAGGTTCATCGATGACGCTCATCGTGCCGCCGGCGGCTTCCACTCGTGCTCGATGCGAAGCCAGACCGATGTGTCCCTCTGCGAGGTGGCGCGCCGCGACGTCAGGGGTGATGCCAATCCCGTTGTCTGTCACGTCGACACAAGCCTTGCCATCGATGACTGTCAGTACGACCGAGGCCGTGCTGGCGTGCGAATGACGGGCGACGTTGGACAGCAACTCGCGAATCACCCCGAAGAGGATCGGGTCGACAGCATTCGACTCCGAGTAATCAACGTCGGTTGTGATGGCCATGCCGGAGCGGTCCGCGGTGACGGCGGCTAGCTTTTGTACCGCGGCGGCCAATCCAACGTGGTCGAGGACTGCCGGGTGTAGCTCGAAGGTTGCCTCACGGAGTAGCCGGGAAGCGTCCTCGAGGCTGGCCAACGCACACTCGAGGGCCGCAGCCGGGGACGTTTTGAGGAAGTCGACGATGTCGCGACGGGCCGCCAGCACATCCTGCAGGGGTCCGTCATGGATCGATTCTGAGATCTGCCGGCGCTCCGCTTCCGAGGCAGTCATGGTTTGTGCAAGCAACTCCTCGCGCGAGGTGGTGAGTTTGGCCATTTCGTCGACATGTCGTAGCCGGAAAAGCACCACCAATAGGGCTGTGCAGCAGACAAATCCGTACATCAGCAGTATTAGTGCCGTTTCGGCCACGCCGAGGCGCCGGGCGATCACCGGATCTTGAAGCACCGATGCGCTGAAGACTCCGAACGTGCAGGCCAGCACGGCGGCGGCTCGTTGCCATGACATATCGACGGCCACCATGCGCGGCAGTAGCGCCATCACCATCAGCGGGATGTAGCCGCCCGCTGACAGCAGCTTGAAGCCGAACACCGCCGCGACGTCAACTAATGCGAGGATCAATAGTGAACTTTCGCCAGCAAACGAATGACTCGCGGTAGAAAACGCCACTATCAACGCGCACATCGCGACGCATGCGTAGACGCCAAGCAACACGGCTTGCTCAGGCCATCGAGTCGGGTCGGGTGCTATTAGCATCGCGCCGATCATGATGATCACGACGCCGACGCGAAGCGCGGACCCAGCTCGCAGGGAGCGCAACCGGTGCTTGCTGCGCACCTGCTCGACATCTGTGCTGCTCATTCTCTACCTAACATACGGCTATGCCCAACGGCTGCAGGTGTGGGAACGGAATGTTCATTACTATTCTTGCCATGTCTGCAACAGAGCCGGTTCTCGCCACCGTCGGTGCGGTGTTCCCGCTCGGCGGGACCAGCAGTCACTTCCGCACTCGAATCTTGCTGGCTGCAGCAACACACCCGGTGGCATAAGGGCCATTGGCCCACCGCGCTGGGCGCACCACGGAAGTTTCTGCTGCAGCCTGCCGTTTGTTACTGGCTGTCGTCAAACTGATGGGCTTACAAGGGGTCTGCGCCGCATCCGCAATCAACCCAGTCGTGATTGGCTTCCTTCAACTTGCCAGCATCGTCATCCCGCTTGGTCGCCTGGGCGGGGCTGGGCGTCGTCACGGGAAACTCCGATGGTGTACGTGCGGAACTCGTTTTTCTGCCCGGGCGCTGCAGGGACCTGATGCTCAGCGACGGCGCGACCAGTGTTGTCATCGTGGTAACCACAACCAGCCTCAGACTTGAGTTGACGTGGCAGCCAGCAGTTTTACTGCAACCGGGGGAGCACAATTCGTATCTCAGATGGGCTGAATGGGGGAGTGACTGCATTCGTCGCTCTGACACGATGTACGAGTTAGAGTTTCAACTCCCAATCAACTAGGACGCCATGCTCGCCGACGCGCAACCCCGCATAGTTGGCCCATGACGACCGGGCTTATCTGCGCGATTCCTCAGGAGCTCGCGCATCTGCGTCGTGCGCTTTGCCGCGTTCAAAGCCAACGGGTGGCCCAGGTCAGCTTCGATATTGGTGAGCTCGACGGACATCGGGTAGTGGTCGCTGGAGGGGGTATCGGCAAAGTCAACACGGCGTTGGCCGCCACGCTGCTGGCCGACCGGTTTGGTTGCCACGCAATTGTTTTTACCGGTGTTGCCGGCGGGCTGGACCCAAAGCTGCGTATCGGTGACGTCGTGATCGCTGACCGCGTAATACAGCATGACGCCGGGCTGATCGAAAGTCAGCGGTTAGGTGTCTACCAAGCTGGACATGTCCCTTTCATTAATCCGACTGAGCGGCTGGGGTATTCGGTCGACCTTGACTTGATGGGCCGCGTCAGACACCGCTTAAAAGATTTCGCCATGCCGTTATTGTCACGTGTTGCTGGTGGCCACAGCCAGCCATCACGAATGGCTTACGGCACCATCCTCAGCGGCGATCAGTACCTGCAGTGCGAAGTCACCCGCGACTCGCTGCAACGCGAACTCGGAGGGTTGGCGATCGAAATGGAAGGCGGTGCACTGGCTCAAGTCGGCGAATCCTTCGGTATACCTTGGCTTAACATCCGTTGCCTGTCCGACCTTGCCGGTTGCGACTCTCGGTTCGACTTCGCGGCGTTCGTTGACCACGTTGCCGTTGGTTCGGCTGCCATCTTGCGGCATCTGCTGCCAGTGCTGTGATCCAATAGCGTCGAGTCCGACGCGACCCGTTTGCGTCATCTCGTCGGAGGAGAACGATTCCTCCTGCTAATCATCCATTCGTCGGAATCTCTTGGAGCAGAATCGATCTACATTCACGGTATGTGGAAGAAGCCCTACATTACAGTGACTGAATTGCCCGACTGGGCTCAATGCCTGCAGCTATCTCCTCACCCCGAGGGTGGCTGGTTTAGAGAAACATGGCGCAGCGAATTAGAAATCAGCCAATCGGCCCTGCCCGCTGAATACGCTGGTCCACGCAGTGCCGGCACAGCCATTCTGTTCCTGCTGATGCCAGGTCAACAGTCCGCGTGGCATATAGTGCGCAGCGCTGAGCTATGGTTCTTCCACCGTGGCAGCCCACTCCTGTTGGAAGTAGGGGACAGACAGTGCACTGCCACAACACATGTGATGGGTGCCGATGTCCATGCCGGGCAACGCCCGCAACTGCTGGTTCCGCCTGGCTGTTGGCAACGTGCCCAACCACGCGACGACGAACCCACCCTCGTTAGCTGTGTCGTCGTACCTGGCTTCGACTTTACTGACTTCACCATGACACCTGCGTGAAGCGCAGTTGCTTACCGAGCTTGTTGCTGCGCTGAACTGCATCGCGATACCAGCCGGGCGGGAGCTGGTCCGTTGGTGGCTCGCGGCTGCAGCCGCACCGTCGCGAAGGTTGGACTTGGTGTCTGGCTAGTGTGATGCTGCCGAGGAAAGCGGCCTCGCTGGTTTCGCAGTGGCGTTATGCGTGCCGTGCCAGGTCGTTCAGCGCGGCTTGGGCGGCGTTGGCGCCGCACATTCCATGGGCTCCGGGTCCCGGTGGGGTAGCCGCTGAGCAGATGTACATGCCCGGTGCCCCAACAGCGTACGGCGACAGCGTGATTCGCGGCCCGAATACCAGCTGCCGAATGTCTTTGGCGCCGGTCATGATATCGCCGCCAACATAGTTATCGTTGTCGGTTGCTAGCTGCGTCGTTGTGCGGACTGTACAGCCGATAATGCGTTCTCGAAAACCGGGCGCGAACCGCTCGATCTGGGCAATGATCGCCGCGGTTGCGTCACCGGTATAGCCATTCGGGACGTGCGCATAACTCCATACCGGGTGAACGTTGCCCACCGAGCGTTGCGGATCGGCCAAATACTGCTGTCCAACGAGCACGAACGGCCGCTCGGGCATGCGTCCGGCGTGGATCTCGCGCTCGGTTGCGGCAAGTTCAGAGTAGCTACCGGCCAGGTGTACCGTGCCAGCCCGGTGGGCGTCCGGGTTGGTCCAGGGCACGCCGCCCTCGACGGCGAAGTCGACTTTGAATGCGCCGGGACCACGCCGGAACTTGGTGTACGCGCGCGAGATTCGGCGGGGAAGGCGGTCCGCCAGGATCGCGGCGACTGCACTCGGTGCCAAATCGAACATGGTGACGTCGGCTGGCGGCAGCTGTGCCGCTGTCTGGACCCGAACACCAGTCTCGATCTGGCCGCCCAGGTCGCTTAGCAGCGCCAGCATCGCGTTGGTAATCGCTTGTGATCCACCTTCGGCTACTGCCCAGCCGTGCCGGTGACCCGCCGTGATGATGCCAATTCCGATAGCGCAGGTCATCGGGTAGTGCAGCGGCCGAAAGGCATGGGCCGCAACACCACCGAACAACGCCCGCCCCTGTTCGGTGCGAAACAGCCGGGCGAACGTCGACGCGGGAAGCACGGTGGGTGCACCAAACCTGGCCAGCATCAGCGGATGGTGCGGGAACCGCAGCAGCGGCCGCATAATGTCCTCGGACAGTGCGTCGAACTGGGCTGCCGGATAGCCGAATACGAGTCGCCACCGGGATCCGTCGCGGCCGAGACTGGCCGCCGTCTGCGCTACCGAGCGGTGCAGCACCCCAGCGTTGCCGTCGTCGAGGGGGTGGACACAATCGATCTCCGGCCAACGCCAGGTGAGGCCGTATCGGTGCAGTTCGAAGCTGCTCAGGAACGGCGAGCCGACGGCCATTGGGTGGATCGCCGAGCAGTGGTCGTGCAGCAGCCCTGGAACGATGGCTTCGCTGCTGCGAGCGCCGCCGCCGACCTCGTCGGCAGCCTCGAGCACGGTGACCTGCAGGCCCGCCTTGGCCAGGGAGATGGCCGCGGCAAGCCCGTTGGGCCCGCCACCCACCACCAATGCAGTACTCATGCCAGCCGGCGCTGTTCGCGACGACTGTGCGCGATGCTGAATTGTGTCTCTGCGGACATTTCCTCTACATCGATTTTGGCTAATGATATTGGAATGACAACCACCGAAAAAACCATTTTCGAAGGTCCATTGCACCAGCTTGCTCGCAACGCGTGGCAGTTGCTACTGCTCATTGGTGTCCTGGCAGTGGCACTCGGCGTCATAGTGCTGGCCTGGCCAGGCAAGACACTGGTGGTAGCGGGTGTCCTGTTTGGCATCTACTTGGTGTTTTCCGGAATTGGGTATGTGTTTGCCGCTTTCGGCACGCACGCCGGCGCCGCCATGAGGGTGCTGGCATTCATTGGCGGCATCGTATCGCTGGTGTTGGGATTCTTTTGCTTCCGCGACAAACTCGAGTCGATCATGCTGTTGGCCCTGTGGATCGGCATCGGCTGGCTGTTCCGCGGCATGACCATCCTTGCTGCGGCGCTGTCTTTCGACCATATGCCTGCACGCGGTTGGCAGGCGCTCTCCGGCCTGATCATCGTGATCGGCGGCGGGGTAATGATCATCTCGCCGCTCAATTCGATTGCGATCTTGACTCTGGTCGCCGGCTGCTGGCTGATCGTGATCGGCATCATGGACGTCATCACGGCCTTGCAGGTTCGCGGCCGACTCAAGGCGTGACCCCGCGACGAGCCGACTCAGGCCGATAGGAGACTCCTGAATTCGTGGGCGGGGCGGGTGCATGGGCGGCGCTGGGCAGGTTCGCCGCCTCACGCCTTGACGAAGCAGCACATCTCGTAGGAGATCTTCCCGCTTTGCAGGTTCCGGAGGGTCCTCGAAGGCAATGCGGTCAGGATAGTGCAACCCCGGCCAGGAATTTTCCATCTTGATCCCGCGCATAACCTCCGCATTGATCACCCTTTGCGAAAGCATCCGCATCGGGGCGTCGGCCAGCGCCGCCTTCCATTCGGCGATACGGCCGCGGGGTCGGAAATCGGCGTACAGGAAATGTCCTCCCGGGCTCAGCACGCGCGCCACTTCGGCGAGGAAACGCGGCAACTGAGGTGTTCCTTGCCGTTGGCTTTCCGGTTGCTAGCCCGTTATCGGGTACGCCCGGCGAGTCCGCGGCAGCACGTTGTCACGATCAACGAGCCGTCGTCTCCACCTGACGTATCGTTTCGATCCAGGTTCCCAAACCGTCCTCGTCGCGCGGCTGTGCTCGGATGACCGGATAGTGTTGTGCCACACCCCCAACCAATTCCATCAGCGCGTCCCGTGTCTTTCGTTTGAGGGAGGTGTACTCCACGGCCAAACCGGTGGCCAGATGCGGGTCATAGGGTATCCGATAGAAGTCCGGGACCCGCTTCCTGAATTGGTTTTCGACGATTCCGAAATCCACAAAGGGCTTGGTTTTCCGAATGGCGTTGAGAACTACCACCGTGTGCTGAAGCAACCTGGCAGGCGCATGTGCATCCAGCCAGTCCAGGGTGGCTAACGCCCCTTCGACACCGCGCACGTCGTCGGATGCCACCACAACCAGGCCAGTGACACTGCTGACGATCTTGCTAAACAATGGCCCATTGACCGGTGTGCCGCAGTCAAGCAATATCACGTTGCAGTGATTGTCCAGCATCTTCATCGCGGTCTCGTAGTCATCAGGACCAAGCCGGTATGTGGACCGCGGATCATTCTGGGCACCAAGCATTTCTAGCCGGTCGTTGTTCATCACGGTGTGTACACGCACATCCGCGTAGCGTTTGGCATTCCGTGCTGACACGAAATGTTCGATGTTGGTCTGCGGCCCACCGCGCTCACTGAATCGTGCCGAAAGATCCCCCAGATCGGCATCGACATCGACGGCGATCACCCGATCGCCGCGCAGCCGGGCCATGGCATTGCCCAGCGCCACCGTGATCGTGGTCTTACCTACACCGCCCTTGGCGGAGACGAACGCTACCTTGTGGACATCGGACAATGGAGCGCAGATACGGCGATTCAACTCATTGGTCTGCTCGGCCTTGGCGCTTGGTTCCGGATTTACCCGCCCTAAAGTCGCCTTGGTCACGAACTTGCGCCAACCCTCCCCGGCTGCAGGACGCCGGCGAGCCACCAGGAGATCACGTCCGTCGTCGTAGGGATGCCGAAACGTGGTCGGTTGCGGGCGGCTAGCCGGCTCGGCCACGGGTGCCGTCGGGACATCGCTGACGGGCGCAGCGGTGAGTGCGGCCCTGGCCGCGTCATCGTCGCCCAGTTCTCGCAGACACCACGCCCTGGTGAGCGCCACGTCGGCGGCCACCTGAGGGTTGGTGGTCGAGACTTTTTCGGTGAGCTCCAACGCGAACTGGAACTGGCCCAAGTTCGCTGCGGCGGTTGAGGCGAGCGCCGCCACGGCGTCGCTCAGCTCACGACCATCATCGGTGTCGCTGCTCGGCGGCGGCACCTCAGCAACCTTCAAAACGTTAGACCAGGAGCGAGTCTGGTGGAACAGCGTTGCCATGACGAACTGGCGGGCTAGGGCCGCGTCATCGTCCTCGGTGACGACCGGGTCATCGAGAGCTACTGACGCTTCCTCGTAACGGGCTGCGGTAATCAGTCCGCTGGCGTATGCAAGCCCGATCGTGGCCCGCGACCACGTCGTCAACGTCAGATACATCGGCGCAGCGATCTCGGCGCGCAGATCACCGTCTTTGAGCCCGACGCGGCGGGTTTCGGAGTACAACGCTTCCGAGTGCTGGTGGGCTCCGGCCAATGTGTCGAGATCATGATCGCCACAGGCCAGGCGCCCCAACCAGCTGTCGGACATGTCGGGGTTCTCAACGGTGAGACGAGCGAAAGCGGCCCCAGCGCTGGCCTTGTCTCCGGACTGGTAGCTGGCGACGGCGGCGTCGAACATGGTGCGCCGTTCTCTAAACGTAGTCATTGGCTATTGCTCCTGGTCAATGGTCGGCTGCAGAGCCTACTGCAATGGCACCGAGTTCGCAGACACGCCCGTTGCCTGGCCTGACTGGTGCTTGTCGCGGCTTGCTGGTATAAGCCAACTCCGTAAGCCCAGTCCGATCGTCGCATAGGACGTGTGCGCTTGTCGCGCCCCGGTATGCCGTTGATGCGGGCGGGGCATCTTCGGTTCCCACATATCGTGGCGGGCGTTGTCCGCGGGTTACCGCGATGCGGTGGGACTCTTCGGTTTGGCTCGGTTTGGCAGGGCCAGACGCCGCGGTGGCCGTCTGCCGGCAGCCGGTGGGCGTGGTTGTGTCGCGCGCTCTGCTTTCGCCGCGGGGTCGGCCGCCGATGGCCCGGTGGACCCGGCGGGTGGGTACCCCGGGTATCGGGTCAAGACCTTTGCGTCGTCGACGGCCGACCGCTCGAGGTCCCGGCAATGTGCATGGTGTTGCGTGTGTGGCAATCGGGTAAGCAAGACACACCGTAATGTGACTCATGTCATAAATTCATCGATTGATCAATCCGCGAGTTTGCATCGCTAGCGTCAGCGGGTCGGCGAAAAGCTAGGTGATGGACGCCGGTGGCGAGCAGCTGTTTGTCACCTCAGCTCGGACAGACGTCACCTCGGCGGCCCACTGCTGGGTCATCGGTGGTCGAGCCGACGGCGTTGTCTCGCGGTCGACATTGCTTGTGCGACAACAATTGCGACGTTGCTCATCAGTCGGCGCCGCCGTGTGAGGGGTCACGCCGAAGCGGACCGGCAAATATTGGATTGTTCGCGGACGGCTGCACCGCGACAATCGCCGGGTGTGCGACAAAGAACTATCAGATGGCACTGTCACCCTGTCGCCGTTGCGCCTCGACGATGTTGAGGCGCAGCTGGCCGGCGAGGACGACCGGCTGGTGCGTTGGCTTACTGGTGGGCCCGCTACGCGGCGAGACGTCGAAGCGTACATCCGGCATTGCCGCGAGCAGTGGGTAACCGATGGGCCGCTGCGGTCCTTCGGCATCCGCATTAGAGCCGGAGCGACCCTGGTCGGAACGGTTGATCTGCGGTTTGAGGGCGAGGGGCTGGGTAGCGGGCAGGTTAACGTCGCGTACGGGCTCTATCCCGCTTGGCGGGGGCACGGACTGGCCACCCGTGCGGTCGACCTGGTGTGCCGGTACGCGACCGAACACGGTGCGACCGAAGCGGTGGTCAAAGTGGAGCCAGAGAACGCGGCGTCGGCCAAGGTTGCGCTGCGGGCCGGCTTCGCCTTCGTGCGGCAGATCCGCGAGCAGAGCGGAACCGTTTTCGATCGTTACGAGCGCGTGCTGTGGAGCAGCCCGGGGACCGAGGATGATGCGCTCGGGGGCGGCAAAATGCATGCCGATGAGGTGCACATCGACGAGCACCTGGTGCGACGTCTGCTCTGTATGCAGTTTCCGCGGTGGGCGCATCTGCCCGTCGCACGGGTCCGCTCTGCGGGCACCGACAACGCCATGTACCGGTTGGGCGAGGACATGGCGGTGCGCATCCCGCGCATTCACTGGGCCGTCGAGAGCCTGCAATCCGAGCAACGGTGGCTGCCGTGGATCGCTGCGCAGCTTTCGGTCGATAGCCCTGTTCCGGTCGGGCGGGGTACGGCAACTGACGAGTTCGGGTGGCCGTGGTCGGTTTGTCGGTGGGTTCCAGGTGAGAACCCGACGGTCGGCGAGCTCGCTGAACCAGGCCCACTCGCCCGGGACCTGGCTTGCTTCATCACCATTCTCAGAGCAATTGACCCCACGGACGGTCCGACCGCGCGTCGGGGTGCGCCGCTGGCGGAGATGGACGAGGAGGTGCGTGCCGCGCTGGTGGCCCTGGACGGGCTTATCGACACCGGCGCGGCAACTGCGGCGTGGGCGGAAGCCCTGCGGGTTCCCCCGTACCCGGGGCCCGCGATGTGGTTCCACGGCGACTTGTCTCGATTCAACATCCTGACTGCGCGAGGACGCTTGACCGGCGTCATCGATTTCGGCCTGATGGGCGTGGGCGACCCCAGCGTCGACCTGATCGTCGCGTGGAACACACTGTCCGCGCCCGCCCGTGAGCAGTTCCGCACCGCTGTCCACGCCGATGACGACAGCTGGGCCCGCGGCCGGGGCAGGGCACTTGCGATCGCCTTGATCGCGCTGCCGTATTATCAAGACACGAACCCGTTTTTAGCGGCCAGCGCCCGGCACGCCATCCGGGAAATCCTTGCCGACTTCCAGGCGAGATTGGTTTAGGCCCGATTGCCCCTGCTCGCGCCACGCTCGGCGGCGACGGTTACGGCGGGCCACCAAACTCTGCTCAGTCACCTCGGTGGTGATTACGGCGGCCAGGTCTACCGCTGCATCGCTTCTTTGTCCCAGAGCTGGCCGCGACCTGAACCTGTTGCGCCACTGACGAATCGTCGCTCGGTCAGCGTCAATAACGGCGGATATAGCTGATGATCGTCGGCGCGTCCGGAAATAGGTACGCTTGCTCCGTCGTTTCCCTCGCGGTGCGTACGTAGTCTAGCCTTGCCGTGCCGTTTTTGATCTTGTGGCCCTGGTACGTGGTCTCGTTTTCCGCGATCGCCGCAGCGTTTATGCCGCCGAAATTGTCACCAACCAATTTCGCTTTCTCGTTGGCGAGCCTCTGGAGCTCGTGCAGGGGCGTCATCGCGTTAAGCGCAGTCTCATAGGCCGCCTTGACCGTGAGGATTCGGTCGGCGGTGTCGTTGGCAATCCCTGAGGCGCGGCTCAGCCAACTCATAAACGGTTTGACCGTCGTGACCAGCCGTTGCGCCGCTTCACCCTGCCACCCCACTTCGAGCTTCGCCAGAACGCGAGCAATGATGCGAGCTGCTTCGATCAGGCATTGGGACAATGCCCGCCACTCCGCGGCGCTGTCCTGCATGGCGTAAGTACCTGGACCGTCCGCCAACGCATGGAAGTTAGCCTCCGGCGATTCCTGTGTGTAATCACAGAGCTTTCGTTGTTCACCCTGGACGTTAGCCACGGGCTATTCCTCTGTGTAATCAACGTACCTTTTCATTTCTTGTTCCTTATCGGCTCGCCACGACCGCTGTTGCCGGGTGTCGATGTGTGCTGTGCTGGTCTTGCCTGCAGCTAGATCAGTCCAGGTCTGTGGTGTTGGTGTCCTCGGTCATCAAGTAATCTTCTGCAAGCCATCGGCTCGATGGCATCGACCCCGCCAGCGTGTAAGTCGGTAGCGAGGTTGTACAGCGCATCGGCCGCTTGCCTCAACTCCGCGGGGTCTACGGTCGAAATGAGCATGCCGACTTCATTCCTCATTAAAAAAGCCGAGCAAATTGCCAGGGGATGGTCAAATACCGTTGGCCGGTACTGCTGGTCTCGCCGGCGCTGGCGGTCAGCACTTGACCGCTATCATCACAGTGATGCGACGGCCGTCATAGAGTTAAATGACTCAAATTGCCGGAGTTTAGTGTGCTCAGTGCGCAGTGTTTTGAACACCTCGCCGCGCTCACCTGTTTAGGGCTGGGTGTAGCCCGGCGGGTTGACCTCGTCCACCCACAGGTCGACGCCGAGTTGTCCACCCGGTACGCAGTCGTAGACCGACAAGTCGGTGACGCCGGATTCCACCAGCACGTCCTCGCACAGCACGGAGTTGCCGGTGTACTCACGGGCCGGCTTGTTGAAGATCGTGTAGGCCGCATCGGCGTACACCTCGGGCTTGCGGGCCCGCGCCATCGCCTCGTCGCCGCCGAGCAGGTTCTGCACCGCGGCGGTGGCCACCAGCGTGCGCGGCCACAACGTGTTCGACGCGATGCCGGCGTCACGCATCTCCTCGGCGATCCCGAGTGCGCACAGTGTCATGCCAAACTTGGCCATCATGTAGGCCGTCGGCGTCAGCCACTTCTTGTCGAGCAGTACCGGCGGCGACAACGTCAGGATGTGCGGGTTCTGGCGGCCCGCCATGTGCGGGATACAGGCTTGCGACACCGCGTATGTGCCGCGCACCTGGATGCCGTTCATCAGGTCAAAACGCTTCATCGGCACCTCGGTGATGGACCCCAGGTTGATCGCCGACGCGTTGTTGACGCAGATATCGATGCCGCCGAACTGCTCGACGGTCTTGGCCACCGCGGAGGTGACGGAATCCGGGTCGCGGATGTCCCCGACGATCGGTAGTGCCTGGCCGCCCGCGTCTTCGAGCTCCTTGGCCGCGGTGAAGACCGTGCCGGGCAGCTTAGGGTGCGGCTCAGCGGTCTTGGCGATCAGCGCAATATTGGCGCCGTCGCGCGCGGCCCGTTTGGCGATCGCCAGGCCGATACCGCGACTAGCGCCCGAGATGAACATGGTCTTGCCGGTGAGGGACATGGCTCAGACTAACGCCGTCGTCGATATGGCTAGATTGCGGGACCTGGAAATAGCGTGGTGGCTAGCGCTGTTGACTGATGCGGTTTCTGCAGCTGAATCTGCTAGGCACAGACAGCAGCGGACCCACGAAGACACTGTCGGTCCCAGCCTTTAGATTAGGAGGAGGAGTTTGGTGTCAACTGCGATGAGCCTGTTGGGCGGGGAGCAGTTGAATCGCTTCTTTGCGAGTCCGGTGTGGCTGCCGGCGCTGTCCGGTGTCACCGCAAACGAAGGGACCGGGTTAATCGAGATGGCCGACTTCGAAGATGGCCGAGACGGCGCGAGCGGGTCGGAGGTTCTGCAGCCTGGGCCGCCAGAGGAGACCGACGAAGAGCTGACGGCGCGTTTCGAGCGCGAGGCGATTCCCTTGCTGGATCAGCTTTATGGCGGTGCACTGCGCATGACGCGCAACCCCGCCGATGCCGAGGACCTACTCCAGGAGACGATGGTGAAGGCCTACTCGGGATTTCGCTCGTTCAGCGCGGGTACGAACCTCAAGGCGTGGCTATACCGGATCCTGACCAACACGTATATCAACAGCTACCGCAAGAAGCAGCGCCAACCTGCGGAGTATCCGACCGACGAGATCACCGACTGGCAATTGGCGTCGAACGCCGAGCATTCCTCAGTCGGGCTGCGCTCGGCTGAGGTCGAAGCTCTTGAGGCGCTGCCGGACACTGAGATCAAGGAAGCGCTGCAGGCATTGCCGGAAGAGTTCCGGATGGCGGTCTACTACGCCGACGTTGAGGGTTTCCCCTACAAGGAGATCGCCGAGATTATGGATACGCCGATTGGGACCGTGATGTCGCGGCTTCATCGCGGCAGACGTCAGCTGCGCGGTCTGTTGTCCGAGGTGGCCAAGGAGCGGGGCTTCATCCGCGGCCCGCAGGCGCCCGAGGAGGTGTCGTCATGAGCGAGTTTTCCGGCCCAGACGGCCCCGGCGTCGAGGACAGCGATTCTCATGGCAGCGTCGGCTGCGCGGAAGTGATCGCCGAGATATGGACCCTGCTTGACGGTGAATGCACCGCCGAGATTCGTGAGAGGCTGCGCCGGCATCTGGAGGCATGCCCCGGATGCCTGAAGCATTACGGGCTGGAAGAGCGGATCAAAGCGTTGATCGCGATGAAGTGCAAAGGCGAGAAGGCTCCCGAAGGCTTACGGGAACGCCTCAAGCTCGAGATCCGCAAAACCACGATCATCCGTGGTATGCCGTAGCGGTCGCGCTAGCGGTGATTCCCAGTTCCTGAGACCGCGGTCAGGAATTGGGTCGTTTGCCGTGGTTGGCTTTGCTGTACTTGCGGTCGCGCTTTTTGCGGCCTCGCTTGGCCATGGGAAACCTCCGTCGTTGCATCGATTCCGGGCGCTCGGCACCCGTCACGTTGTTGTTTAGTGTCTCACGGGGCGCCACTAGCCCGCGCGCCGCGGTCGCGACTCGTCTTATGGTTCGATATACATGAGCCTGATCAAGCTTGAGATACCAGCAGCCAGCATGCGCCAGTGGCCGAAACGAGTGGGGTGAAGATGGCCGAGGATGTTCGCGCCGAGATCGTGGCCAGCGTGCTCGAAGTCGTTGTCAGCGAGGGAGACCACATCGGCAAGGGTGACGTCGTGGTTCTGCTGGAGTCGATGAAGATGGAGATCCCCGTCCTGGCTGAAGTTGCCGGCACCGTCAGCAAGGTGAGCGTGTCGGTGGGCGATGTGATTCAGGCCGGCGACTTGATTGCCGTGATCAGCTAGCCGTTGAAGTCGTCGTATCTGCTGCCGAGAACCGTTCCGGGAGTGACTGATGTCCACTCTCGGTGATCTGCTTGCTGAGCACACGGTGCTGCCGGGCAACGCCGTTGACCACCTGCATGCGGTGGTCGGGGCGTGGCAGCTGCTTGCCGATCTGTCGTTTGCCGACTACCTGATGTGGGTTCGCCGCGATGACGGGGTGCTGGTCTGTGTCGCGCAATGCCGGCCGCATACCGCGCCGACGGTTCTGCAGACCGATGCGGTGGGTAGCGTCGTAAGCGCCGATATGCTGCCGCTTGTCGCTGAGACATTTGCCTCTGGCGCCGCTCAGCAGGAAGGCGCTGCGGGTCAGCAGCATTCATGGTTGCCCCTCGGTCCGCACGTCGCGGCTTCTCCGGTCCGGTACGGCGACCAGGTGGTCGCGGTGCTGACGCAGCACCAAATCGAACTGGCCGCGCGCCGCCGGCCCGGCAATTTGGAGATCGCCTACCTGGCGTGCGCCACGGATCTGCTGCACATGCTGGCCGAGGGCACTTTCCCCGACGCGGGGGACGTGGCCATGTCACGTTCTACCCCGCGGGCAGGCGACGGTTTCATCCGCCTCGATCGCAACGGTGTTGTCGCCTTTGCCAGCCCCAACGCGTTGTCGGCTTTCCACCGGATGGGCCTGACTGCCCAATTGCAGGGCCGCAATCTGGTTAAAGTCACTCGGCCGCTGCTGTCGGACCCCTTCGAGGCGCAGGAGGTGGCCAAGCATGTGCAGGACTTGCTAGCCGGCGGGCCGAGCATGCGAGTGGAAGTGGAAGCCGGTGGAGCCACGGTGCTGCTGCGGACGCTGCCGTTGGTGGTGCATGGCTCAAGCGTGGGCGCGGCCGTGCTGATTCGGGACGTCACCGAGGTGAAGCGTCGTGACCGCGCGCTGATCTCTAAGGACGCCACGATCCGGGAAATACACCACCGGGTCAAGAACAACCTACAAACTGTCGCGGCGCTGCTGCGGCTGCAGGCCCGACGGATGGCCAACGCCGAAGGGCGGGAAGCGCTGATCGAGTCGGTACGACGGGTGTCGTCGATCGCGTTGGTGCACGACGCGTTGTCAATGTCGGTGGACGAGCAAGTCAACCTCGACGAGGTCATCGACCGGATCCTGCCGATCATGAACGATGTGGCATCGGTGGACAGGCCGATCCGGATCAACCGGGTCGGCGATCTGGGCGTGTTGGACTCCGACCGTGCCACGGCACTGATCATGGTGATCACCGAGTTGGTGCAGAACGCGATCGAGCATGCATTCGATCCGGCGTCCCAAGAAGGGTCTGTGGCGATTCGTGCCGAGCGTTCGGCGCGCTGGCTCGATGTTATCGTGCACGACGACGGCCGCGGGCTACCTCAAGGATTCAACTTGGAGCAGTCAGACAGCCTGGGCCTGCAAATCGTGCGGACCTTGGTGTCCTCCGAATTGGACGGCTCGTTGGGCATGCGTGAAGCCGCCGATCGCGGCACCGATGTGGTGCTGCGGGTGCCGATTGGTCGTCGGGCCCGGTTGGTGCTATAGGGTGCACGCAACAATGCGGCCCCGACGATTGTCGAGGCCGCACTGGTCTGAACTGGGTCAGACCCCGCTGCGGGCCTTTGTCCGGGCGTTGCGACGCTTCAGTGCTCGCCGCTCGTCTTCGCTCATGCCGCCCCAGACGCCCGAGTCCTGGCCTGTGTTGAGGGCCCAGGCTAGGCACTCTGTGGTGACCGGGCACCTATTGCAGACCAGTTTCGCGTCAGCGATCTGCGCGATCGCCGGGCCGCTGTTCCCTACAGGGAAGAACAGCTCCGGATCTTCGTCGCGACAGACCGCCTTGTGGCGCCAATCCATACTTTGTTACTCCTTACCGTTTGCGCAGCAAGGCGCACGGGCATTTTTCTTCGGCTGTTAACGCGTGCACAAGAAAGGTTCCGTACCGCTACGCAATCTCTGCGTGCAACCTTTCGATCGTTTCACAGGCACAACAGATGTCAATAGTGTGAGTTGGCTCGTGGGCAATCTCACTTTGACCGTTTGGTACCCAAGTCCTTACATCGTTGTACTACACTGCCGCGACTTCGCCGGCAAATTACCTTGCCGGGCGTGCATCAGGTGCTTGATTAGTGCAGGTCAGATACGGTTTTGGCGGGCGGGGCGACGACCTGCAGCGCGTTCGGAACCGCCCGGAACGTCATGGTTTCGCGCACGCCGAGATAATCCCCGTCGAACTGGCTGGCGATTGGGGCCCCGGTGGAGGTGACTCGCAGGCAAGGCACGTCGTCCGCGGTGATGAGGTGCTTGAACGTGAGCTTGGGCTGTTTGGCGAACATCTGCCGGACGATTCTCAAGGTGGGGATCGGCTTCATATTGGTCGGGGCGAACACTCCCAGCCCAGAGTCAAAGCTGCATCCGGGATTGGTCCACACTGGTCGGTCGTTCGCGTAGGTCCATGGACTCGAGTTGGACACGAAGATGAAGCTCACCCCGGTTATCGGTTCGCGGCCGGGAAGTTGCAGCGTGAGGGTAGGTTCGCGGCGCGTGTAGCCCCACACGGCGGGTACCGCCGCGCGGATATAGCGCCATGGTGTGACTTTGCCGCCCTTGTCGCGTTCGGCCTCGACCGCGGCTACTACCTCGGCGTCGACACCCATTCCGGCGTTGAACACGGCCCACCGTTCGCCACAGTCGATCAGCCCGATGCGGCGCCAGGTCGCCGAACGCCGGTAATCGTCGAGTAGCTGGATGAGCTGGTTGGTGGCAGCGATCGGGTCGCGGGAGATGCCTAGCGAGCGGGCTAGCACATTCGCCGAGCCGCCAGGCACCACGGCGACCGCAGGCACCCGGCCGGTGGGCCCCGGACCGTGGGTGTCGGGGCGGCCGAGTAAACCATTGACCACTCCGCTGACCGTGCCGTCGCCGCCGTGTACGACGACGAGGTCCACTCCGTCTTCAACGGCTGCTTGTGCGAGCTCTGTACCGTGACCCCGGTGGTTGGTGTGCTCAACGGTGAGTTCAAGGCGGCTCTGGAGCGCGTGCGCCAGCAGGTCACGACCGGCTGGTGTGGTCGACGTGGCTGTTGGGTTGACGATCAGCACGGCACGCATGACGCATGAGCTTAAAGCGTGGGGCTCGGGGGTACGCGTGACTACGCTGACGCTGTGACACTCCCTCGCAAGCGGGCGGTTTCCCCACGCGCTCCGGCCGCCGTGCGGGGTGCGGGACTAATTGTCGTGGCGCAAGGCGCGGCCGCGCTGATGGTGGCCGCGGCGCTGGTGGTTCGCGGGCTCGCCGGCGCCGATCAGCACGTCGGCGGCGGCCCGGGAGGCCTTGCCACGGCGATGTGGTTCGTTGTGGTCGGCGCTGCGGTGCTTGCCGCCGGATGTGCGTTGCTGGTTGGCAAGCGCTGGGGCCGCGGGCTGGCGGTGTTCACCCAATTGCTGCTGTTGCCTGTCGCGTGGTACCTCGTGGTCGGGTCGAATCAGCCGGCCTTCGGATTCCCACTGGGAATCGTGGTGCTGACCGCATTGATATTGCTTTTCAGTCCGCCGGCCGTGCGCTGGGCCGCAGGTCGCGATCAGCGTGGCCCGGCCAGTTCAGCCAGTCGCGGGCCGGACAGTCGGTAGGTGGTCCACTCGCGCTGCGGATGTCCGCCGATCCCGTCATACAGCGCGATGGCGTCGGAGTTCCAGTTCAGCACCGCCCATGACAATCGGGTGTGGCCGTTGTCGAGGCATTCAGCCGCCAGCGCCGACAGCAGCGCACGAGCCAGGCCGCGGCGGCGAAACCTCGGTCGTACGAACAGATCCTCCAGGTAGATACCCGCAACGCCGTCCCACGTGGAGAAGTTACGGAACCACAGCGCCATCGCGGCGAGTTCACCGTCAACTTCGGCAACGTGCCCTTGAACGGTTGGCGAACTGCCGAAAAGCGCTGCAGAAATTTGTGTTTCGGTGACAGTACAGTGATCGGCAGCGTGCTCGAATTCGGCCAACGCGTGGATCATGGCCGTAATTTCTGCGGCGTCCTCTGGTCTGGCGCGGCGGATGGCTATGTTCATGAGCGCCGCTCTCCCCGGCAAGCGGGAGGTGCCCCCACCTCATCTCTTCGTTCTGCATCGTCGCCGGCGCGGTTCACTGCTGCACTCCTAGCGCGTTCAGCATTGTGGCGAATTTCGTTGTGGTCTCGTCAACTTCGTCATCGGGATCGGATTCGGCGACGATGCCGCCGCCAGCACGGGCGAGGGCGGTGCGGCGGTCGGCCGATAGCTGAGCGCAGCGGATCGATACCACCCAGCGACCGTCGCCGTTGGCATCGCACCAGCCCACTGCGCCCGCGTAGAAGCCACGGTCACCTTCCAGCGCTGCGATAACCTCGGATGCGGCATCCGTCGGGACCCCGCCGACCGCCGGAGTGGGATGCAGGATCAACGCCAGATCGATTGCCGTGGTTGAGGTGTCGCGCAGCCGGCCGCTGATCGGTGTGCATAGGTGCCAGACCGCCGCGGTGCGGCTCAATTGCGGCTCGGGCGCGATTGTCAAGTCGTCGCACACCGGCTCCAGGGCAGCCCGCATCGCGTCGATGACCAGCTGATGTTCGTGACGGTTCTTGGTCGAGCCGGCCAGCGCGGCGCCGTTGGCGGCGTCGACTTCGGGGTCGGCTGCACGTGGGGCCGAACCGGCAAACGGCCGGCACACGACACGGTCGCTGAAGCGCGAGACCAACAGTTCTGGGCTGGCGCCCACCAGGGCCGTACCCGCGTACTGGTCGCCGGCTGCGGTCAAGTCAACGAGATATCCATATGCGGTCGGGTCGGCCGCGACTAGCCGCCGCAGGATGGCGCGGCCGTCCAGTGGGGCATCCGCGGCCAGCTGCAACGCGCGGGCAAGCACCACCTTGCGCAGCGAGTTGCCTGGTGCGGCGAGTTGTTCGCGCGCGCGGCTGATCCAGGCGCGGTAGTCGGCGAGCGTCGGGACGGCGGCGGTGATGCGCACGGCGGGCAGCGGGCCGATCGGCCAGTCTGGCAGCGTATCGGTGCGCAGCACAGCGCTAGGTGCTACCAGCGCGGCGGGACTGTCCGCATCGAAAGGTAACGCGCCCAACAGTATTGGCGTCGCACCGGAACGCAGTGCAGCTTGCGCCGAGCGCACATCGTGGTAGCGTGTCTGCACCCCGTCGGCAACTAGAGTCCCACGTGGCCCGCATAGCGCGAACGGTGGTTCGCTCGGTCTCATTGGTTCGGCTCTCTCCTGCGCCACTAGGCGGCGCGTGTTGTCGCCATTGCTGATGTTCACCCGGGTGCGACCGGTCGCGGCTGGCCCGTCAATCCGAGCGTGTGTAGTTGCCGTAGCCCGTGCTCGAACCCGCACATCCCAATCGAGCCGGTGCGCATACCGAAGCGGCTGCCTTCGACAAGCGGCAGCCCGACCCAGCGGGTGATCACCGCACGGCTGAAGTGGCCATGGCTGACGAACAACACGTCACGCGACTCCAGGTGCTCGAGCGCCATCGCGACGGCTTGGTCGGCGCGTTCGCTGACCTGCCCGACGCTTTCACCCCCCGGGCATCCGTGCGTCCATACCAGCCAATCAGGTTCGGTTTCTCGGATCTGTGCGGTGGTGAGGCCTTCGTAGGAACCGTAGTCCCATTCGGCGAGCAATGGAGATAGCTCGTCGACGGTAAGCCCGGCCAACTCGGCAGTGACGAGGGCACGCCTGCGTGGGCTGCTGACCACCAGCGGATCAACGAGTTTCAGTTCCGCTAGGGCTCGCCCAGCCAGCTTGGCCTGTGCTCGGCCGGTATCGGTCAACTCCAGCTCGGTTCGGCCGGTGTGCTGGCCCGATTTCGACCACGCTGTCTCGCCATGTCGCAGCAGCAGCAGGCGGTGGTTGTGCAAGCCCATGCCGACCGATTCTGCCGGACGATGTGCCGAAGCCCTGGCGGAGCTATCGCCCGAAGCGCATCGCGGAGAACATGCCAGGATAGCGCTAATGACCGCGCTGGCGACGATGCAGAGCGACAGAGCGATGTGGGGGTACCTCCCGCTTGCGGGGGAGAGGAGCGGCGCTGATGACACAGACCCGGGTATTGGCTGTGGCGAACCAGAAGGGTGGCGTGGCCAAGACAACAACGGTTGCCTCACTGGGTGCGGCGATTGCGGATAAGGGACGGCGAGTGCTGCTTGTCGATCTGGATCCGCAGGGTTGTTTGACCTTCTCGCTGGGTCAAGATCCCGACAAACTACCGGTTTCTGTGCACGACGTATTGCTCGGTGAGGTCGAGCCAAATGCCGCGCTGGTCACGACGGTGGAGGGAATGACGCTGCTGCCGGCCAACATTGACCTCGCCGGCGCTGAGGCGATGTTGCTGATGCGGGCAGGCCGCGAATATGCGCTCAAACGTGCGTTGGCCAAACTCTCCGACCAGTTCGATGTGGTCGTCATCGATTGCCCGCCGTCACTCGGCGTGCTGACCCTCAACGGTCTGACGGCCGCCGACGAGGTCATTGTGCCGCTGCAGTGTGAGACGCTGGCACACCGCGGCGTCGGCCAGTTCCTGCGCACCGTCGCCGACGTCCAGCAGATCACCAACCCGGGTCTGCGACTGCTAGGTGCGTTACCGACGCTGTATGACTCCCGCACCACCCACACCCGTGACGTGCTGCTCGACGTCGCAGACCGCTATGAGCTGCCGGTGTTGGCGCCGCCTATTCCGCGCACGGTGCGCTTCGCTGAGGCCAGCGCGTCGGGCTCGTCGGTGATTGCCGGACGCAAGAATAAGGGGGCGCTGGCCTACCGCGAGCTGGCACAGGCGTTGCTCAAGCATTGGAAGACCGGCAAACCCCTGCCCACGTTCACTGTCGAGATGTAGCGGCCCGAGCGGGCTCATGGCCCCAGTGGTCAGCCCAGTGCTACCACGGTGTCGCCGCGCTGCTCGAACACCGTGGCACCCGAAACGGTCGGGATCACCGCTGAGTTGCTCGGCGGTCGACTCACCGGGATGTAGCGGTTATTCGCGCCGCTGAGCGGGTCATAGACGCCGATCTCGCCGGTGACCGGTACCAGCAGTTGACCGGCCATCATCACACCGGGCCCCACCGGCGCCGTCGTTTCGCCCGCGGCAATGGTGTATCGCAGCGTGAGGTTGTTCTGATTGAAGACCATGAGGGTATCGCCGGTCCACCAGGTCACCAGGTTGCCCGTCTGTGAGACCACCGCCGAGCTCGACGGCGGCTTGGCCAGCAGTGTGCTCGCCACGGTGGTTCCGGTCTCGTCGATCACGTCCACTCTGGGCTGCGCGCCGGCTTCTCCGGGCAGATAAACGGCCGTATTGGTGTCGGACACCGTCAGCACGCGAGCCCCCGAACCCGACCGGACCCCGGGTTCGGCCACCAGGCGTTGTTGGGGTTCGTCGTCTTCTTTTCCCGGGCGCAACAGCACGAGCCGCAGGTCGGCCTGATTCGCACAGGCCTCGAGCACCGATACCGCCGACGAGCTGGCTGCTGCGGACTCCAGCGTGCATCCGGAGTGCAGTCCCCGCGCCGACGGTTTCACCCGGGCGTCGATCTCACCGTAGGCGAGCATCCGGACCATGTCCGAGCGCCAGAGTTCCAGGCGGGTATCGCCGGCCGACAACACCGCCGTGCCGTCAGAGGACAGGCGCACGTGTGGATCGGCGTAGCTACTGCGGGCGGCTCCGCGACGGCCGGTGGACCCATCGATGGTGCTGACCTGACCGCAACCGCGGTCATCTCGATAGACCGCGACGGCGTAATGGTAGACCCAGGACACCCCGCACAGATCGCTGTCGCGGGCATAGCTCCAGCGCGACTCGCCCGTGGCGGGGTCGCGCCCATCCACCTGGCGCCCGTCGCCAGTGATTACCGCCCCACCCACCACCACGGGGGCGGTGGTGGCAGGACTGGCAGCGGCCCAGAGCTGGTTGAGGGAGGCCGGCACTTCCCGAGCCGGAGTCGGGTTGGGCGCCGGGGTGGCGGCCGGCCGGCTGAGGGTGGCCCGGGCGTCGCTGGTCCACCAGATCAGCGACGCGGCGGTGGCGAGGACGACCGCGATCGTCACGGCGGCCATGATGTCGGCCTTGGTCCGGCGTTCGGGTCTGACCATGCGTCAGAAGCTCAGTTGGCCTGTGCAGCCAGGTTCTTGTTGAGACCGTTGTCGACGCCCTCCGTCGGCTTGCGGCGGCGGCGCCGGCGACGGCGGACGTCAGTGGATGGGGAGCCGGGCGAGGAACTCGGCGGCGTCTCCGCGACGGCTTCGCCGTTGCTGGCCAAGGTGGCGGTGGCCAAGTTGTGGGTGGGATGTCCGGTGACGAGTTGGCCGCCACGGGTGCGGCGTCGCCGTGCGCCAGTGCGCGTCCGCGCCGGCTTCTCGGCTTTCTCTGGCGCTTCCGACTTGTCCCCGTCACGGTCGGTGCCGCGGCGTTTGACCTGCGCCTTGCGCGGCGCGCCGACAGTTCCGCTGGCCTCGGCCGGGATGGCCAACTCGGTGTACAGATGGGGCGAGCTGGAGTAGGTCTCGGCCGGATCGGGGGACCCCAAGCCCAGCGCCTTGTCGATCGTCTCCCAGCGGGGCAGCTCGTCCCAGTCCACCAAGGTGACCGCGACCCCGGTGCGACCGGCACGGCCCGTGCGTCCGATGCGGTGGACGTACATCTTCTCGTCTTCAGGGCACTGGTAGTTGATGACGTGGGTGACGTCGTCGATGTCGATGCCGCGGGCGGCCACGTCGGTGGCGACCAGCACATCGACATTGCCGGTCCGAAAAGCTTTGAGTGCCTTCTCCCGCGCTATCTGTCCGAGGTCACCATGCACGGCGCCCACCGCGAAACCGCGTTCGCCCAACTCATCGGCGACCTTCTGCGCGGTGCGCTTGGTGCGGGTGAAGATCATCGTCGCGCCCCGGTCACGCGCCTGCAGTATCCGGCTGACCAGCTCCACCTTGTCCAATGCGTGGGCGCGGTAGACGAACTGCTCGGTGGTGTCGTGCACCGCCAAGGAGTGCGGTGCCTCGGCCCGGATATGGGTGGGCTGGTCCATGAATGTGCGGGCCAGCGTGATGATCGGGTCCGGCATGGTCGCCGAGAACAGCATAGATTGCCGGTCGGTGGGGATCTGCCGCAAGATGCGCTCGATATCGGGAAGGAAGCCCAGATCGAGCATCTCGTCGGCCTCATCGAGGACCAGCACCGACAACCCGCCCAGCTGCAGCTGGCCCTGTTGGCACAGGTCAAGTAGCCGGCCGGGAGTGCCCACCACGACGTCGGCGCCTGCCTGCAGTGCCTCGATCTGTGGTTCGTAGGCCCGTCCTCCGTAGATGGATACCACCGAGAACCGCCGGTTGCCATCGTCAGCGGTCAGGTATTTGGCCGCGGCGGCCAGGTCGTCGGCGACTTGCAGGCAAAGCTCCCGGGTGGGCACCACGACCAGCGCTCGTGGTGCGCCGGTCAGCGGCCTTGCCGCGGTAGCGACGCTGATGCGCTGCAGCAACGGCACGCCAAACGCGAAGGTTTTACCCATGCCGGTGCGGGCCTGGCCGATCACGTCGTCGCCGGCAAGCGCAAGCGGCAGGGTGAGTTCTTGGATAGCAAAAGGTTGCTCAATGCCTCGTTCGGCCAGCGCGCGGACTATTTCGTCGCGGACTCCGAGTTTGGCAAAGGTCGGTTCAGTTGTGCTTGTTAGTGCAGTCATATGTGGGTGAAAAGCCTTTCGGTGACCGTATCGGTTTTGTGTCGGTGTTTTGCTGTCGCGGTTCACGCGCGCACAAGTTCCGACTCCGAATAGGTCGCCAAGTCGCCGGCCCCACGGTCAGTCTGTCTGAACCCCAGTCCAGGTGGCCCAGCTGTGCACGCACATTTCGCCAGTAGCAGCAGCACAGAAACGCAGCCACTACCTATCAGCATGATAACCGGTCACCCGGCGGGCGCCCATTTTCGCTGGGCTAGCCGACTAGAGTGTTGCCATGCCCTCGCCCTCGTCCGCGGACCAATTGGCCGATTCGCCGGCGCCACGGTTACCGGCGGATCATCCGGCCGTCAACGAATTGTTCGCGTTGTTGGCCTACGGGGAAGTGGCCGCGTTTTACCGGCTGACCGACGAGGCTCGGATGGCGCCGGACCTGCGGGGACGGATCTCGATGGCGAGTATTGCCGCCGCCGAGATGGGGCATTATCAGCTGCTGCGCGACGCCCTGGAGCGCCGAGGTGTTGACGTGGTGCCGGCGATGTCGAAGTACGTGTCGGCGCTGGACAACTACCATCGGCTGACCACGCCGAGCACGTGGCTGGAAGCCTTGGTGAAGACCTATGTCGGTGATTCCTTGGCCTCCGACTTATATCTGGAGATCGCCGGTGGGTTGCCCGATGAAGTCGCCGACGTGGTGCGGTCGGCCCTGTCGGAAACCGCGCACTCGCAGTTCGTCGTCGCCGAAGTGCGCGCTGCGGTAACCGCCAGCAGCAAACAGCGCAGCCGGCTGGCGCTGTGGGCGCGTCGACTGTTCGGCGAAACGATCACCCAGGCGCAGTACCTGCTGGCCGACCACGATCAGCTGGTTGACCTGGTGGTGTCCGGTGGCGGTGGTCTGAGCCAGCTTGGTTCGTTTTTCGACCGCTTGCAGCGGACGCATGACCAGCGGATGCACGAGCTCGGTCTTAGCTAGGGTCTTCGTCCCGAAGCCAGCGGGCCTAACGGGTGCAAGTCGCGATGACCGCGTTGTTGGTCGACGCCACGACCGGTTGCCCCTCGGCGTTGACGATCGAGCAGTTGAGTCGACTGTGGAAGCTGGTGGCGATGACCGACTGGGTTTGGACGCCCGGGTTAAGGACCACCGCCTTTGTCCATGGCAGCGCCACGTTGAACTCGGTTTTTGGGTAGCCACGGGCGTCGGTGTAGACGACGGTGACCAGGTCGAGGAGCTCTTTTGTGCCGGTCACGGTGTAGACGACGGTGCGCGGGTGCAGCGCCGCCGCCGGCGGCGGACCGGTCAGGGGCGGTGCTGCGGTGGGCGTTCGCTCCGGTGGCGCGGCAGTGGGAGGTGTCACGGTGGTCGCTGTCTCGGGGGGTAATTGAGGCGTCCGAGACGTGCTGGGCGGAGCCGCCGGCACCGGCTTCGACGGCGTAGTGAGCACCGGGCGGGGAGTTGGTGCTCGCACGGTGGCCTTGGTCGTTGCGCTGTCTCCACTGTTGATGATGACGGCGGTCGCGACGGCACCGAGTGCCACCACGCTGCCGAGGAGTGCAACGACCTGGCGCCATCGACGATTGGCCGGCCAGAGTAGCTCGTCGTAGCCGTCCGGCGGGTAGGGGTCGGCTCCGTTGGTCGCATAGCTCTCGTCGGGATGGTCCTGGATGCCGCCGTCGAGGCGGTTCATGGTGTTACCGATGGTGCCGATGTTACCGATGTAAATAACTGGTATCTGGCGTCGTGCAGCATGTTGGCTCAGCTGGGAGCTAATCGTTATCTGCGGATAGCCGCCCGTCGAGGCCTACCACCAGGCGCCGCCGGGGACCGGTGGGCCCATCTGCATCCGGGTGCCTCGGGTGCGTCAACTAGCCTGCTGCTGACACGCTTGCTTGGAATCGCAGAGGTAACCAACGGAAGGGGCCAATAGTGGAGGTCAAGATCGGTATCACGGACAGTCCGCGCGAGCTGACCTTCTCCAGTCCGCAGACGCCCGGTGAAGTCGAAGAACTCGTCAGCGCCGCGTTGCGCGAGGATGCGGGTCTGCTGGGTCTGACCGACGAGAGGGGCCGTCGCTTCCTGATACACGGCGCCAAGATCGCCTATGTGGAGATCGGTGTCGCCGACGCCCGCCGGGTGGGCTTTGGCATCGGGGCGGAGTCCGCTACAAGCGGGTAAGCGGCACGTGTGACAGCCCGCCCCAGGCGAACTGGACGGTCCCCTCGACGGCGTCCGACTTGGAAATCGGGCGGTCGGTGTCCAACCAGTATCTGGCGCAGTCGACGCTGATGCCGACTAGGCCTACCGCGACCATCCGGGCGCGGTGCGGGTCCAGCCCAGAATCCGCGCTGATAAGGGCGAACACTGCGTCTATGCACGATTCGGTGGCCACCCGCACCTGTGCGGCAACCTGAGGCTCGGTGACATTATCGTTCTCGAAGATCAGCCGGTAGCCCTGCCCGTCGTGCTCGATGAAGTCGAAGAACGCCTGGACTGCGGCGTGTAGCCGCTGCCGGTTGTCGGTGGTCGTGCGCAACGCCTGCTGTACGCCCGACACCAGGTTGTCCACGTGCCGCTCTAGCACCGCCAAATATAGTTCCAGCTTGCTCGAAAAATGTTGATATAGAACGGGTTTGCTGACTCCCGCCCGATCGGCGATCTCGTCCATCCCGGCTGCGTGGTAGCCGTGGTCGACAAAGACGTCGCTGGCAACGATAAGCAATTGCCCACGACGCTCGTCGCGGGGTAACCGGTTGCCCCGCCGGTTGGACGCCGCTATGCCGTCTGATGGCCGATCGCGGTCGACCGACCTAACAGCACGCCGCTGCGCTGCCTTGGCGAGATCGTTCATCGAGTCCTCGTCTGTTCGTTGGCCAATTACAGTCGGGTACAGTCGGGCCCCGCCACCGGCTCGTCGGAATGACATTACTACCCGTGTCGTCAGCCCGACCGGCACCGGCTTTGTCAGCGCTGGCAAGGGGGAGTCCGCACGGGTTCTGGCGTGCCAGGACTCCCAGTCGCTGCGAGCTGTGCAATCCTGGGAAAATGACCTCCCCCGGGCCAGCTGGCAGCGCCGGTCGTGCACCTGTGCTACGCGAGGAGTGGCGAGAGCCACTGCGGGCCCAGCGTGACCCGCTCGCTAGGGGCGACGGCCGGGTCCGGGCTGACCGTGGCCGGCCGCGTCGGTGGCGCAAGCAAACATGGCTGGGCCGGTTCGTCTCCGCCTTTGGCTGGCGCGCGTATGCATTGCCTCTTCTGATGGCGCTCACGGCGGTGGTCGTGTACCAAACGGTAACTGGGACAAGCGCGCCGAAGCCGGCGGCCAGCGAGCCCATCACGGGACCACCGGTCATCGGTGCGGTGGGCACGGCGATTATGGACGCGCCACCTCGCGGGCTCGCCGCGTTCGACGCCAATCTGCCGGCCGGGACGCTGCCGGACGGGGGTTCGTTCACCGAAGCGGGCGACAAGACCTGGCATGTCGTTCCGGGCACGACGCCGCAGGTTGGTCAAGGCACCGCCAAGGTTTTCAGGTTCACCGTTGAGATCGAGAACGGTCTGGACCCGACGATGTTCGGCGGCGACGGCGCGTTCGCCCAGATGGTCGACCAGACGCTGGCTAATCCGAAAGGCTGGACGCACAACCCGCAATTCGCTTTTATCCGAATTGATAGCGGGAAGCCCGACTTTCGGATTTCGCTCGTGTCTCCGCTGACGGTACGTGAAGGATGTGGGTACGAATTCCGGCTGGAGACGTCCTGCTACAACCCGTCGTTCGGGCCGGACCGGCAGGCTCGGGTTTTCATCAATGAGGCGCGCTGGCTGCGCGGAGCCCTTCCGTTCGAAGGGGATGTGGGTTCCTACCGGCAGTACGTGATCAACCACGAGGTCGGCCATGCCATCGGGTATGTGCGCCACGAGCCTTGCGACAAGCAGGGTGGTTTAGCCCCGGTCATGATGCAGCAAACGTTCTCCACATCCAATGACGATGGAGCGAAGTTTGACCCGGAATGGGTCAAGCCCGATGGTAAGACCTGCCGATTCAATCCCTGGCCGTATCCAATCGCTTAGCCCGGCGCCGAGATGGCCGCTATGGTTGCGGTCGGCGCGTGAATCACAGCCTTGACGGCAATCTCGGGTGCAGTCCGGTGGCGATGCCGGCCGTGGCATTGACCGAGCTTCTGGCGATAGGCGCCAGGCCTAGCGTGCAGGGAAGCAACGCTGGCGGCCCGGTGTTATTACCATTGCGCGTCGTTGCCGTCGATGCAGACACCTGCTGTGATGGTTGTAGACGACACCCGTCAGAAGTTGAATCGCGACGCTACCCGAGGAGATATTTGGTGTCGACGTCCCCGACATCACTGCCGCCGCTAGTTGAGCCCGCAAGCGAGCTGAGCCGTGATGAGGTGACCCGGTACAGCCGCCATCTGATCATTCCGGACATGGGCGTCGACGGGCAGAAGCGGCTCAAGAACGCGCGGGTATTGGTCATCGGTGCGGGCGGGCTGGGCGCGCCGGCGTTGCTGTACCTGGCCGCGGCCGGCGTCGGCACGATCGGCATTATCGATTTCGACGTCGTCGACGAGTCGAACCTGCAACGCCAGGTCATCCATGGCGTAGCCGATGTTGGACGGTCCAAGGTCTGGTCAGCGCGCGACTCGATCGTCGCAATCAACCCACTTGTCCAGGTGCGATTGCACGAGTTCAGGCTGGAGTCGAGCAACGCGGTCGACCTGTTCACGCAGTACGACCTGATCGTGGATGGCACCGACAACTTTGCGACTCGGTATCTGGTCAATGACGCCGCGGTGCTGGCTAAAAAGCCGTACGTGTGGGGGTCGATCTACCGCTTCGAGGGCCAGGTCTCAGTGTTCTGGGAGGATGCCCCCGACGGGCGGGGCCTGAACTACCGCGATCTGTACCCGGAGCCGCCGCCCCCTGGCATGGTGCCGTCCTGCGCGGAAGGCGGTGTGCTGGGCATCATTTGCGCCTCCATCGCGTCGGTGATGGGCACCGAGGCGATCAAACTGATCACCGGGATCGGTGAGCCACTGCTCGGCCGGTTGATGATCTACGACGCGTTGGAGATGAGCTACCGCACGATCAGGATCCGCAAGGATCCGTCCACGCCGAAAATCACCGAGCTGATCGACTACCAGCAATTTTGCGGTGTGGTGTCTGACGATGCAGCCCAGGCGGCTACCGGTTCCACCATCACGCCGCGGGAATTGCGCGAGTTGCTGGATTCCGGCAAGAAGCTGGCCCTGATCGACGTTCGCGAGCCCGTCGAGTGGGACATCGTGCACATCGACGGCGCCCAGCTGATCCCGCGGTCATTGATCAACTCGGGTGAGGGGCTGGCACAGCTGCCTCAGGACCGCATGCCGGTGCTGTACTGCAAGACAGGCGTGCGCTCGGCCGAGGCGTTGGCCACCGTGAAAAAGGCTGGCTTCTCCGACGCGGTGCACTTGCAGGGCGGCATTGTGGCATGGGCCAAGCAGGTGCAACCCGACATGGTGATGTACTAATCCGAGATCCGGTGTTGGGTTGGTGGCGACCCGCTGCGCCCGGCTTGGCCGCGCTTGCGGTCGCCACGGTCGGGCTCTACTAGGCTGACCCGTGTGACAGTTGAGCCGCCGCCCGAGCATGTGTTGTCGGCGTTCGGTTTGACCGGTGTGCAGCCCGTCCCATTGGGAGCCAGCTGGGAAGGTGGCTGGCGATGTGGCGAAGTCGTGTTGTCGATGGTGGCCGACAACGCCCGCGCGGCCTGGTCGGCCCGGGTGCGGGAGACGTTGTTCGTCGACGGTGTCCGCCTGGCCCGACCGGTCCGCTCGACCGACGGGCGGTATGTGGTCTCGGGTTGGCGGGCCGACACATTCGTCGCCGGGACACCGGAGCCGAGACACGATGAAGTCATCTCGGCGGCGGTGCGACTGCACGAGGCCACCGGCAAACTGGAACGTCCACGCTTTCTGACCCAGGGGCCGACGGCGCACTGGGCGGACGTGGATATCTTCATCGCCGCCGACCGTGCCGCGTGGGAAGACCGGCCGTTGCAGTCGGTACCCCCGGGGGCGTGGGCCGCGCCCCCGACGGCTGACGGTCAACGATCGATCGATCTGATCAACCAGCTGGCTAGTCTGCGCAAGCCGACTAAGAGCCCGAACCAGCTGGTACACGGAGATCTATACGGAACAGTGCTTTTCGTGGGCACCGCGGCGCCGGGGATCACCGACATCACGCCCTACTGGCGGCCCGCATCATGGGCTGCGGGTGTCGTTGTCGTGGACGCGCTGTCCTGGGGCGAGGCCGACGATGGGCTTATCGAACGCTGGAACGCGCTGCCGGAATGGCCGCAGATGTTGTTGCGCGCATTGATGTTTCGCCTTGCGGTCCACGCACTGCACCCGCGGTCGACTGCCGAGGCGTTCCCGGGTCTGGCCCGAACCGCGGCCTTAGTCCGGCTGGTGCTCTAGTCGCGCGAAGCGTGCTCAGCCCGGAAATTGGTAGCGAACCTCGCGCAACGCCACCTTGCCGTCGACGGCGAGAACCCCTTCCGCGCGTAGCAGCTCGAGCTGTCGGGTGGTTAAATGTCGCGCCGGGCGCCCAGACGCGGTGATTACCCGGTGCCAGGGCAGGTCGGAGGAGTCGGTCCGCATGATCCAGCCGACGATCCGCGGACTGGAAAGTCCTGCGACAGAGGCGATGTCGCCGTAGGTGGCGACCCAGCCGGGCGGGATAGCTGCCACCAGCGAGCGCACCCGCTCGACCTGATCATCGGTCACCGGCGGCACGGTCAGCGCGTTTCTAACTGCTTGCGGATCACCGCGGCGACCTCGGCGGGCCTGGCATGCGACACCATGTGGTCGCAGTCGAAATCGAGCAGCTCAAAATCGGATCCCAATCCTTGTTGAAGCCTTGCGATGAGTTGGTCGCTGACGTACGGCGGCGAGGTCCGTGTCGCTCGCACCAGCGTGGTCGTCGTACCCGCAGGCGGTAGCACGACGTCGCGGGCCAACTCGCTCCAGTACGACATGATCGCCGGCATGCTCACGCGCCAGCCGTATCGTCCGCTGGTCAGCTTGACCAGGTGCTCGTCGAGTTCGGCGTCGAGCAACGCGGGATCCACGTCCGCCCACGAGCCCAGGGACTTCTCTACCCGCGCTTGTGTCACGTCCGGGTAGTCGGGGTGGCAAAACATCGCCTCAGCGATCTCGCGCATCCACGCCCCGTCCAAGCCGACCGCCGGGTCGAGTAGCAGCAGCGCGGCCACCTGATCCGGGCGAGCCACAGCTAGGTGCAACGCGATGGCGCCGCCAAACGAATGCCCGACCACCAACACCGGGGCGTCAGCCTCATCGTCGAGCACTGCGCCCAACGCCGAAACGTTGGCGTCGATGGTCCACGGCGCGGCCCACGATGACCTGCCGTGGCCGACCAGATCCGGTGCGGCAACCGCGATTTCGGGCACGTATTCGGCCAAATGCTGCCAGCGCTGCCCGTGGCCGGTCAGCCCATGGATAGCTAGCATCCGCACCGGGCCGGACGGACCGTAGCGGTGCACGTGAAGGTCGGTGGTCACCCGTCGATGGTGCCAGGTGGGACAGCGGGTGTTCTCGGCTGGGCGGGCGATCGGCGTGCTGTCGCGGCCGGACTACCGGTGGGCATCCCAATCGTCGTCTGGCGCAGGGACAACAAAAGCCTGATCGAGTACATCGGCTTCGTTGGCATCCTGGTCTTTAGCGTCGCCGCTCAGGTAGGTGGTGTCCAAGCCGGCTTCGTCGTCGAAATCGATGGGTAGGTGCTGTTCTAACGCATCGGCTTCAGGCACTTCGCTGTCGGGTACGGCGCCCTTGACGTCCTTCACGATCGTGACCCCTCCTTACCTTCCTCAGGTCCGCCGGAAACTGGCCTTCGGACAGCAACGCTGTGTTGTCGGCCTGCAGCTGCGTGTTCGGCTTTCCAGGTCCAGTATCCGACCGATACCGGCCAAGTTGCCAGTTTCGCCGTTGGCTCATCTCCCTAGTGCAGGTAATGGATGGGTCGCGGACTGCGTTTAGGTGATGTCGCCGTTGCTTGGCGCGTTCGAGCGACGCGGTGCAGCGCACAACTTTGTCAGACCCGCGTGATTGCATGCGGCTATGTCATACACCTGGGGTGGTGAGACGCGCGCTGTTCTAGAGCCGGGTGCACGCGGCCTGATCCGTATCCTGGGCGGCCCAGGTACCGGCAAGAGCAGCTTGCTGGTTGGCGCTGCGGTTGCTCACATCGGTGCCGGTGTTGAACCGGAATCGGTTCTGCTGCTTACCGGTTCTGGCCGGCTCGGCATACCGGCGCGCAGCGCGCTGACGACGGCGTTGCTGCGTTCGCGCACGACCGGACGCTGCCGGGCGGCGGTCTGCGAGCCGTTGGTACGCACTGTGCACAGCTACGCCTACGCGGTCTTGCGGCGGGCCGCCGAACGCGCCGGTGATGCGCCGCCGAGGCTGGTTACCAGCGCCGAGCAAGACGCGATCATCCGCGAGCTGCTGGCCGGTGACCTCGCAGACGGACCGCATGCCGCGACGATATGGCCGGCCCATCTGCTGCCCGCTTTAAGCACCGCGGGCTTCGCCATCGAGCTACGAAACCTTTTGGCGCGCTGCGCCGAACGCGGCGTAGACGCGCTGGAGTTGGAGCGACTGGGCCGCGTGTGCCGGCGTCCGGAATGGACCGCTGCCGGCCAATTCGCAAAGCAGTACGAGCAAGTGATGCTGCTACGCGCTGCAGTCGGCACAGCGGCGCCGCAGGCGACGACTCCGGCGCTGGGCGCCGCTGAACTTGTGGGTGCCGCGTTGGAGGCTTTCGCGGTCGATCCTGAGTTGCTGGCAGCCGAACGTACCCGGGTTCGGCTGTTGCTGGTCGATGACGCCCAGCAACTTGACCCGCAGGCTGCCCGCCTGGTTCGGGTGCTGGCGGCCGGAACGGAGCTGGCGCTGGTTGCCGGCGACCCCAACCAGGCAGTGTTCAGCTTCCGGGGCGGCGAGCCGGCCGGATTGTTGGCCGACGATGCGCCGTCGGTGACGTTGACCGCGTCGCATCGCTGCGCACCGGCGGTGGCTCGCGCCGTCAGCGGCGTCGCGTGCCGGCTGCCGGGCGGCATCGGCGGCAGGCAGATCGACGGCACCGGGGCCGAGGACGGATCGGTCACGGTACGACTGGCCGCCTCGGCTCACGCGGAAGCGTCGATAATCGCCGATACGCTGCGGCGTGCGCACCTGATCGACGGGGTGCCGTGGTCGCAGATGGTGGTCATCGTCCGGTCGGTGCCACGGGCCGGCGCGCGGCTGCCGCGTGGCTTGGCCGCGGCCGGGGTTCCGGTCGCGGTACCTGCCGTCAGGGGGCCGTTGTCCGCGGAGCCCGTGGCACAAGCGCTGCTCACGGTTTTGGCGGCGACGGCTGCCGGGCTCGACGGCGAACAGGCGCTGGCACTACTGACCGGGCCAATCGGTCGCGTCGACCCGGTCTCGCTCCGGCAGCTGCGCCGATCGCTGCTGCACGGCAACCCCGATCGTCGATGGGCGAATTTCGGTGACCTGCTGGTGGAGGCGCTGTTCCCCGCAAGCGGGTGGGGGCACCTCCCGCTCGCGGGGGAGTACCCCCACGCCGGGGCACCGGTATCGGGCGCGCAGTCAGGGCCGCTGCAGCGGGTGCGTGCAGTCCTCGACGCGGCCGCCGGCTGCCATCGGGACGGCAAGGATCCGCGCTACACACTGTGGGCGGCCTGGCATCGGTCCGGTCTGCAGCATCGCCTGCTGACGGCCAGTGAGCGCGGCGGCCCAGCCGGGGCCCAGGCCACCAGGGACCTTGAGACGGTTACCGCGTTGTTCGACATCACCGACCACTACGTGTGTCACACGTCGGGTGCGTCGTTGCGCGGGCTTGTGGAGCACGTCGCGGCGCTGCAGTTGCCAACCGTCAGCCGCGAGCCGGTAACGACGACGGAGCAGGTCAGGGTGCTCAGCGCGCACGCCGCACTGGGACATGAATGGGATGTGGTAGTCATCGCCGGCATGCAGGACGGGTTGTGGCCCAACACGGTTCCGCGTGGCGGTGTGCTGGGCACTCAACGACTGCTCGACGTGCTCGACGGTGTCACCGAGGACGCCTCCATGCGGGCGCCGCTGCTGGCCGAGGAGCGCCGGCTACTGGTGGCGGCGATGGGCCGGGCACGCCGCCGGTTGCTGGTGACAGCCGTCGATAGTGACACCGACGGGCCGGGTCTGGGGGCGGCGTTGCCGTCGGCGTTCTTTTACGAGATCGCTAAGTGGGCCACTAGTGACAGTGATCCCGAAGTGGCGCAGCCGGTTTCGTCCCCGCGAGTGTTATCAGCGGCGGCGCTGGTGGGCCGGCTGCGCGGCGTCGTCTGCGCGCCCGACGGCGCTGTGGACGACGCAGCCCGAGCTTGTGCAGCAACCCAATTGGCCCGGTTGGCCAACGCTGGTGTGCCGGGCGCCGACCCGACCGGATGGCACGGCCTGATCCCGCTCAGCAGCAGTGATCGGCTCTGCGGTGACAACGATCTCGTCACGTTGACGCCGTCAACCCTGCAGACACTCAACGATTGTCCGCTGCGTTGGCTGGCCGAACGGCACGGCGGAACCAATGCGCGAGATCTACGGTCGGCCATCGGCTCGGTCCTGCACGCACTGATCGCCGAACCGGACAAAAGCGAATCGCAACTGCTGGCCGAGCTGGACCGGGCCTGGCAGCACCTGCCCTTCGACGCCCAGTGGCATTCGGTCAACGAGCTTGCCCGACACCGCGCAATGATCCAGACGTTCGTCGAATGGCGTGCCCAGACCCGACACGAACTGACTGAGGTCGGCGTAGAGGTCGACGTCGATGGCATGCTGGGCGACCCGCGCGAGTCTGAGCATCAAGCCGGCGATGCTCGGCTGCGAGGTCGGGTCGATAGACTGGAACGCGACGCCGCCGGCCGGCTGGTGATCGTCGACATCAAAACCGGTAAAACGCCGGTCAGCAAGGACGATGCGCAACAACACGCCCAGCTGGCGATGTATCAATTGGCGGTGGCCGACGGCATGTTCTCAGCCGGCCCCGCCAGCATGGAGCCCGGCGGCGCCCGACTGGTTTATCTCGGCAGGACCGGGCCGGCGGGCGCCGTCGAACGCGAGCAGGATCCACTAACACCAGCTGACCGAGATCATTGGCGCAACGTTGTTCGGCAGGCGGCCAACGCGACGGCCGGCCCGCAGTTCATCGCCCGGCGCAACGACGGCTGCGCGCACTGCCCGATACGGCCGTGTTGTCCGGCCCACAGCGAGCATGTCGAGGGGGCTGCGCTGTGAGTCCGCGCTATAGCCCGGCTGAATTAGCCTGCACGCTAGGACTATTCCCGCCCACCGACGAGCAGGCAGCCGTCATCGCTGCGCCACCGGGTCCGCTTGTCGTCATCGCCGGAGCCGGCGCCGGCAAAACGGAAACAATGGCGGCGCGGGTGGTGTGGTTGGTCGCCAACGGCTACGCCGAACCCAGCCAGGTGCTGGGTTTGACGTTCACCCGCAAGGCCGCCAGCCAGCTGCTGCGTCGCGTTCGTTCCCGGTTGGCGCGATTGGCCGGTATCGGCCCGGGCTCCCCCGCAAGCGGGTGGGGGTACCTCCCACTTGTGGGGGCGTACTCCCAGGCCAGTCCCGCCGTCCCAGCAGCCGTCGGACCGGTGGTCAGTACTTACCACGCTTTCGCCGGCTCGCTACTGCGTGACTATGGCCTGTTGTTACCCGTCGAGCCCGACACCCGGTTGCTCAGCGAGACCGAGCTGTGGCAGCTGGCCTTCGACGTCGTCAACGGGTATCGCGGCGAGCTGAACACCGACAAGACCCCGGCCACGGTGACCTCAATGGTGCTGCGGCTGTGGGGTCAACTCGCGGAGCATCTGGTGGATACCCAGCAGCTCCGTGACACCCATGTGGAACTGGAGCGGCTGGTTCACACCCTGCCGGCGGGCCCCTACCAGCGGGACCGGGGCCCCAGCCAGTGGCTGCTGCGGATGCTGGCCACCCAGACCGAGCGCGCCGCGCTGGTGCCGCTGCTCGACGCGCTGGCTGAGCGGATGCGTGCCGCGAAGGTGATGGATTTCGGTGTTCAGATGGCCTGCGCGGCGCGGTTGGCCGCGACGTTCCCGCAAGTCGGTCAAGACCTGCGCAGCCGCTATCGGGTGGTGCTGCTCGACGAGTACCAAGACACCGGACACGCCCAGCGTGTCGCGCTGTCGGGACTGTTTGGGGGTGGCGGCAACGATGGAGACGACGAGCTGGCGTTGACAGCGGTGGGGGACCCCATTCAGTCCATCTACGGCTGGCGCGGCGCCTCCGCGACAAACCTGCCTCGCTTCACCACCGACTTCCCCCGATCCGACGGCAGTCCCGCGCCGGTGTTAGAGCTGCGGACCAGCTGGCGTAATCCGCCGCGGGCCCTGCATGTGGCCAACGCCATATCCGCGGAAGCACGACGCCGATCGGTTGCGGTCCGCGCGCTGCGCTCGCGCCCGGACGCCCCGAGCGGCGCCGTGCGCGCTGCGTTACTTCCCGACGTGCGCGCCGAACGTGAGTGGATCACCGACCACATATCCGCGCACTACCAGCGAGCCGAAGCCGACGGCGTCGACCCGCCGACCGCCGCGGTGCTGGTGCGCCGCAATGCGGACGCTGCACCCATCGCCGATGCCCTGCGCGCCCGCGGAATCCCGGTTGAGGTCGTCGGCCTGGCCGGCCTGCTGTCCATTCCCGAGGTCGCTGACGTGGTGGCGATGCTGCGGCTCGTCGCTGACCCGACGGCCGGCGCGGCGGCACTGCGGGTGCTGACTGGTCCTCGCTGGCGGCTCGGTGGTCGCGATGTCGCCGCGCTGTGGCGGCGCGCGTTGGCGCTAGGCGGGGGACGCTGCGGCGAGGCGCGTTCGCCGGAGTCGATCGCGATGGCGGCCGGCCCTGATGCCGATACCGCGTGTCTGGCCGATGCTCTCGGAGACCCCGGACCAGCCAGTTCGTATTCGGTTGTGGGCTATCAGCGCATCTGTGCGTTGGCCGTCGAACTGACTGCGCTCCGCGGCCAGCTGTGTCATTCGCTGCCCGACCTGGTTGCCGAGGTGCGTCGCGTGCTGGGTGTCGACTGCGAAGTCCGGGCCGCGTCGACGGCTTCGCCAGCCCAGCTTCCGGGTGCTTGGGCCGGTGCCGAACACCTCGACGTCTTCGCCGACGTGGTCGCCGGGTATGCCGAGCGGGCAAGCGCTACGACCAGTGAGACCACTGTGTCGGCCGCAGCGTCAGTAGCGGGCCTGCTGGCCTACCTGGACGTGGCCGAGGTGGTCGAGAAGGGGTTGCCCCCCGCCCAACTGGTCGTGGCCCGAGACCGGGTCCAGGTGCTCACTGTGCACGCCGCGAAGGGTTTGGAGTGGCAGGTGGTGGCGGTGGCACACCTAGCGGGCGGAGTATTCCCGTCGACAGCGTCGAAGGCTACCTGGCTTACCGACGCCGCTGAGCTGCCACCGCTGCTGCGCGGCGACCGCAGCTCGGCGGGCACACTCGGCATTCCGGTGCTGGATACCTCGGATGTCACCAATCGAAAGCAGCTGTCGGACAAGATCTCCACGCATCGTCATCAACTTGAGCAGCGGCGGGTCGATGAGGAGCGCCGTCTGTTGTACGTGGGCATCACCAGGGCCGAGGACACGTTGCTGGTATCCGGCCATCACTGGGGTTCCACTGGGATCAAGCCGCGCGGTCCGTCGGATTTCCTGTGCGAACTCAAGGACATCATCGACCGATCGGCCGCGGCCGGCGATCCCTGCGGGGTGGTGGAACAGTGGGCACCTGCGCCCGCCGATGGTGAACAAAATCCGCTGCGCGACAACGTTGTCGAAGCGGTTTGGCCTGCCGACCCGTTGGCCGGGCGCCGCGGCGACGTCGAACACGGGGCGGCGTTAGTGGTCGCCGCGATGTCGGACGACATGGCTCATCCCGGCACCGATATCGAAGGCTGGGCCGCCGACGTCGATGCCCTATTGGCCGAGCGTTCACGCGCCGGGCGGCGTCTCGCCCGCACCCTGCCCAGTCAGGTGTCGGTCACTGGTCTGGTGGACCTGGCCCGCGACCCGACCGGGGCAGCTCGACGGCTGATCCATCGGTTGCCCACCCGTCCGGACCCGCACGCATTGCTGGGCAACGCGTTTCACGCCTGGGTTCAGCGGTTCTACGGCGCAGAACGGCTGTTTGACCTTGCTGACTTGCCAGGCGCGGCGGACTCCGACGTCGGAGACACCCAGGAGTTGGCCGCGCTGCAGGCGGCGTTTGGCCGGTCGCAGTGGGCTACCCGCACGCCCGTGGCGGTCGAGGTGCCGTTCGAAATGCCCATCGGCGATACCGTGTTGCGTGGCCGCATCGACGCGGTGTTCGGTGATCCCGATGGCGGCATCACCGTGGTGGATTGGAAGACCGGTGAGCCGCCCCGCGGGCCGAAGGCCATGCGTCAGGCCGCCGTCCAGCTCGCGGTCTACCGCTTGGCGTGGGCCGCTTTGTGTGGGTGCCCGGAGTCATCGGTGCGCGCGGCCTTCTACTACGTGCGCAGCGGAGTCACAGTCATTCCTGATGAGCTGCCTGATGCTACCGAGCTGGCGGGGCTGCTGGGTGATCCTGCCGGCAGCTGCGCTGCCGACGTGTGACGTGCGCTGCCCCGCTATTGGAGAACCAGCGATCGTGGTTACATAGGTGTCGTGCGCTGGGTTAAGGCTAGGTTAAGGCTGGTTAAGCCGATGACGGATTGCCGTGCGCAGCGGTAGGTTGCGGCAGCGTGGCGGTCTCTATAAGACACTGGCCGCCCAGCCTGGTCATCTCCTGGTTGGTGTTCTGCGTATCCCCGAAGTTCACTCCAGCCCTGTCCGTGTGATCACCCGCCGAATGGCCATTGCTTTGGTGGTGCTGTTCGCGGCCACTCTTGCTGTCTACCTGGTGCGAAGCGGGTACCGCGACGTGCGGGGTGACGGGCTGACATTTCTGGACTGCCTTTATTTCGCGGCGGTGTCGCTATCGACGACCGGCTACGGCGACATCACCCCGTATACCGTCGCCGCGCGTTTGGTCAATACCGTGGTCTTTACGCCGCTGCGGATCGCGTTCTTGGCCGTATTAGTGGGCACGACGCTCGAGGTTCTCTCCGAGCGGTCGCGGCAGGGGTGGAAGATCCAGCGTTGGAGGAACAAAGTGCGCAACCACACCATCGTGATCGGCTACGGCACCAAGGGCAAAACGGCGGTCGCCGCGAGGCTCAGTGATGAGGCCGCGCAAGGCGAGATGGTCGTCGTTGACACCGATCGAACCGCCCTTGAGCACGCCGCCACCGCCGGCCTGGTTACCGTGCACGGCGACGCCACCAAATCCGATGTGCTGCGGTTGGCTGGGGCCCAGCATGCATCCTCGATCGTCGTCGCTACCGGTCGCGATGACACCGCCGTGCTGGTCACCTTGACGGCTCGGGAGCTGTCGCCCAACGCCAAGATCGTGGCGTCGATTCGGGAGGCCGAGAATCAGCACCTGTTGCAGCAATCGGGTGCGGATTTGGTGGTGGTCTCCTCGGCGACCGCCGGTCGGCTGCTCGGCCTTGCCACCACCACGCCCAGTGTCGTGGAGATGATCGAGGATCTGCTGACTCCGCACGCCGGATTGGCGATTGCCGAACGCGAGGTGGAGCAGATCGAGGTCGGCGGATCCCCGCGGCATCTGCGCGACATCGTGCTTGGTGTGGTGCGCGATGGCCACCTCCTGCGCATCGGTGCCCCTGAGGTGGACGCCATTGAGGCCAGCGACCGGCTGCTCTACGTCCGACACGCGGCACACTAGTGGCCGGCGCAAGCGCGGCAGGTCGCCGCCAGGGAGATTAGCTGAGCGTGGATTTCCAGCTGCGGAACGTTCCATTGCTGTCGCGCGTGGGCGCCGACCGGGCCGATCACCTGCGTACCGACGTTGAGGCGGCCACCGCTGGGTGGGCGGACGCGGCGCTGCTGCGGGTGGATTCGCGCAATCAGGTGTTGGTCGCCGGCGGCCGGGTGGTGCTTGGTGCCGCGGCGGGGCTGGCTGACAAGCCGCCACCGGAGGCGGTTTTCCTGGGCCGCATCGAGGGGGGCCGCCATGTCTGGGCTGTTCGGGCTGCGCTGGAAGCGCCTGCGGATCCCGAGGTGGAAACCGACGTGGTGAACCTCCGTAGCCTAGGAAAGGTCTTCGACGACACGAGCAGTCAACTAGTGTCGTCAGCCACCGCGTTGCTGAATTGGCATGACAGCGCCCGGTTTAGTCCAGTTGATGGCTCACCGACGAAATTGGCTAGGGCGGGCTGGTCACGAGTCAACCCGGTCACTGGCCACGAGGAGTTCCCGCGTATCGACCCGGCCGTGATTTGTTTGGTCCATGATGGCGGCGACCGTGCGGTGTTGGCGCGCCAGGCCGTGTGGCCCGAGCGGATGTTCTCGTTGCTGGCTGGTTTTGTCGAGGCTGGCGAGTCGTTCGAAGTCTGCGTCGCCCGAGAGATCCGCGAGGAGATCGGTCTAAGTGTCCGAGATGTGCGTTACCTGGGCAGCCAGCCCTGGCCGTTTCCGCGCTCGCTGATGGTCGGCTTCCATGCCCTGGCGGATCCGGATCAGGACTTCTCGTTTAACGACGGCGAGATCGTCGAGGCGGCGTGGTTCACCCGCGACGAGGTACGCACAGCGCTTGACGCCGGCGATTGGACCAGCGCTTCAACGTCAAAGGAGTCGAAACTATTGCTGCCCGGGTCGATCTCGATCGCCCGCGTGATCATCGAATCCTGGGCGACCCTCGACTAGGGCAGCCCTTAGTCGATGCGATCGCTGATGGCCTGAAGGACGGCGCCTGCGATCTCGTCTGCTGGTTCAAGGCCCAGCACGCCGATGGACATCAACACTGACGATTTGACGTGATACTGGTGGCTCCATCCCACGGAGCTCAGCCTCAAGGTGGCGGGATCCGGCCTCTCCAGAGCAAAGTCGTAGGCACTGTCGTGCAAGGCTGCACACTGCGTCAGCGATGTGGCCAACTGATCGAGTGCCACGCGCGCGGCACCGTCGTTTGGGTACACGGCGACGGCCTGACTGACCTGATCGATCGGGGCCATGCCGCCCGGCTCTAGGTCGTCGGTCGTGCCGCTATACGACACCCCACGAAACTGTGTCCAGCCGCCGGCGAACGTGAAAACGCTATTTCCCACCGCCCGGCACGGACCGGGAGCATTCATGTTTCCCGCAGACGGCTGACGAAGGTCCGCCATTGTCTGCGGTGTGAGGTCGGCGAAGTTGGCAATGCGGATCACGTCAGCGACGCTGATGATCAACGATTTGGCGTCGACACGTGACGCGGCCGTGGTCGGTTTGGCCGGAGCGCTCGGGTGCGAGCAGGCCGACAAGACAATCGCAAGGCCGCAGACAAAGAAGACATATCTACCGTTAAAAGCTTTGTCAATCAACGACAGTCGCCTTGTGAGCCAGCTCGCTGGGATGCTCACAGCTTGGCGAGTTGAGCCTGTTGGCTTCATCGTGATGCGCGTTTTCTGCGGACCGTCGTCCGCGTTCGGCCGGACGGGGGCTTTGGCGTTATGGCACGAGCATCGTCGCCCGCAGATTCGGTGCCACAGTCGTATGGTAAGGGCGCCCGGATGCACCGTTGAGCATCAATTCAGGCGATTGGGCCATCGGCGCAGGTGACCGGGCCCCAGCATGACCATGGAGGTCGGTGCTGACTCGTTAGCCAGTGATCTCGGCCAGCTTCGCCTGGACTGCGCCCGCGCTTGGGTTGGTCAGTGTCGACCCGTCGGCGAACTTCACCGTCGGGACCGTCCTGTTGCCGCCGTTGACCGAGCCGACGAACTCCGCGGCCGAGGCGTCATGGTCGATGTCGACCTCGTCGTAGGAGATTCCGTTGGCTTTGAGCGCTGTCTTTAGCCGAACACAGAAGCCGCACCACGACGTCGTGTAGATGGTGAGCGCAGCATTGGTCATAAGTCGCTAACGTAGCCCTGCGACGATGCGGGCCGTGTATCGGCCCGGTGAGGAGCTGGGCCATTCGGTCGTAGCCCTGCGACCCCAAACTTTCGAGCGGGCCGTGTATCGGCCCGGTGCGCAGGCCCTGACACCGAACGGGGCAACGGGCGTGGCGATGCGCAAGGTTTGTCGGCCTTAGCTGCCAAGATGGACCCCATGCCGATGGTCGCAGACTCATTGACCGCCGGACTGGACGACGAGCAGTGCGAGGCCGTGCTAGCTCCGCGCGGACCTGTCTGTGTGCTCGCGGGTGCCGGAACGGGCAAGACCCGCACCATCACTCACCGCATTGCCCAACTCGTCGGGACTGGTCACGTCGCCGCCGGGCAGGTGCTGGCGGTGACATTCACTCAGCGTGCGGCGGGGGAGATGCGCTCCCGGTTACGGGCGCTTGGCGCCGCCGCGCAGGACGGTTCGGGTGTTGGCGCCGTGCAAGCTCTGACTTTTCACGCTGCCGCGCACCGCCAGCTGCGGTATTTCTGGCCCCGGGTGATCGGTGACACCGGCTGGCAGCTGCTGGACAGCAAGTTCGCCATCGTTGCGCGGGCGGCTAGTCGCGCCAGGCTGCATGTCGGCACTGATGACGTGCGTGACCTGGCCGGCGAGATCGAATGGGCCAAGGCCTCGCTGATCGGGCCCGAAGAATACGTTGCCGCCGCGGCCGCTGCCGGTCGAGACACCCCGCTGGACGCCGCGCAAACGGCGAGCGTCTACGCCGCCTACGAAGCCCTCAAGGCCCGCGGCGATAGTGGCAAAGGTGGCAATGGTCTCCGGGGGGTCACGCTGCTCGACTTCGATGACCTGCTGCTGCACACCGCCGCGGCGATCGAGAACGACGCCGCGGTAGCCGAAGAGTTCCGGGATCGCTACCGCTGTTTTGTCGTCGACGAGTACCAAGACGTCACCCCGCTGCAGCAGCGGGTGCTCTCGGCCTGGTTAGGCGATCGAGACGACCTGACGGTGGTCGGCGACGCCAACCAGACCATCTACTCGTTCACCGGAGCTTCACCTCGCTTCCTGCTTGACTTCTCCCGACGGTTTCCAGACGCCACGGTGGTGCGCCTGGAGCGCGACTACCGGTCCACGCCGCAGGTGGTGTCGCTGGCAAACCAGGTGATCGCCGCGGCTCGTGGCCGGGTCGCGGGCAGCAAACTTCAGCTGTCCGGCCAGCGTGAGCCGGGTCCGGCCGCGTCGTTTCACGAGCATTCCGACGAGCCTGCTGAGGCCGCTGCCGTGGCGGCATCAATCGCTCGACTGATCGAATCCGGTACCCCGCCATCCGAGATCGCGGTGCTGTACCGGGTCAATGCGCAGTCCGAGGTGTACGAGGAGGCGTTGACCGAGGCGGGGATTGCCTATCAGGTCCGCGGCGGCGAGGGATTTTTCAACCGCCAGGAGATTAAGCAGGCGCTGCTCGCCCTGCAGCGCAGTGCGGAGCGCAGCTCCGAAACGGGTCCGGCCGGCTCATTGTCGGAGGTGGTCCACGGCGTTCTGGAGCCATTGGGACTCACGGCCGAGCAACCGGTCGGCACCCGCGCCCGGGATCGCTGGGAGGCGCTGACCGCACTGGCCGAGCTGGTCGACGACGAAGTGGCGCAGCGTCCGCAGCTGGATCTCCCGGGGTTGCTGGCCGAGCTCCGGTTGCGGGCCGATGCCCGGCACCCACCGGTGGTGCAGGGTGTCACGCTGGCCTCACTGCATGCCGCCAAAGGACTTGAGTGGGACGCGGTGTTCCTGGTCGGGCTGGCCGACGGAACACTACCCATCTCGCATGCGTTGGCGCATGGTGCCGACAGCGAGCCCGTCGAGGAAGAGCGTCGGCTGCTCTATGTTGGAATCACCAGGGCCCGAGTGCATTTGGCACTCAGCTGGGCGTTATCGCGGACTCCGGGTGGACGTCAGAGCCGCAAGCCGTCGCGGTTCCTCAACGGCATCGCGCCACAGACGCGTCAAGATCCTGCGCCGAGCAGATCCCGGCGTAATCGGGCCGCTACATCGCGCTGCCGCATCTGCAACAACCACCTGACCACGCCCGCGGCCGTCATGCTGCGGCGGTGCGAAACATGTGCCGCAGACATTGACGAGGAATTGTTGCTGCAGCTCAAAACGTGGCGGTTGGGCACTGCCAAGGAACAGAACGTGCCCGCTTACGTCGTCTTCACCGACAACACGTTGATCGCGATTGCCGAGCTGCTGCCCGCCGATGAGGCCGCGTTGATCGCCATCCCGGGTATCGGCGCACGCAAGCTTGAGCAATACGGGTCGGACGTGCTGCAGTTGATTCGCGGCCGCACCAGTTAACCGATAGCGGGCAAATGCGCAGGTCAGAAAATCGGTTGCCACTGCCGGCTGCTACCGTTACCCTCAAATCCGCACTCTGCTGGCAGGCGCTGAAACGGCGCTGATGGCTGGCTGAAGTCAGGTTTAAAGGCAGACGATAGGGAAAGGAGGGTAGCCACGATGATCGACAGCAACATGCTGATGCTTGGTGCGGGCGTGGCTGCCGCGGTGCCGACCGCGGGAACCCCCCATGCCACCCGTCATGCCGCCGCATCGGGGGCAGCGGGTCAGCACCGCGTCGCCGCCGCGACCGAAGCGTCCGTGGATCGGGGCTATACGTAACTACGTAGCCAGCCCGATTTTCGCCAGATGGCCACGGACCCGAAGTCACTAGGATCCGTGGCCACAGCTTTTGGGGCGTCAATCTTTCAAAGCCTCCCAACCTGGTCCGGATCACTGCAGAAAGACAGCCACCAGACCAGGAAGCAGGTGAAAAGGACATGTCGGCACTGACAGTCCCGAAACAGACGCTGCCAGTGTTGCCGTGCCATGTCGGCAACCCCGACCTATGGTTCGCCGAGACCCCAGCCGACCTGGAGCGTGCCAAAACGCTCTGCGCGAGCTGCCCGATCCGCCGCCAGTGCTTGGCGGCGGCGCTGGAACGGGCCGAACCCTGGGGGGTTTGGGGCGGCGAGATTTTCGACCGAGGTTTGGTCGTGAATCGCAAACGTCCGCGTGGACGACCACGCAAGGACGGCGTCGCTGCTTAGAAAACTGGCTCTACCGAGTTAGCAGGGGCGTAGTTGCCTGGTTCTGAGTGGTGCTTGCCGTGATGGGCAGGTGCAGGCCCACCATACTGGGCGTCGTTGGGGGCCTGCCAGGTTTCGATAGTTTCGGCGAGGTCGTGGATCTCGGCACTGAGGTTGCCGCGCAGAATGCTAGAAGCGGTACACCGCTGTGGTGATGTCGTAGCGCAGGGCGCCGGTCGCGGTGCATGCCAACACGTCGCGCAGCAGTTCCTTGGCGATCCAGGCGGCCAGGATGTCGCCGTTGGGGTCGGCCTTTCGGCCGCGACGGCCCCGCGACTCCCAGGTGGTGCGCCGCCGCACCGCCTCGACTGTCTGGTTGGCTCGTTTGAGCAGGTGAAACCGGTCTACGATCAGCTGCGTGCGGCAGCGCGTCACCGATGGCTTTGGCGTAGGTCACCGACATGTCGATCACTACATGGGTGATCGACTCGTGCCGGGCATGGTCGCGTTGGTTGAACCAGGCGCTTACCGGGCTGCCGAGCGGCCGTTGACCTGCGCCAACAGACCATTCGTGCCGGTGATGTCGACGAGGCCGGTGTCGAAGCGATCGACCCAGACTCGTTTCCCGGTCCGTTGGCGCGTCTGATATTTCGCTTTGCCCCTGCGTGTTTCGTCGATGCTGAGCACCGTCACCGGCTCGGGTTCGGTGGCCAGTACCGGGTCGGCGCTAGCCACGACCGCGTCATGACAGGTGTTCCACGTGCAGCCGAACCGACATCACTCTCGCATGATCGTGGCCCGCCCGTTTTCCACTACACCTGGCACCGCACTGGTCAACAAGGCCGTTACGAACCGAAACTGCAGTGGCTCAACAATTTCGCACGCCGATCACGGCACGCAGGTTCACCTCGTGGAGTTTCGGCGCGAACATGCGACGCTGGGGGCTGCTGGCCTCGGTCGGCACTGTCGGCGATTGATGATAACGCCGCCATGGAGTCATTCTGGCGCGGATGTAAGTCGAGCTTCTCAACACCCCGCAAATGGGCGACCACCGACAGATTTTGAAACACGCTGGACATCCACCTACGCAGTCTCTCAACTCCATAACCACGGCTCAAAACGACGGGGACAGATCACATGAATCAACCGGTCGAGGGCCAGGCCACAACAACACGCCTATGAGAGAGAAATCACAGGCAGAATAACCATTAGTTTTGCGGTAAGGGCGCTGAGGTGTTAGTGTAGTTGACACGTGTCAAGTGCAAGGGTGCACGTTCGCATAACTAAGCGGTTGAGAGGGAATGCAAGTGTTTAAACCAACTGCACCATCACTAGAATCAGACACATATGAAGACCTAGGAGGCTCCAATCAGAGGTTCTCGGCGGGCTGGAGTGACTCACCATTCGCATCACAAGAATTGAATCAGCCGTTCCTGTCAAATGTGAATGCGGTTCAGATAAATACAGATGCCCTGGCTGAGGTAAGCACTAAGATGGTAAGGGTAGCTGACGGTATTTCGAGAGTAAATGCCCAGAGGGCCTCGGTGATTACCAAGATTCCCCCGCCGGGGAAGGATAGTGTGTCAGCTCTGTTGGCGAGGGTTTTTAATGCTCGTGGGGAGATGTATCAGGTGCATACCGATCTAGGCGCGGAGATCGGCAAGCAGTTCTCCTGGGGCCTAAAGGATGCCGCATCTAAATATACGCAAGCTGAAGAACGCAACCGCCTTGAGTTTTGTCGGCACTAATCGGCACTTATGTGAATGATTTCAATCTTTTCGACGATCATTAATGCTCGTGGGCTGCTTGTGTCAGGTACACGCCGATCGGGGCGCGGACATCGGGGTTCTCCTGGAGCCTAAGGCTGCCGCATCTGCTTATACGCGTTATACGCGCACTGGCGAGGGCACCGAGAAGGGCCGTGTCAGCTTAGCTACTCGCGGGTCTGCTACTGGCGAATAGATCTGCCAGCGATATGTTGATTGTAGAGTTTAGAAGAAGGTAACCGAAAGGTAACCGAGGTGCCAAATTTCAACGCATTACCACCCGACGTCAACGTCCTCAGTATTCGTGGTCCGGGTTCTCGGCCGATACGGACCGCTGTAGAAGCATGGAATCAACTGGCAGAACAGTTGATTAATCTGGCGGTTCAGTGGAATACTCGAGCTAGCGAGACGGAGGGCCTCTTTCAAGGTCCGGCAGCGAACGAATTTCGCGCCAAGGCAGGAGAGTACTATAACTGGCTGATGCAACACGTCAACACGGCCCATGAGACCGCCGCCTATCTCCACCAAGCGGGGCAGGCCTACGACGCCGCGGTCCGCTCAATGGTGCCGTACACTACGATAGCGATGAACCGCACGGCTCGCTTAGTTTTGAAAGCAACCAATCTTTTGGGGCAATTCACCACCAAGATCTCGGAGTTGGATGACGAACATCAAGAGATGTGGGCCAAGAATGCGGAAGCGATGAATACGTATCAGTATGCTATCTTCGATATTACAAGGCGGGTTCAAGCAAGCAACATTACAGAGGCGCCGCTGATACTCGCCAAACCTTCTAAGCCCTCCATCATCTTTGATGACAGGGAAAACCTGCATATTTCAGAATCACTCTGATTCCCTTGTTGGATTGGCGTCGGCAGCGTTTGGGGTGTGGCTGCTGATGGTGTCTGGAAATTTGGTGTTTCGGAGGGGCGGTCGGTGGTGGGGTCACCCTACCGGAGGTATCGGACTTTGGCCCGATCGTGGCCGCCGAATATCTCGGGCCCCCGGCCACGGTTGAGCTTGCAGGAACGCATCGAGATCCAGGCCGGTGTGCATGCCCAGGAATCCTTGCGCTCGTTAGGGCGTCGGCTGGGCCGGCCAGCATCAACGATCAAGCGCGAGATCGACAGTAACTGCGAGCTACGTAACCGTCACACCGGCCGCAAATCGGGGTATCGGCGCAAAGAGGCGTTCGGGGCCCGCCAAAGCGGCTAAGCCGCTAGCGTGCGTTATTTGGCCATGTCGGCCCATGACCGTGCCGTGCATCGGGTCCGGCGCCCCAAGGCCCGCAAGCTAGCGATCAATGACCCGACTTAGGCCACTATTTTGATTAGCTCGGTTTTCAGCGGTCGCTAGTTCGATGTCGTCGATGCACCGCCACGGTTGACCGCGGTTGATCAACTCGGTCTTGTAGGTGGCGTTGACCGTTAGACGACGGCGGTATCGGGCTCGGCGAAACCGGGAACCAGCTCCTCGGTCAACGTCTTGATCGGCACATGCGCGTCGAGTTGGCAAAGGATCGCGCCCACCGACGCGATCACCCGCATGGGAAGGGCCAGTTTAGCCGGCAGATCCAACTGCCGTGCCGTCCTGATCTGCGACACCGATCGGTCGAGGCTCATCCGTTGCAGCCACTTGCGGGTGTAGTGGAAAACCTCGACCTCGATCGGTTCGACGTACTGGCGCATCATCTCGTCGATGTCGCGCACCGACACCTGCTGGCCTTTCTGGATTAGCCCGGCCTTCTCCATCGTCGGCAGCAGCAGGTCGTAGTTCTTGTCCCGAGCTAATCGGATGCTCATCCCCAGCTCCACCGGGAAACCGCCGGGCAGCGGCGCGACGGCGCCGAAGTCGATGACGCCCATCCGGCCGTCGGGCAGCAGCATGAAATTGCCCGGGTGGGCGTCGCCGTGCAGCATTTCCAATCGGCGTGGCGCGTCGAAGGTGAGTTCGATGAGCAGCGTCCCCACCAGGTCACGCTGTGCGGCGGTTCCGTTACGGATGATTTCGGCCATCGGCACGCCATCGATCCACTCCTGGATCACCACCTTGGGTGCGCTCGCCACCACGTGTGGCACTAAAAAGCGCGGGTCGCCTTGATACGCCTTGGCGAAAGCACGCTGGTTGTCGGCCTCTAGCCGATAGTCGAGTTCCATCTCGGTGCGTTCGACCAGTTCGTCGACCACACCTTGGACGTCGGCGCCGGGAGAAAGCTGTTTGAGCACCCCAACCATTCGCTGCATGGTCTTGAGATCGGCGCGCAACGCCTCGTCAGCACCCGGATACTGGATTTTGACGGCCACTTCGCGGCCATCGGACCACACCGCTTTATGCACCTGGCCGATGCTGGCCGAGGCCACCGGGGTGTCGTTGAATGAACTGAACCGGTCGCGCCATTTGGTGCCCAGCTGTGCGTCGAGCACCCGATGCACCCTATTGGCCGGCAACGGTGGGGCGTCCTTCTGCAGCTTGGTCAGGGCTTCGCGGTACGGCTCGCCGTACTCCTCAGGAATCGCGGCTTCCATCACAGACAACGCCTGGCCGACCTTCATTGCCCCGCCCTTGAGCTCGCCCAGCACACTGAACAACTGATGGGCGGCCTTCTCCATCAGCTCGGCGTTGACCTCCTCTTTCGACTTGCCAGTCAGCCGTTTGCCGAGCCCGAGCGCTGCCCGACCGGCAATGCCGACCGGGATGCTGGCCAGCTTCGCGTTGCGCGCAGCCTGGCCACGTTTGATGTCTGCCACACACTCATCATCCATGACAGTGAGCGGGCCATGGACTTGATATGGCAACAACTGATTTCGTATCAGCCAATATGTTGTCTGCGTGCAGGTTCAATCCTGTGGCTCATCGAAAACGCATGTCCGAAGGGTGGTACCGAAAAGCCATGGCAGCAAAGCAAACGCAGCACGATGCCGCCGATGCCCTGTTTAGGGCGATCATCGAAACGCTGGACAAGCATCGCAATGATCGCACGTTGACGGAGCGGGTTTTGGACGACTTGGCGCGCGCGTACGCGTCAATCTCGACGAACGTCCCGGACCAGGGACGGCAGGGATAGTTCAGCTCTCGGCGTCAACATGAACACAACGGATGTCTGGTCCATTGGCGCGCGACGATGGAGCCCGCGCCCAGATCGAACTCTAAGGTGGCGTTCAGCGCCGAGGGTGGCCCGGGATCGGGTACCGGCTCCTGCCCACGCACCGCCGCGATCACCCGATTCACCTGGCTAAGCGCCAGTGCCGCGGTGGCCAGCAGGGTGGCCCGGTCGGCCACCCCGATGGTGTCTCGCAGCTGGGCGGCGATCGCCGGCCAGGCGGCGTCGCGGTCGCTGCGGTGCAGGTCTGCACAGGCCAGGCAGCTGGTCACGCCGGGAATGACCAGCGGCCCCACCAGGCCGGTGCCGTCACGGACCCGAACCGGAAGGTGCGGTACACCCCGGCTGTGCAAATCGCGCACCATGCGCGGGTCGGCGACCAGGTAGTCCGACAACACCACCAGATCCACCGCGGAAGTGACCGCGGCATGCGACTGGCTGCTGTGCGCGATCCGGGCCCCAGAGCAGCGCAGCGCCTCCACCAGCAGGTCTGACAGCGGGCCGCGGCCGTGCACTCGGATCGACGCTGCCCGGCCGCGTGACGGCCGGCATCCGCGGGTTGCGACACCGGCACCAACCAGTTGCGTCACGAGGTTCGCCACGCCGTCGGGGTCCGTCGAGCCCCGGCCGCCGGCCTGCCGCTGCAACTCGGCGATCGGTGTGGGTGATCGCATGGACCGCAGCAGCGCCGCCAACTCCGCTGCGGTCAGGCCGCACGGTGGACGGACCAGCACGGCCTTGCGGGGATCCCACCCGACCTGCACCGCGCCGTCGGGCCGCAGCAGCACCGGCATCGCGGGGTCCAGCGCATAGAGGGAAGGCTCAACCTGCGGCATGACTCGAGACTTTGCCACGCCGGGCACTCACGTCTCGATCAGTTATCCACAGGACCGCCAGAGCCGGGGTCCGCACCACCGGGGTTGCCGCGGTCCCGCTTAAGTTCGGCTTCCAAGTCGGAAAAGGCCTCGTCGATACCGCTGGTGTCGCCGCCGATGATGCGGTCAATGAAGCCGGCCGGGTCGTCAAGATCCTCCCCGGAGGGCAGCAGATCCGGGTGTTGCCAGACGGCGTCACGGGCGTCGGCACCGACAGCCTGGGTCAAGCGCTCCCATAGCGCGGCGGCCTCCCGCAGCTTACGTGGCCGCAGCTCCAGGCCGACCAGCGTGGCGAAGGTTTGTTCGGCCGGGCCGCCGCTGGCCCGACGCCGGCGCAGCGTCTCGCCGAGCGCGGCCGCACTTGGCATCCGGTCGCCCAGCGCCGCGGTCACCACTACCTGCACCCAGCCCTCGATCAGCGCCAGCAGGGTCTCCAGCCGTTCCAGCGCTTGGGTCTGCGCCGGGGTTGCCTTGGGCTCGAAAACGCCCTGACCTAGTAACTCTTCGATGGCGGCGGGATCGGACAGCGACGCCGGATTGAAGTCGCGTGCTAGTTCCTCAATTCCGCTCATGTCGATCTTCATACCCGCGGCGTAGGCCTCTACGGCGCCCAGCAATTGACTGGCCAGCCAGGGCACATGACTGAACAACCGGTGGTGTGCGGCCTCACGGGCAGCCAGGAAGGTCAGGATCTCGCTGCGCGGCTGCTCGAGCCCGTCGGCGAAGGACTCGACAGCTTGCGGCAGTATCGCCGCCACGCCCTTGGGCCCCAGCGGCAGACCGATATCGGTCGAGGTCAGCACCTCGCGGGATAATCGACCAAACGCTTGGCCCAATTGCGAACCGAACGCCATGCCGCCCATTTGCGACATCATCGACAGCAGCGGGCCGGCCATGCTCTTGGCCTCCTCAGGCAGCGACGCCGCCCACACCGTCGAGATCTGTTGGGCCATCGGGTCGCAGAGTCGTTTCCAAGTCTCTAAGGTGTTGTTGACCCAGTCGTCGGGTGTCCAGCCTTCCGCTTTGGTGGTGCCCGCGGGCAGCGCGGTGACCCCGTCCAGCCAGGTCTCGGCGAGATGCACCGCATCGCCGATTGCCGAGTTTGTGGTGGCCGGGATGGGCGCGACAAACCCGATGGAACTCGACGCGACTCGTCGCGCCAATTCATAGTTGACCGGACCCGGTTGTTTGTCTGCGGTCATCGCGGTGCCAGCGCTGGTGAACATCTGACCCAGTTGGGTGAAGATCTGTCCCAGGTCGGCCATGCCGAAGTCCCCACTCATGCCGAACGAGGCTGACGGGTCTGACGCGCTCGCGTGAGAATCGGGATTGTTTTTCCCGTGCTGGTCGCGTCCCGATTCGTCCCTGCCAGATTCATCGTGGTGGGAGTCGTCTCCGGAGGAGAAGCCGAAAGGCGGGTTAGCCACACTGTCAACGGTACTCACTGGCGGGACAGAACGCGCCACCCCGGGTCATGCTTATAGCTGAACGAGCCCGATGAGGGTCCGTCTAATCTAAGCGGCGTGAACAGGCGGATTCTCACCTTGTTGGTCGCGCTGGTGCCGATTCTGGTCTTCGGCGTGTTGCTCGCGGTGGTGACGGTGCCGTTCGTGTCGCTGGGCCCCGGTCCCACCTTTGACACACTCGGTGAGGTCGACGGCAAGCAGGTCGTCGCGATCGACGGCACGCACACGTACCCGACGTCCGGTCACCTCAACATGACGACGGTGTCCCAGCGTGACGATCTGACCTTGGGCGAAGCCCTGACACTGTGGCTGTCCGGCCAAGAACAACTGGTGCCGCGCGACCTCATCTACCCGCCGGGCAAGTCGCGCGAAGACATTGACAAGGCCAACAACGCTGATTTCAAACAGTCCGAGGACAGCGCGGCCTACGCCGCACTGGGATACCTGAAGTACCCGTCTGCAGTGACCGTGGCCACGGTCAGCGATCCCGGTCCGTCGGTGGGCAAACTGAAGTCCGGTGATGCCGTCGACGCGGTCAATGGCAGCCCGGTGGCCAATGTCGAGCAGTTCACCGGATTGCTGAAGAACACCAAGCCCGGCGAGGTGGTGACCATCGACTTTCGTCGCAAGAATGAGCCACCCGGTGTCGCTCAGATCACGCTGGGTGCGAACAAAGATCGCGACTACGGCTTTATGGGTGTCGCGGTGCTGGATGCGCCGTGGGCGCCGTTCGTGGTGGATTTCAACCTCGCCAACGTGGGCGGGCCCTCGGCCGGACTGATGTTTAGCCTGGCGGTTGTCGACAAGCTGACCACCGGTGACTTGGTGGGGTCGACGTTCGTCGCGGGCACCGGCACCATCAGCGTCGACGGCAAGGTGGGCCCCATCGGGGGCATCGCCCACAAGATGGTCGCCGCCCGCGCTGCCGGCGCCACGGTGTTTCTGGTGCCCGCGAAGAACTGCTACGAGGCGAGCTCCGATAACCGCACCGGCCTGCGGTTGGTGAAGGTCGAGAGCCTCAGCCAAGCGGTGGACGCGCTGCACGCGATGACGTCGGGGGGTCAACTGCCGAGCTGCTAACTCGGCCCCTCGCCCGCAATCGACGGGTGCCGCGGTGCGTAGAGTTGTCACCACCGGCCCCGAAGTATGGTGCCAGCAAATCGACGCCAGCCAAATCGAGCAGGGAGCGTAGCTAGTGGGGATGCGGCCCGCCGCAAGGATGCCGAAACTGACTCGGCGTAGCCGGACGCTGATCATGGTCGCACTGGGTGTGATCGTGTTGCTGCTCGCTGGTCCGCGACTGGTCGACGCATATGTCGACTGGCTGTGGTTCGGTGAGCTTGGCTACCGTTCGGTGTTCAGTACCGTGCTAGTTACCCGCCTCGTGGTGTTCGGAGTAGCCGGGCTGGTGGTCGGCGGCATCGTGTTCGCCGGGCTCGCGGTGGCCTACCGCACCCGCCCCGTCTTCGTCCCGAGCCACGACAACGACCCGGTAGCGCGGTATCGCGCCGCGGTGTTGTCGCGGCTGCGGTTCGTGGGCATCGGGATCCCGACGGCGATCGGCCTGCTCGCCGGCATTATCGCGCAAAGCTACTGGGTTCGGATCCAACTGTTCTTGCACGGCGATGACTTTGGTATCAGGGATCCACAATTCGGCAAGGACCTCGGTTTTTACGCGTTCGAGCTGCCGTTCTACCGGCTGGTGCTCAGCTACATGTTCGTCGCGGTATTTCTAGCGTTCGTTGCAAATCTGGTGGCGCACTACATCTTCGGCGGCATCCGGTTGTCCGGACGCACCGGCGCGCTAAGCCGTTCGGCGCGTATCCAGTTGGTCAGCTTGGTCGGTGTGCTGGTGCTACTCAAAGCCGTTGCCTATTGGCTGGACCGCTACGAGCTGCTGTCGCATACGCGTAGCGGTAAGCCGTTCACCGGCGCCGGATACACCGATATCACCGCGGTGCTGCCAGCCAAGCTGATCCTGATGGCGATCGCGCTGATTTGCGCCGCCGCCGTGTTCTCCGCGATCACGTTGCGGGACTTGCGGATTCCGGCCATCGGCCTGGTCTTGCTGCTGCTGTCGTCGTTGATTGTGGGTGCCGGCTGGCCGTTGATCGTCGAACAGCTGATCGCCAAGCCGGATGCGGTACGCAAGGAAAGCGAGTACATCAGCCGAAGTATCACCGCGACCCGGCAAGCCTATGGCCTGACTGAGGACGTGGTGACCTATCGCAATTACACCGGCGACGCGCCTGCGATCGCTCAGCAGATCGTCACCGATCGCGCTACCACCTCGAACATCCGGCTACTCGACCCCACGATCGTTAGCCCCGCGTTTACCCAATTCCAGCGCGGCAAGAACTTTTACTACTTCCCCGACCAGCTGTCGATCGACCGTTACCTCGACAAAAACGGTAACCTGCGTGACTACGTTGTGGCGGCGCGTGAACTCAACCCGGACCGGTTGATTGACAATCAGCGTGACTGGATCAACCGGCATACCGTTTACACGCACGGGAACGGATTTATCGCGTCGCCGGCGAACACCGTACGCGGTATCGCCAATGATCCCAACCAAAACGGCGGCTACCCCGAATTCCTGGTCAACGTCGTTGGGAACGGCACTGTGGTGTCCGACGGGCCGGCGCGGCTGGACCAACCCCGCATCTACTTCGGGCCAGTGATCTCCAATACCTCGGCCGACTACGCGATCGTCGGGAAAAATGGTGATGACCGCGAATACGACTACGAGACCAACACCGATACCAAGAGATACACCTACGCCGGCAGCGGGGGAGTCCCGATCGGCAGTTGGCTATCCCGCAGTGTGTTCGCGGCGAAATTCGCCGAGCGAAACTTCTTGTTTTCCAGTGTGATTGGCTCCAACAGCAAGATCTTGTTCAACCGTGATCCGGCGCGCCGGGTGGAGGCGGTGGCGCCCTGGTTGACGACTGACAGCAGCGTCTATCCGGCCATCGTGAGCAAGCGACTGGTGTGGATCATCGACGGCTACACCACGCTGGACAACTATCCCTACTCCGAACTCACCTCGCTGTCGTCGGCGACCGCCGACTCCACCGAGGTGGCTTTCAATCGGTTGGCTCCCGATAAGCAGGTCGCCTATATCCGGAACTCGGTGAAGGCCACTGTGGACGCCTACGACGGCACCGTGACGCTGTATCAGCAGGATGAGCAGGACCCGGTGCTCAAAGCGTGGATGAAGGTCTTTCCGGGCACCGTGCGGCCCAAGGCCGATATCACGCCTGAACTGGCTGAGCATCTGCGCTATCCCGAGGACCTGTTCAAGGTACAGCGGATGCTGCTGGCTAAATACCACGTCAATGACCCCGGAACGTTCTTCAACACCTCGGATTTCTGGGACGTGCCGCTGGATCCGAATCCGACCGCCAGCAGTTATCAGCCGCCGTACTACATCGTCGCGAAAAACATTCTCAAGAATGACAATTCGGCGTCATACCAGCTGACCAGCGCGATGAATAGGTTCAAGCAAGACTTCCTGGCTGCCTACATCAGCGCCAGCTCTGATCCTGCGACGTACGGCAAGATCACCGTGCTGACCATTCCTGGCAACGTCAACGGCCCCAAACTGGCCAATAACGCGATCACCACCGATCCGGCGGTATCCCAGGATCTGGGTGTGATCGGGCGGGACAACCAAAACCGGATCCGGTGGGGTAATTTGCTGACGCTGCCGGTCGCTCAGGGTGGTCTGCTGTACGTGGAACCCGTCTATGCGTCCCCGGGCGCCAGCGACGCCGCTTCCTCGTACCCGCGTCTGATTCGCGTGGCGATGATGTACAACGACAAGATCGGCTACGGTCCCACCGTCGGTGACGCGCTCACCGGGTTATTCGGGCCCGGCGCGGCGTCCGCGGCTACTGGCATCGAACCCACCGAAGCGGTACCGCCGAAGCCGCCCGCGGGTCCTCCGGCGGCGGCCGACGGATCGCCCACTCCTCCGGTCGCAGTGGTGCCACCGGCTCCGGATGGGTCGGTCGCGTTGTCGGCGGCCAAGGCCGCCGCGCTGCAAGAAGGTCCAGGCGGCGATCGGCGCGGCGCGCGACGCGCAGAAGAAGGGCGATTTCGCCGCCTACGGTTCGGCGCTGCAGCGCCTCGACGACGCCATCACCAAGTTCAACAACACGAAATAACTGGCCGCGAGCGGGCGTGTCGGTGCACCGACACGCCGTAAACCCTGGCATTATGCGCGCGTTCGCCGCGCGTGCACCGTGCCTGACAGGCGATTTGGTGACCCTCGCAAGTGTTCGGTAACCTTGTATTTACCGACGCGGGGTGGAGCAGCTCGGTAGCTCGCTGGGCTCATAACCCAGAGGTCGCAGGTTCGAATCCTGTCCCCGCTACCAGCGAAAATGGCCCTCGGAGGAGACTCCGGGGGCCATTTTTATGGCGCTTGGAAGCGGATTTGGGAACATTAGCATTGCAAGTTGTTTAGCGTGCTCCATAGCTCGCTTGCCGCCTGACTTCAATCTTCACCGATAAGGGTTGCGATAGCTCTCCTCAAAGGCTTAGCGGTAACCCGGGGCCGGGCGTGCTGATCGGTCCCCAGGAGCCCTCGTAAATCGTCCCGGGCCAGTCCCGCTTGGCGGGCGTGGTGTTTGCAGGAGCGCACGCGATGATGAGATCTCGTCGGAGGTGCGCGCTGGGGAGCTCGTGTGCGGCGGCCCCGCCGACTGAGCGTTTGATGGCCGTCACCCTCAAATGAACTGTGGCGAAGGCATTTACGACCGTGGTGGCGAGACGGCGCAGTTGATAGCACAGCTGCGCACAGTCGCGGTGGCAATAGCCCAATTCTTCGAGCCGGTCCGCCTGGTATCCGGGGCGTAGCGGCGGTGTGGAGGAAATCAACCGCTCGGTGGTGTCGAGCTGACCAGCAGTGGCCGATCATCGAAGTGGTAATGCCGGCTGTCGGTAGCGTTGCTCGGGTGCCATGAACCGGATCCGTGTTTTTGGCAATTTTTGCCATTACTCGCTAGCCTTGCTTTATGCGCACCATGAACATCTCACTACCCGATTCGCTCAAGGTGTTCGTGGAAGAGCGGGTTGCCCAGGGCGGGTACGGCACTAGTAGCGAGTATGTCCGCGAGTTGATCCGCAAGGATCAGGACCGCGCGGCCCTGCGTCGCCTGGTCCTCGAAGGTGCCGCTTCGCCGCCGGCCGCGCCCGCCGACGATGCTTACTTCGACGGCCTACGTGCCCGCATTCGGCACCGACGCACTGGATGACGATCAAGCCGGTCATCCCGCGCGATCAGGCTATCCACGATGTCGAGCACGCGATTGACTACTACCTCGATGAGGAAGCGGCGCAAGCCGCGACAGATCTGATCGACGCGCTGCAGGCCGCCTACCGCCTGATCGGACGCCACCCTGGGATCGGTTCGCCCCGTTATGGCTACGAGCTCGATATTCCCGGGCTGCGCGGACGGGCGCTGGCGCACTTCCCGTATACGGTCTTGTACGTGGAGCGCACCGACCACATCGACGTTTTGCGTGTCTTGCATCAGCGTCGCGACATTCCGGAATTGCTGCGCAGTCTCGATCAGGACTAGTCGCCAATCTGCGTCAGTAACGTAACTGTGGCCCCGAAAAGTCCTTGTGCAGCAGCACGTCACCAAACACCACCGCAACCGACGTCATCGGTAGCCATCGGCCGTCGCCGGCCTGTCCCGAGTGGCTGAATTCATTGCGTGTGGTGCATGATGAATTGCACACGCCGACAAGGCATCTGTCCCCGAGAGCATTTGACTTTGGCAATTGATTTGCGGCTGTTAATATTTGGTTGAACGTAGAGCGCAAAGCCCCCGAGTTCAACGCCGGGCTTTCGTGTATGCAGTCAGTAGTAGCTTTCGATCAGCGGCGACGGTGAAGACGTAGGTGTAGGCCCGCTGGTTTGAGAGTCAGGGTTTCGGAAACCTTCAGTTGGTATCCGGGCCTGGGCTGTAGGTCGTATTGGTGCAGGATCGCGGCGAGCGTCAAAACGATCTCGTGTAGTGCGAATTGGCGACCCATGCAGGCGCGGGGCCCGGTGCCGAAGGGTTTGTAGGTGTATGGGGGCAGTTTGCGGAGATTTTCGGGCAGGAACCGGTCTGGGTTGAATTCGTCGGCATCGGCGCCCCAGGCGGGGTCGCGGTGCGCGGCGACGAGCAGGACGAACACCCAGTCGCCGGCTTTGAAGGGGTATTTTCCGTTGCCGATGGTGCTGTCGTGGCGTGCCCGGCGGAAATAGCCCGGCGCTACTGGCCATAGTCGCAGTGTTTCGTCGACAATGCGGCGCAGGTAGCGCAATTTGGCGATGTCGTGAAATTGGATGTTGGGAAAGTCGGAGCTGGGCCAGCGTTGGTCGATCTCGACTTGGGCCTGGGCGGCAATGTCGGGGTGGGCGGACAGATAGTGCAGGGCGAACGCGATGGTGTTGGCTGAGGTTTCACTACCAGCGACGAGCAGGGTGAGGATCTGGTTGACAATGTTGTCGTTGTCAAGCTGCTCACCGGTTTCTGGGTCTGTGGTGTGGAGCATGATGTCGAGCATGTCGGTTCGGTTGCTGGCATGGGGGTTTCGCCGCCGGGCGTCGATGATGTCGATGACTTGTTGGCGGACGTAAACCTTATCGCCGTAGTGCTGGGCTTTACACTTGGCGCCGAGCAGTTTCTCATAAAAGGGGATGGCGTCGGTTCGGCGATTAGCGTAGGCGAGTTCGCGTAGCACGGCGGCGATGAATGGGTTGCCGCTACGGTCGCTGAGTTTAGTGAAGGAGTGGTCCAGTCCGGCGCGGGCGATGATCTCGATTGTGAGGCGGTTAGCTTCGGTGGCGATGTCGATCCAGGATTGGTTGGCGCCGTTGGTTTTCCAGGTGTCTAGCAGTTCTTGGACTGTGCCGGTCATGCTGTCGTGGTAGTTCAACATGGCCGTTTTGGTGAACGCAGGCATCAGGATGTTGTGCGCCTTGCGCCAGTTGGGTTCGTCGTTGTAAGCGGTGAATAGCCCGTCACCGGCCACGGAGCGCAATTTGTATAGCGAGGGTCCGAGATGTTTTTCCCACAGGTCCTCGTTGTTGACGTCGGCGATGAGTGCGGTGTCGGCGAGCACGATGACGGGAAACTTGAAGATGCGTTGCTCGAAGATTCCGCTACCAAGTTTGCGGGTCTCGGCAGCAAGGCCTTGCGTGGGCCTAGCGAAGTCAATCGTGAGGAGATCACCGAGAACCGGGAGACGAAACCGGGGATGCGGGATCGGCGTAGCCTCGGCCTGAATCATGGTGACGGGCTCACTTTCACGGTGGGGTCAGACGGGGCGGACTGTTCGGCCACCGCATAGGCGACCGGCCACCATTTCGCCAGCTTCAACAACTCGGTTGATTCCTCGTCGAGGGTTGTCGCCCGGGACGCCACCATTAGTGCTACGTCGAGTGGTTCAGGCGTAACACCAGCAGTTTTGGCTCGGGCGGTGTGAGCGAGGTACAGGGCGCTGGTAGCTACGTCGCGTTGGGCTGCCGGTACGGAGTTCGCGTTGAGGAACTGGCCCAGTTCTTGTGAGGTGAGGTCACGAACGTAGGGACGCAGTTGCAGGATTGCGTCGCGGATCTCGACGACGGTGTGGTGTAGCTGCAAGGTTGTCTGCTGCAGCGGCTGCAGCTTAGACCAGGTGCGGCTAACGGGATCGAGCCCGTAGAAGGCCAGCAGCTTCATGGCGACGGGAACAGCACCGATCACACACGCCCCAACGGCTTCGTAGACGAAATTTGGGCCGTGAACTCGTAGCCGGTAGGCAGAGGTCTTGGTCCAGCCGAGCAATTCGGTGAGCGCCAGGACGAATGCTTGCAAGGTGGTCGATCCGATCTGGCGTAGTCCGTTCGTCCTAATACAGCGCTCACGGTCGCCGGGGCGATGTCGGGCAGGATGGGTAACTTGCGTGCGAGAGCGAGTAGGTCCGCGTTAGCGAGTGCCATTGAGGTCATCTTCCTGAGAAGGCGCTATCGGAGGCAGGTGCTCAAGCTGGCGCACGTGATCAATCATCGCTGCCAAGCTGTCGAGGGACTGGGGAGTTAAGCCGGAGGCGCGCATTGCCAAGTCGCGTACTCCGCTGTCACGCCAGGCTTGCAGCAGGTTGAGCTGGGCGTCGATACGCGGATCGATGTCGGGGTCGATCAGGTAGGACGGGGAGACACCGAAAAATTCAGCGATCGCCCGTAAATGCTGCACGGTCGGGTTGTTTTTGACCCCGGTGCGCAGCTGCCACATGTAGGACAGCGGCGGCTCAGCGGGCTTACGCATAATCTCAAAAAGCTTGTTGAGCTTCACTGACAGCTCAGATGCGCGTGAGGACCCGCCCGCCTCACCAGTGCTGGTCAATGCACTCTCATTTCATACGTAACCCCCGGGTCTGCGCTGAGGTTACTACAAGCCCTCCTTTGAGCGTTTCGGCCGCACTGATGGCGGTGCAGGCACGATGACCGCGATAAGCTCGACGGGGCTGCTTCAACACGCCACATGACGGGGGGCGAGACCGGCAGCGTCATGGCACAAAGGACCAACGTGCACGAGATGGCGATCACGCAAAGTCTTGTCGAGACGGTGTGTGAGCACGCCGCGGGTCGGCGGGTGCATAGCGTGCGCATCGAGGTTGGCGCATTGTGCGCGGTCCTGCCCGATGCGATGCAATTCTGCTTCGGCTTGGCTACCGAGGGCACGGTCGCCGACGGCGCACGGCTGGACCTCGACGTGCTGGCGGCCTCGGCGCGCTGCCTTTCCTGCGGGCAGGACTTCGAGCCCCCCGAGCTGATTTCGTTGTGCCCTTGCGGGAGCGCCGATGTGGAGCTGGTTGCCGGTCGCGACCTGAAGATTCTGTCGATGGAAGTGAGCTGATCATGTGCGCGACCTGTGGCTGCGGCGACGACGGATCGGCCATCACGGTGGCCGGACACGATAATCCGCACCACGAGCATGACCCCGCGGTACCCACCAAAACCGTCGTGTTGGAACAAAAAGTCCTCGCGAAAAACGACCTGCTCGCCGAGCAGAACCGGCAATGGCTCGCCGGTCGCGGCATCCTGGCGTTCAACGTCACCAGCTCACCGGGGGCCGGCAAGACCACGCTGCTAGAACGAACGATTCGCCAGCTCGGCACGCATCGGCCAGTCGCCGTGATCGAAGGTGACCAGGAGACAAATCTTGATGCCGAACGCATTCGGGCCGCGGGTGCACGTGCGGTTCAGGTCAACACCGGCGCCGGCTGTCATCTGGACGCGGCGATGGTGCGTGGCGCACTCGAGCTGCTTAACCCCGAACCCTCGACGCTGTTGTTCATCGAGAACGTTGGCAACCTCGTCTGCCCGGCGCTCTTCGACCTCGGTGAGCACGACAAGGTCGTCGTCATTTCGGTCACCGAGGGCGTCGACAAACCGCTGAAGTACCCGCACATGTTCGCCGCCGCCGGACTCGTGATCGTCAACAAGATCGACCTGCTACCCCACGTCGACATGGATCTCGACCTGTGTGTGCGGTATGCGCGGTCGATAAACCCGGCGGTTGAGATTCTGCCGCTATCCGCTACCACGGGTGAGGGTGTCGATACCTGGTGTCGCTGGATCCAAGCCCGCACAGAGCACCTGGCACAGTCACAGGCCAGGCCATGACCGGTCGTCGCCGGTTGCAGGTCGATGTGCGTGGCGTGGTGCAGGGCGTGGGCTTTCGGCCGTTCGTCTACACCACAGCGGCCGCGCTCGGGCTGTCCGGCTCGGTGCGCAACGGCGGCGGCGGCGCCATCATCGAAGTCGAGGGCGACCCGGCCGACATTGACGAATTTCTCAACAGGCTGCCGGATCGTCGCCCGCCGCTGGCGGTCATCGAATCCATTGAGGCCGTGGATATCCCGGTGGTCGGTAGCATCGGCTTTGAGATCGGCGACACGTCACGCTCGAGTGGTGGCCGTACGCTGGCCAGCCCCGATGTCGCGATGTGCGCCACATGTGCCGGCGAGCAGCGCGACCCGGCTGACCGCCGCTACCGGCACGCGTTCATCAACTGCACCAACTGCGGGCCGCGGTTCACCATCATTGCCTCACTCCCATATGACCGGGCAACGACGTCGATGGCCGCGTTCGCACTGTGTGCCGACTGCGCGGGCGAATACGCCGACCCTGCTGACCGGCGGTTTCACGCCCAACCGGTGTGCTGCCCCAACTGCGGGCCGATCCTGCGTTACCGAGACCACGACGGTCATGTGATCGACGGTGACGCGGGCCTGCAGGCGGCGCGCAACCTGATTCGCGGCGGCGGGGTGCTCGCCATCAAAGGCATCGGCGGATATCACCTGGCTTGCGACGCCGCCGACGAATGCGCGGTCACCGAGTTGCGGCGCCGAAAACGTCGCGGCGACAAGCCATTCGCAGTGATGGTGTCCGACCTGGCTGCCGCAGCCGCCATCGCGGTGGTTGACGGCGCCTGCCGACGCGTCGTGTCCGGCCCGCAGCGCCCGATTGTGTTGATGCCGCGCCGGCCCAGCGCCTGGGTCGCCGACGCGGTGGCCCCACACAACCCTGACCTGGGGGTCATGCTGGCGTACACGCCGCTGCATACGCTGGTGTTTGGGTTGCCCGGTGACGAGCCCGGGCCGCAGGTGCTGGTGATGACGTCGGGCAACGTTGGCGGCGAACCGATCTGTTACACCGATGACATGGCGCTGGACCGGCTTTCGGGGTTGGCCGACGGCTGGCTGATGCACGACCGGCCGATCCTGGTGCCGTGCGACGACTCGGTGGTACGGGTGATCGACGGTGTCGAACTGCCGATCCGGCGCTCACGTGGATATGCGCCACTGCCCGTTGCGTTACCGGTGCCGGTGCCACCGACCCTGGCGGTCGGCGCCGACCTGAAGAACACACTGGCAATCGGCGAGGGCAAGTTAGCGTGGCTCAGCCAGCACATTGGGGACATGGACGACCTGGCCACGCTGACGGCGTTCGACTCCGTACAGCAGCATCTGCAGGCGCTGACCGGAGTTGCTCCGGAAACTGTTGTCGCCGATGCACATCCGCGTTACCGCTCGAGCGTCTGGGCGCACCGCCACGCCGTCGGCAGGCCGGTTCGCTTGGTGCAACATCACCACGCGCACATCGCGGCGGTGATGGCCGAGCACGGGCTGGACGACTCGCGGAAGGTGCTGGGCTTCGCGTTCGACGGGACCGGTTACGGGCCCGACGGGGCGGTCTGGGGCGGTGAGGCGATGCTCGCCGACTACAAGGGCTACCAGCGGCTGGCTCGGCTGAAATATGTGCCGTTGGCCGGTGGCGACGTCAGCGTACGGCGGCCGTACCGGATGGCGCTGGCGCATCTGTGGGCGGCCGGGCTGGCGTGGGATCCTGATTTGGCGCCGGTCGCCGCGTGCCCGCCCGATGAGCGCCGCGTGCTCACGCGGCAGTTTGCGACGGGATTCGGTTGTGTCCCGACCTCGAGCATGGGCAGGCTGTTCGACGCGGTCTCCGCGCTGATCGGGGTCCGGCAGGTGGTCGCATACGAGGCCCAGGCTGCCATCGAGCTGGAGGGCCTGTCCCGCGGCGTGGACTGCGGCCCGACGGGGTACGCCTTCGACGTTGATGCCGACCAACTACCGGTCCTCGCCGACCCGGCTCCGGTGTTCGGCGCGGTCATTGACGATCTGCGCGCTGGGGTAGCCGCGCAGGTGATCGGTGCCCGGTTCCATCGCGCGGTCGCCGACTTGATCGTTGACTTGGCTGAGCGGGTCGACGCGGGCACGCCGACGGTGGCATTGTCAGGTGGGGTGTTTCAGAATGTGCTGCTGCTCCGCTTAGCACTTGACGGCCTGCGGGACAAGGGTTTTGAGGTGATCACCCATCGGCAGGTGCCACCCAACGACGGCGGCATCGCGCTGGGGCAGCTGGTGGTGGGCAATTCAGGGTAAGGAGGGGTCGACCATGACGATCACCGTGCAACCGGGTGGGGGCTTCGTTGACATCGGCCTGTCGGCGGACTTAGCCGGCGCCGCGCTGGATCTTTCCCGTAGATTTCACGACGGCGCCACGCTGTGGGTGATGTCGCCGCAGTGGGAACCGCATGCGCATCATGTCGCGGTGGAGTTCGTGCATCCGGTGATCATGGGCAAGCGGGCGCTGCCTTCGGCGGCGCTGGTCGGACCTGACCCGGTCGCACAAGCACGGGTCGCGTGCCGGGCCGGCGACGTGCTGATGGCGGTGGCATCGGCGGACGAACCCGCGGCGGTAGCGGCGATGCGGCGCGCGCCGGCGTGGGGGCGCTGACGCTGTGGGTCGGGGCCGGCCCGCGGCCGGCGGCCGGTGCGGCCAACCACGTCCTGTGGATCGACTCGAACGACCCGATGGTGCCGGTCACCGGACAGTTCGTCCTGCTGTATCACTTGCTGTGGGAACTGACCCATGTCTGCTTCGAACACCCCGGTTTGCTGACCGAGCGGGCCGATGGCGCCCATGCCACCTGCGTCACGTGCAGCGACGAGGGGCGGATGGGCGAGATCGTGCTGCAACCCATCGAACCGACGGGTCCGGCGCTGGTGCGCACCGCAACCGGAGAACAGTGGGTCGACGTCAGCATGCTCAGCCAAATTGCAGTCAACGACCTGGTTCTGGTGCACGCGGGAGCGGCCATCGCGCGCCTGGACGACATGCCTCAGGAGGCCAACAGATGACCACACACGGATCGGAGAGCACGAGCTTCTTGTATCCGTTCATCGAATCCGAGGAAACCGACGCCAAGAGCCTGCTGGATGACCTCGCCGCATCAGCGCGGGTCAAGGCCGCCGAAAGTGCTGTCCTGCAACAGGAGTCGCTCCACGAGTATCAGCAAGCCTTGACGAAGGCGGGCAGCGAGATGGCCGACAGGTTCCGCTGCGGCGGCCGACTTTTCACCCTCGGCAACGGCGGCAGCGCCACCGATGCCGCGACCCTGGCATCGTTATTCAGCCATCCGCCGCGGGGCCGCCCAATCGCGGCCTGGTCGCTTGCCGCCGATGAGGCCGTGCTGACCGCGCTTGGTAATGACGTCGGATTCGAGCTGATTTTCAAGCGTCAAATCATCGCCCACGGCCGAGACCGCGACGTCGCGATCGCGCTGTCGACGTCGGGCAACTCGGAGGATCTGATAGTCGCGATCACCGAGGCGAACCGGCGGGGACTCCTGACAATTGGATTTTCCGGCCACGACGGCGGCCGGATGGCCACCGCCGATGATCTCGACTACTGCTTCACGGTGCACTCACAAAGCATCCACCGCATCCAGGAAAGCCACGCAATGCTTGGCTACCGGCTCTGGGTGGTTGCCCAGGAACGCATGAGCCGTGCGCTACCCAGCGCTGGTGTCCGATGAGCGCGGCCCAGCCCACCACCGCTGCCCAGCGCGAAGAGCGCGTGCTGCAGCGGATCGACGAGTTCCGCCGCCGGCGCCCGCGGCTGCCCGATGACGTCGTGACCCTTGAGCACGGTGCCGGCGGAAAATCGTCGATGGCGCTTGTCGACGCCGTCTTCCTGGAAGCGTTCCGCAACGACGAGCTCGAACAACTCGGTGACGCCGCGGTGCTGCAGATGTCCTCCGGCGAACGGCTGGCATTTTCCACCGACGCGTTTGTCGTTCGGCCCCTGCGTTTTCCAGGTGGCTCCATCGGGCACCTCGCGGTCAACGGCACCGTTAACGACCTGGCCGTGTCGGGCGCCCGCCCGCAATGGTTATCGGCCGCATTCGTCATCGAGGACGGATTCCCGATGGCCGAACTGCGCGAAATCGTCGCCGACATGAGCGAAGCCGCCGCCCGCGCCGGGGTCCGCATTGTCACCGGCGACACCAAGGTCGTCGAAAAACGCGCCGCCGACGGCATCTACATCACCACCACCGGCGTCGGAGTGATCCCCGACGGTCGACGGCTGTCGGCCGAGGCGGTGCGGCCAGGCGACAAAGTGCTGTTGTCCGGCACGATCGGTGAACACGGGATGGCGGTCATGCTCGCGCGGGGCGATTTGGCCATCGAGGCCGCCATCGCATCGGACACCGCCCCAATCAACGGGGTGGTGGAGGCGCTGCTGCAGGCTGCCCCGGCAACGCGGTGGATGCGCGACGCCACCCGCGGCGGGGTCGCCACGGCGTGCAACGAACTGGTCAAAGGCGCGCCATTCGCGCTGATCCTGGACGAACGGGCGCTCCCGGTCCAACCGCCGGTGCGGGGAGCCTGCGAACTGCTCGGCATCGATCCCTTGTATGTCGCCAACGAGGGCGCCTTCGTAGCGATCGTCGCCGCCGACCAGGCCGATGCGGCGATGGCGGCGATGCGCGCAGTCCCACACGGGGCGGGGGCGACGGTCGTGGGTGAGGTCGTAGGCGAACCGGCCGGCATTGTCGCGCTGCGAACCTCCTTGGGCGGCAGCCGGATTGTCGACATGCTGACCGGTGACCCCCTTCCCCGGATCTGCTGAGAACACCAGAGAGGAGGCCGACGATGTGCCTGGGAATTCCCGGCCAGATCACCGAGATCGTGGACACCGAAGCACATTTGGCTAAGATCGACGTCAACGGGGTACGCAGAACGATCAGTGTGTGGTTGCTGGCCGACGACAGCCCGATGGTCGGCGACTGGGTTCTGGTGCACGTCGGCTTCGCGATCGCCAAGATCGACGAGCGTGAGGCCGCGCTGACACTGGATCAGCTACAGAAATTGAGCGCCGACTACCTCAACGAGATCCAAGCGCTCACGACGTCTGAAATCGCGTGAGGGACAACGAGGTTTCAGCTATGAAGTTTGTCGACGAATTCCGTGACCCAGCGGCAGCGCGGGCGCTGGTCAAGTCCATCGCCGAGTTGGCCGCCGGCGACGCGTTCAAATTCATGGAGGTATGCGGCGGCCACACGCACACGATCTACCGCCACGGGATCGAGCATCTGCTGCCCGAATCGATCGAGCTGATCCACGGGCCGGGTTGCCCGGTGTGTGTCATCCCGATGGGACGTGTCGACGACGCCATCTGGTTGGCCGAGCGGCCCGACATTATCTTCACCACCTTCGGCGACATGATGCGCGTACCGGGGTCGGTCGGCAACCTCATCGAAGGCAGGGCCCGCGGCGCCGATGTCCGATTCGTCTACTCACCGCTCGACGCGCTTAAGGTCGCCATCGATAACCCTGACCGCCACGTGGTCTTCTTTGCCGTCGGCTTCGAAACCACCGCACCGTCCACCGCGGTCACCCTGGTGCGGGCACGTGCTCTCGGCGTACGCAATTTCAGCGTGTTCTGCAACCATGTCACCATCGTTCCGCCGATCAAGGCCATCCTGGAATCTCCCGACCTGCGGCTCGACGGGTTCCTCGGGCCGGGACACGTGTCCACCGTAGTAGGGCTGCGGCCATACCGATTCGTTGCCGAAACATACGGAAAACCCATGGTAGTGGCCGGATTTGAACCACTGGACATCCTAGCGTCAGTGCACATGCTGCTGCGGCAGATCCGCGAAAGACGCTGCGTTGTCGAAAATCAATACACTCGCGTCGTGCGCCCCGAGGGCAACCCGCAAGCCCTGAAACTGATGGCCGCGACATTCGAGTTACGACCCCACTTCGAGTGGCGCGGACTGGGATTCATTTCTCAAAGCGCACTTAAAATCCACCGCAACTACTCCGAATTTGATGCCGAACTGAAGTTCGACCTGCCCGCGATCCGCGTCGCCGACCCGAAAGCATGTCAGTGCGGCGAGGTTCTCAAGGGCGTGATCAAACCGTGGGAGTGCAAGGTGTTCGGCACCGCTTGCACCCCGGAAACACCGGTCGGTACGTGCATGGTATCCGCGGAGGGCGCCTGCGCCGCCTACTACAATTTCGGCAGGCTGCACCGCGAAACCGCGCAACTCCTGGGTCAGCCGGGCTGAGGGTTAACCCGTAGTCGGGTTCGGGGAAACCCTGGGCGGCACCGGCTCCCGCAACGACCAGTGATCGCCTTCAGACCTAGTATCAACCGCCGACTTTGAAGTCGAAGTAGCTAGCGGTGAATCTCTAAGACGTCGCTCATGGGTCGGCGCGGCGTCAGGGGCGGGACCTCACCCGCAGGTTCGATGCCGACCCGGATCAAAAGCTGGGGCACCGCTGCTGTATCGGTCGTGAGATCCCGGATTATGTCGCGGGTGGCTTCCAGCTCCGTGACGTGCGTCACCGGGCACGTTGCCAGTCCAGCCACGGTGCATTCCAGTAGGACCGCCGAAAGCGCTTGGCCGCAATTAAACGCGTCTCTGCGCGTATCACCGGGGGTGGAAAGCAGGAGGATCTTCGCCTGGTCCTGCGGGCCCACAGAACTCTGCTCCCGGTACCATCTCGCGGGAAAGGGGCGTTTCACGTCGACTCTGCGGGCGTCCGATGCTGATACCAGAGAGCCTTGGGGTATCCCTTCTGATTCTCTGGAAGGTTCTGTCCACCAATGCAGTTCATGATGATAAAGATCGTCGTAGCGGCGTAGGGACTCGGCGAGCCGTGATGCCTGCGCTAGCCGCGGTCGCACCTCGTCGGGCAATACTTCAAGTGTGGCCAAATCGTTGTCGTACGAGGTATGCAGCACGGGTTCGAATGATGCCCAGTCCTCTGGTGCGCGGAACGGACGTCGATCGGTTCGTCGCTGCAGTATTGCCTTGGCGAGGTCGCGTCGAGCCTGGGCGACGTTGCCCATCGGAGTGAAGTCAATCGCGGCAAGGTGATCGAGATTGTTCGGGTTGGGAAAGATGTCGATGTTGCTATCGCAGCCAATGGCAGCCATCGCGACCCGGAAGTGATCGAGTACAGCGCCGCAGCTGATGATTGCTTCGCGGCCTGAGCTGTCAGCTCCGGTCACGATCCGGTGCGGATCAGCGAACAGATCGACTGTCGTGCTCCTGACCACCCACCGCCACGGCTGGCTGTTGTGCAGCGAGGGAGCGCGACACGCTAACTCCACTGCCCTGGTGATTACCCCGGTGTCCACCATCGTTTGGGTCATGACGATCACCTGCCTTCTGTCTGATTCGACACTCGGGCAGGCGAACATCGAACGACAGAGTCCTTGGTCCCCACCGTGATGTCATTTGACCCCGCGAGACCGCCGGCATTCATCGTGGGGTCAGCTGTCGTGCGTCCTGCCCGTGTTCCGCGCGGCGCAACCGCGGCTGAACCCTTGACGTCAACGCAAAGCGAAGCCGGGCCGGCCGCCGAGCGCGCGGCGCGGGTTGCGCTGAACTCGGCGGTGCGGCCCGCGGGTGTTGCACGTGAAGAGCAACCCGGCACATTAGCGGCTGGTGATGGCCGCCTGGGCGCAGATGGCTTTCACGAATTGGGCGATAGCGTGTTCGGGCAGATGCCGGGCGATGTCGGCCTCGCTGACGATACCCACCAAACGGTGGTTTTCGATCACAGGCAACCGGCGAACTTGGTGCTCCTCCATGACGTTGAGCATTTCTTCAATGCTGGCGTCGACGTCGACATGGTAAGGGGTGCCTTCAGCGAGCTCGCCGACGGTCACGGCATGCGGATCGTGGCCTTCGGCGAGGCACTTGATAACGATGTCGCGGTCGGTGACCATTCCATGTAGGCGATCGTCGTCACCACAGATCGGCAGGGCGCCAATACCACGATCCCGCATATGTTGAGCTGCGGCAGTTAAGGTTTCGTGTTCGCCGATACAGGTGACTCCGGCATGCATAATGTCGCGCGCGATGGTCATGAATCCTCCTAATAACTTGCATTTGAGCTGGTTCGGCGCTTTGAGCGCTATGGCGGCAATCGTTGTGTGTTCTAGGGCCGTTAGGCCCTTCTGTGCAGAGACGTTGGTGACCTTCGGCCCTTACCACGCCGGTTCGTGCCGGCGTAACAACGAAATCATGCGACATAAAACTGATTTGCCAGCAACTCTCGACGTCGAGGTGACAACACACGGCCGGCTACCGGGTGGTGGAGAGTATGCGCGGACAAAGATCGGCGAGCTCGGCCGCTTCACCCACCAACCCGTGCTCCACGCTCACGTCAAACTAAGCAAGCACGCCGACCCGGCGGTGGCCCGCCAGGTGATCGCGCAGGCGAACCTCGACGTCAATGGCCGGTTGGTGCGTGCTCAAGTCTCGGGCACTACCGTGCGTGAGGCGATCGATCGGCTCCAAGCCCGGCTGCGGTATCAGTTAGAACACGTCGCTGAACACTGGGGCGCCCGGCGGGGCAGGGCGCCGTCGGCCGAGCCGCATGAGTGGCGCCACCAGTCCGAGCCCATGCACCGGCCGAGTTATTTCCCGCGGCCGCCCGATCAACGTCGAATCATCCGGCGCAAGGCGTTCACCCTGGGAACCCGTACCGTCGACGAGGCAGGACAGGAGATGGAGCTGCTGGATTACGACTTCCACCTATTCACCGAACAAGGCACGAAACAGGCCAGCGTCTTATACCGCTCAGCGCCAACGGGGTATCGCCTCGCGCAAGTCAAACCGTCGCCCGAGGAGCTGGCGCCCTACGCGCTGGCCCTGACTATCAGCCCGCAGCCGGCTCCGCCGCTCACTGTGGAACGGGCCACCGAGCGGCTATCCCTGCTGGGGCTGCCGTTCCTGTTCTTCATCGATGTAGCCCAAGGCCGTGCCGCCGTGCTGTATCACCGCTACGACGGGCACTACGGGCTCATTTATCCCGCCGGCTGATATGACAACGGCCCGAGTGCAGGCACGCCCGTTGTGGCCCGCATTGTCACCGGGCGTGGTTTGATTGCCCGGTTCCTCAGCGGGCGACGACGAACGACCTCCCCGTCGTGGGACTTCCGTCCCTATGCCGTGGCTACACCAAGTGGTCGGATCAACAACATCAACCATCATCACGAGCCGATCACTATAGGAGCGTCATGAGCAAACTCGCGTTACGACGACGATCGCGGCGATCGTTGTTGCCTGACTTATCCAATCTGTTGCCTGACTTTCCGGCTGGATTCCGCCTTCGTCAAAACCATTTCATCCGGATTGAGGACCAGATGGAAGACGGCCGTTATGTGGTACGTGCTGAAATCCCGGGAATCGATCCGGCCAAGGACGTCGACATCACCGTGCGCGACGGGCAGTTGACAATCAAGGCCGAACGCACTGTGAAATCCGAATCCAAGGGAACATCAGAGTTCTCCTATGGCTCGTTCGCTCGGTCGGTGCCCCTGCCTTCAGACGCCAACGAGGATGACGTCACAGCCACATACCGCAAAGGCATTCTTACCGTTTCCGTGGGCGCTTCCAAAGTCGCGCCGGCTGAGAAGCACATCGCGGTGCAGGCAGCCAACGAGTGAGCCTGATTCCCCGGTGGTCCCCGAGTCAGTGCCCCGACTCGGGGACCACCGCACTCAAAATCAGGGTAAAGCGGGACAACACGCAAAGACCCAGCGGACTTGGACGTTGTGCTCAGTCACGCGGAAGATCCGGTGCTGAGCTGGATGCCTCTAGCACCGGCCAGCTCGAAGGTGGTCCCATTTGCACATGTTGAGTAACTCGACCAGGTCGCCTGGCTCGGTGTGATGGGCATTCCTTGGTGCACTCAGCACAAACCGCCACATCGACGGATAGGTGCTCGCCGATGGCATAGGCTGTCGGCCAGTCGCCGCCACGTACCGCGTGTGCAAGATCGTCAGCCAGCGGGCTATGCGCGCCTAACTCCGCCAACCATGTAGACACCGTGGCGGCGATTTCATCACCGGATACGCACGCCGTACGCCCGTCATGTAGGTGATCCGTCAGCTGGTAGATCGTGATTGTCTCTGCGCCCGGCGGTGTCCTGTGATGCTCCCATCGGCCGCCAAAGCGGTTGGTTACCTTGATGAATGAACTGTTCGGCGAATACGAATCCGACGATGTGCTGCACGCGACGGCAGTCCCCAGACCCACGGATCTCTCAGCTACCCGCGCTATGTACGCTGCTGGATTCATCGTGGCCTCCTTGTTGAGCTTTACTGCTCAAATCCGACCACTGTCGCTGACCCGCCCAGTAGGGGCCAACGGCACGGATATCGGAGGGCATCGGTCGCCTTCCCGGCCTGCCGAAGTCCTCCAACGCGACCGGGTCCTTTGTCACTCCGCTCGCCTGCAAGGGCGCATCCGGTGACTGAGCATTGCCGAAACTTAAGCGGAAGTTGCTGGTGCGAAGGAAGTTCCATGGACTAACGAGCAAACCTCGTTCCAAAGCGCCGACGGGGGTCGTTCGTCTGGCCGGCGCCATGCATCGGCCCCTAAGCCGATGGCTTGTGCGGATTCCGCGGATGACCGGCGAGGGTCGCTTCAGCGAATCGGCCGGAGGCTGGCATGCGACGTGGTCGCCCTGCCGGCAACGCTACTGATTCCGGTCATCACCCGGTCGAGGATGACGTTGAAGAGGTCGCCGTCATCGGCGACGCGGATAAGGCCGCTGCGCCGGAGGAAAGTGCTGAGGCGTCGGTCGAGTGACCACCTGCCGTACACGTCACTCACATAGTCCGAGTTAAGGAATTGCCACGCGAGCGACTCAACGTCAGAGTCAGTCAACAACGGTGCATTACCGCCGATAGCCACCATGCCGCTCCCTTCGGTTCCGAGGTTGGCCCGCAGTAATGCTGTGTCGTCACGTCGCCGTTTTCGGCTGTGCACATGTGGGTCAGCCTCCGGTGGTCGGACTGCAATCTCATGCCTGATCACGCGGCACGCGGCAAATCCGGGGTGGAGGTTGCGGTTTGTGACGTCGGCCGGCTCGGCGTAGTGACCCAGCCGACATAGGTCAGATAGAGTCCAGCCAGTGCCGCGACGGCGAAACTAGTCCACCACCAGACGCTCACGTCAAGCGCGGAGTTGGCGGCCGAGATGTAGGTCCGGGGAATGGCCAGAAGAAATAGCCCCTTCAGCGTGGTCAACCAGCCCAGTACGGACACGATGACCGCTGCCGCGCCTCGCCAATACTGGTGCAGTGCAACGACAACCAGGCCGCTCAGCAGAACGAACGCGCCAGTCACCCACGGCCACACGGAGGTCGTACCGAAGTCTGCAAGGAGCGTTCGCATTTGGGAGGTGCGCGCCATGGCTGTGGCGGTGACAATCACGAGGTAGGGGCCGAGCACACGCGCGAACATGTATGTCCTGGCCTGCGACTGTGGTGTAGAGCTCATTACGGAACCTCCAGCTACTGAATGTCGATGTGATGGGACGGGAGGGCGACACTGCTGTCGCATTTGAATCCCATACGGTTATCAGAACCTTTGACCGCACCCCAGCGATAGGGACCAAAGTCCTGCCGTTTCGGGCATTCGTTAGCCCCGCAGATACGCTGGGCGACTCAGGGCATTAGATACGCACCACTAGCACGGAGCAGTGGTCAAAGATCGATGGCTGCGCGTGCTGATCGACAAACCGAAGCAGCCCGCTCGCGTCGGCACCGCCGATGACAGCCAACTGGATAGGTTCCTTACTGGTGGAGACGAATTCGCCCAGACCTTCGGGAGCGGCCGCTGACTGGACCCGCACATCGGGGTAGCGGTGTCGCCAGGGTTGCAGGAGCTGGTCGAACTTGCCGTCGCGGTGTAGGCAAGGCCGAATTTCGAGCGCCAACAGTGGGGCGCCGCGGAGTGCGGCTTCGGAGAATGCGTGCTCGACGACGACATCGCACTCGGGTGAATCACCAACGCTGACAACAATCCAACCGACTCGGTTCGCTGTGGTCATATCGGCACGGATGATGGCGACCGGACAAAATGCTGCGTTGGCCAGCGCGGCAGCTGTCGAGCCCTCCAGCGCCCTGCCGGCGCGACCTACACCACCCGACCCTACGCATACCATGGCCGCGTGCCGAGATTTGGTGAGTAACCCCACCCGCGGTCCCGCGCCAACAACGGCGGTTTCGACTTTGACCGTCTTGCCGGTTGCCGTGACGGCCTCATCGGCCGCACGCAACAGCGGTTCGGCCCTCCTGATATACAGCGTGAAATCCTCACCCGGCCCTCCCGCATCCGTGTCGACATCGGTGGCGTGGACCAGCTGCAGTGGCACGTCGCGGATGATCGCCTCATCTACGGCCCATCGGGCGGCGGCGACAGCCGCGCCCGAGCCGTCGATGCCCACCACGATTGGTAAGGATTCCTGCAGGTGGGTCATAACCATTCTCCGTGGTTCTGATTGCCGCCGAATTCGCTCCTGTCCGCGGCCGCCGCAGCGGCTAGCCTGCTGCCTGCACCGTGATGTGTTTTTCGGCTGGTGGGGCCTCGGGCACCGCTACCGAGACGGTCAGAATGCCCTTGTCGTAGCTGGCTGTGATGCCATCTTTATCGGCGCCGGCGGGCAGCGTCACCGAGCGGAGAAACGAGCCGTAGCTCGGCCTTGATCGTCAGCTGACCATCGGTCAGGGTGACGTCGATGTCCTTGACGGGATCGATTCCGGGCAGTTCGGCGCGAATCATGTAATGACCATCTTCGATTTCGTCTTTAAGCCGGATCAGGTGGGTATCGGCTGTCGGCATGCCTCATAGGCAGTTTGCTCATGATGTTCCTCATCCAATCGGTGCTTCGTACGGTTCGATCCGACCAACTCACCGCCGACTGCTGATAGGGACAAAGGTCCCCCACCAGTAGGTAATTCGTCGTACTCGCGCCCGGGGAGTTACCACTAAACCTTGTGTGAGAGCCGGCGTGGTCATAGCCGGCATGATCTCACGGGCGGGACGTTTGGCGGACGTCGCAGCGCCGACGCTGTGCCGGGAGGGCTTCCCGAAATCGCTGTCGGAGGGGGAGCGTTCCGGTTCGAGTCCACTGACGTCGGCAGGTCTCGGTCGTTATTGTGGTTTCTGCTCAGGGGCCGGTCGTGTCGGTTCATGCTCCTTTGCTTCCTGGCGCCAACGGAAGTACGACTCCGCACCGAGTAGGCGCTTGATGACTTCGAGGTAACGATTGTTAGCCATATCGACTCCTCATTTGTGGTTGGCCGGCGCATCCGACCCTCTGCAAGCTACAGTGTTCGTTGTCGACGCCATAGCCGGAATGCCTTGCACGAATTAATGACTCACAATGTTTGGGTCGGATCCTTCGTGCGTTAATTGTCGCGATGCCGCGCGACGCCGCGAAACGGTATGAGGTCACCGTGCATAAGGCCGAAGGTCCTCGAAACCCGTGCGCGCGGCTTCGTCGCGCAGTGTGCACCTGTCCCGATTTCGGTGCTGGAAATTGTTTGGGGTCGACGGTTGTTGCGTTGTGGGGGAATCGGCGGGCCGCCGGGGACTAATGGCCCTGGCGGCAGCACCGCTCAGTCACTCAGACTGGCGTCATGGCATCTGCCGCCAAGCGAATCGCCCAGATCGCAGCTCTCATGGTTGCGCTCTACGCCGCGCGACGCTACTACCGCAATTGGGGCGCCACCAAGGAGGAGTGCCAAATGCGGTTGCCGGGGGACGAGTTGGTCGGCGATCCTGTCGTCCAGACGACCGAGGCGGTGTGGATCGATGCCCCGCCATCCGCCGTCTGGCCATGGCTAGTGCAGATGGGTCAGGACCGGGGCGGCTTCTACAGTTATCAGGCTTTGCAGAACCTGATTGGCCTGGGCTTTCACAACGCTGATCGAGTTCACCCCGAATGGCAGCAACTCACAGTGGGGGATGTCGTCCGCTTGGCGCCGCGGATGGGACGGCGCGATGGAGTGACGTTGAGCGTCGATGCGATTATCCCCGAAAAAAGCATCGTGCTTCGGGCCACGCCACCGAATCTGCCGCAGGCAATGTGGTCATTCCACCTTCAGCCCCATTGGGACGACCAAAGCCGACTGCTCACACGGGTACGGGTTGGCTTGCGGCACCCCGGCGAAATTTTTGCGATGGAGCTTGCCAGACCCTTGAACGCCCTGATGACCAAGGGGATGTTGCTTGGCATCAAGCGCCGGGTCGAGCGACAGACGAACGACAATAGACAGCAGCGCTGTCAATCCAGCACACCAAACAGATAAGGAGACGAGGATGACGGAAGATCGCGGTGTCAAAGCCTGGCACCTTGACATACTGGTCGATGAGCACGAAAAGAGCACGCGCGCGAAGGTGCAACTGTCATGGCAGGGCAACGAGTTGGTCGGTGTCGGTTTGGCGCGACTCGATCCAGCCGACGAACCCGTCGCCGCAATCGGCGACGAGCTGGCGATAGCCAGGGCATTGTCTGATTTGGCGCACCAGCTGCTTGAGCAGACGGTCACCGATATCGAAGCAACCACTCACAAACCCGTTACAGCAGTACATCTCTAGGAGTCGACAATACGACTCGATTGCGCGCTAAGGACGAGTAGCCACGAGTCAGTTACCGATGCCACTATCCAAATATACAGGCCGACAATTCCTTTGACGGAGCGGTGCAGCCGACCACCATCATGGCGGACTCTTCGGAGAGGCCAACCAGAGTGGGCACTATCGGCGCGTACAGCACTTCGCTCGTCACCTGCAACGCGCGACTCAGCGAGGTGGCCTCTACCGCGATCTTTTGGGCTTCCTCGATGATCCGTCGCGCCTCGTCTTCCCGTCACTGTGCGTAGTCGGCAGGCAGGGGGATTTCTGATTCCCCGGCAAACACCGGCGCCACCACGTGCACCAACCTGAGCGGAACGTTGCGCATCTGCGCATCTGCGCATCTGCGCATCTGCGCGTCCCGCGCGGCCCATTCGACTGCCAGCGTCGAGGACTGTGAACCGTCGACACCGACCACAATTCCCAGCGGTGCTTGCCGGAGTGACATGTCGGGATCTCCTTCTCGAGCGGACGGCTGAAAGTCCGCCATGAGGACGAGCCGTTCTGGATCACGCTGACGCCGACGTTAGGTGGTCTTCGGAGTTCGCCGTTCTAGAATTTCGCGCCGGACATCGCTCAGGGGCAGGGTTGAATGTGTCAGTCCGGCTCGACAACGAAAACTGGGTAGCGCTCAGCAATGGCGGTGAAATCGGCAACGCTTGGCGCGGGGCGTACTCCGAAGTAGTTGCGGGCGATGTAGGCGGGAGACCGGGAAAGCGCTCGGTGGCTGGCGTAGGCCAATAGCACCGGAGGCCGATCGGCTGGTGGCACCTCGACCAGTCGCGCGGACGTACGGTCACCGTGGCGCAAGCTCACCCGTCCAGCGGCGGCTCGGACGTTGCGGACCCACTGCGATTCGCCGCCCAGGGAGACCAGGTAGCGACGACCCTCATGCCGCACGAAGACCACAGCGGTGCGGCGCACTCGGCCCGAGCGTCGCCCGGGCACCTCTAAAGCGACGGTATTGGCGGGGCTGTATCCCCAAGCGGCCAGCACGCCGACAGCGCTGCTCAATAGCCGATGCAGCATCGGCGGCGGCCGGTAGCGGCTGGAGGCACGGTAGGGAACGGTCTTGCTTTGTCGGCGATCGAGTTTCATTGGTCACTCCCGCGGCTGAGATGTATTCACATTCCGGCACCCATGGTGATGTTGTTGTGGTGATCTTCTGCGCCGCCGGTCAAGCCAGTGGTAGGCGGCGAGTTTCACGTGGTCATTGACGAAGATGGTCAGGTGGCCCGCGACGGACAGCTTGAGGTAGATCATGGTGCGGATCAGGTCGTGGTGCAGATCGGCGGGTATCACGTCGCCGATCCTGACCCGCACCACATCGCCGGGCACCAGTTCCCCGCGCCGCCACCGTGGCCCATGCGCCGTCGCGCAGCACGCGTGCCGAAGCGGCCAGGCGTTGCTTCAGCGCGGTGATCGCGTTAGCGGCCTGGTGCTCCTCGGCGAAGTCCACCAGACTGTTCATCGCCAACAACACAGCGATGATTAGCGCATCGGTCCAGTGCCGCGCAGCCAGCGAGAGCACCAGCGCAGCCTCGATCATCCACGGGATCGGCGCCCAGAAATACCCTAAGAACACCAACACCGGATTGCGGTGCCGCTCAGCGATCTCATTGGGCTCGTAGCGCCGCAACCTCGTTTCCGCCTGAGCCGCAGTCAATCCCTGTGCCGAGCTATCCAGGTTGGTCAACGCCTGCGACAGCGGAATCGTCGCCAGCTCGCCTCGAATGTGTGCCATGCTGCGCCATACCATGCCGCATCGTCGCCGACGATTACCTGACGACAAACAAGGAGAAATCGCTGCAGCGCAAAGCAAGTGCTCCAGCAGGACCGGTAAGCTGCTGCATGTCGCGGGCGTGTGCAGCGCCGATTACGACCATCTGAATGCTTGCCGCCTGTTCGGTGAGGTAGTTAAGAAACGTGCCGTATACGACCCTGGTGCGGGCCTCGAGCTTGGGATAGCGCGCCATCCACAGCGCCAGTTGGCGATCGAGAATGGCGTGTGCCCGCCGATCGTGGTCGTCGATAGCGCGGTCGTTCTGAAGGTCGTCGAACCCGGATTGCCACGCCGACACCGCCACTAGCGGAGCGCCGCGGCGCTGAGCCTCTTCGAAAGCCACCTGCAGCACGACATCACTGCTGTCCGGTGACTCATCGACTACGGCCACAATCCAACGAACGTCGGTCACCGGGCCAATGTGGCGCTCCCTGATCACCGCGACCGAGCACCGCGCAGACTGCACCAACTCGGCGGCGGTGAAACCGAAATCACCGTCGCAGGGGTGGGCGGATCCGGTGCCGCCGACGCATAGCAATGTCGTCGAGTCAGAAGCGTCAATCAGCGTGGGTGCCGGGCGGCCGTTGAGGACCTGCATCTCGACCTTCACCGGCTTTCCCATGGCGTCAATCGCGGCGTACGCGTCGTGCAATGCGTTCTCCGCTGTCGCCAGCGCCTGCTGGGCTTCGCGCGGGCCGGCGACGCGGCTTGCTTCGCTGATGTGAAGCAGCCGCAACGGAATATCGGTGCCAGCCACTCTGTTCGCGGCCCATAGAGCGGCACGCACAGCTGCCTGCGACCCATCGATGCCGACGACTACCGACTTTGGCGGATGAGACTCAACCATGGGCACCCCAGCAGTCGACGAATCAGAACACTTGAGACGCTATCGACTGCGTCGCACCGAATCAGGAGGAATTAGTCCTCGCTGCACGATCCATTGTTCCCTTGCCCACCCGTCCGACGAGGGCAGCTACCCGGCGCCAGCGGGTTCGATAACTTCGTAGGTTCGGCCACTGACCACAAGCGTCGCTCGGCCAGCGCGGGTGTGGCGTACTGCGTCCCGAGTGACGTCCGGTATGTCTAGTCACCGACGCATACCAGTTGAACACGCGCATCGCGTCGCGGACCGAATGTGATTTGGGGTGTCCGTCGTGGATTGGCGCGGCGTCCCAAGGCCGTTGGTCCCTACAGCCGAGGCCATTTGGCCCAGGGATTTAGTGCGTCGGACCACTTCCGATTAAGCCTGGCGGTTTCGCAGAATGTGCAAATGCGTGGCCTAACCGCCGTTCCCGAACGCGGTATGGCAGGCTTATCGGTACAGAAAACCTCGGCAGCTGGCCTGGTACATGAGTCGGTTGTTCGGATGCTGTTGGCCGCAACACTCGGTGCGCTGATCGCGGGTAGCATCAGCTGGCTGGTGGGTGCCCGGGGTGTCGCGGAGATATGTTGGGCCGCAGGCACGGTCGCTGCGATCGCGCCGTCCGTGTGGTGGGTGGTGTCGGCGCTAAGACGCGGCCGGCTGGGTGTCGACATCGTCGCGGTGCTGTCGCTGGTGGGCGCACTCGCGGTCCGCGAGTACCTCGCTGGCGCCCTGATTGGTGTCATGCTGGCCACCGGCCGGGCACTCGAAACCGCCGCTGAAGGTCGTGCTGCCAAAGATCTGCGCTCACTGCTGGACCGCGCCCCACGCCGGGCACGCCGTCGAAGGCCCGCCGGTGTGGTTACCGTGTCGCTCGACGAGGTGGTAGTCGGCGACGTGCTTGTGATCGGCCCTGGCGAGATGGTGCCGGTTGACGCGCGGATCATTTCCGAATACGCAACTCTCGACGAGTCTGTGCTCACCGGTGAATCCGCTCGGATAGAGCGGCGGTCGGGGCAAGAGGTGCGCAGTGGCGCGATCAATGCCGGTGCGGCCGTAGAGATCTGTGCGACGGCGACGGCGCGGGACAGCACCTACGCGGGCATCGTGGCGCTGGCGCAGGAAGCGGCAGCGGAAACCGCGCCCGTCGTCCGGCTCGCCGATCGCATCGCCGCATGGTTTGTCCCGCTGACCCTGTCGGCGGCTGGACTTGCGTGGTTGTTCGCGGGATCGGCGGAGCGGGCGGTAGCCGTGTTGGTGGTGGCCACGCCGTGTCCGCTGCTCTTGGCGGCGCCGGTAGCGATCGTTTCGGGATTGTCTCGCGCGTCGCGGCTCGGCGTAGTGATCCGCGGCGGCGGGCCGCTGGAGATCCTGGGGCGAGCCACCACACTCGTGCTGGACAAGACCGGCACGCTGACAACCGGCCGGCCTCGGGGGACGGACGTGGTCGTCGGCCCGGGCTGGACACCACCGGAAGTCGTGCGCATCGCGGCCTCCGCCGACCAGTTCTCGCCGCATGTGCTCGCCACGGCACTCGTCGATGAAGCGGCCAAGCATGGCCTGTCGTTGACCCTTCCGACCGATGTCGTCGACGACGCGGGAAAGGGGATCACGGCCACGGTGGACGGGCATCGGGTCACCGTGGGCAACCACGCGCTGCCATCCGATCCGCCGCAGTGGGCCGTCGCGGTCCTCTCGCGCGCGAGATTCGACGGCGCCGTTGTGGTTTGGGTGAACATCGACGGTGAACTCGCTGGAGCGATATTGCTCATCGACCCGGTACGCCCCGATGCGCCGCGCACCATCCGCCGATTGCGCGCCGCGGGCATCACCCGGCTGATCATGCTCACCGGCGATCGGCCTGCACCCGCTGAGCAAATCGGGGCGGTGCTCGGACTTGACGAGGTGCGCGCTCAACAGAGCCCCACCGACAAGGTGGCCGGCGTGCGCGCCGAAAAGAGCAGAGCTGTCACCGCGATGGTCGGCGACGGAGTTAACGACGCACCCGCATTGGCCGCGGCAAGCGTCGGAATTGCGATGGGTGCCCATGGGTCGAGCGCCAGCTCCGAGGCCGCCGACATCGTCTTGACGACCAACCGCCTTGACCGGGTCGCGGACGCAATGACGATTGCGCGCCGTGCACGACGCATCGCATTGCAAAGCGCGATAACCGGAATGGGGATGTCACTGGCGGCGATGGGATTCGCCGCGATGGGGCTGCTGCCGCCCGCGATTGGCGCGTTGCTGCAGGAGGGCATCGATGTTGCGGTGATCCTCAACGCATTGCGGGCCTTGCACGGCGATTCCGAGACGCCCGCGCTTGGAGCCAAAACCGAGGATTTGATCCGCAGGTTTTCCGCCGAGCATGACCGGATGCGTGACGACCTGTCGATGCTTCGCGGCGCCGGACAACAGCTGGCGAGCGGAGACCGCGCCGCCGCCTTGGCAAGCCTGCGGCGGGCGGACGCGTTCCTGCGCCAAACCCTGCTACCCCATGAACATGCCGAAGACCGCAGGCTCTACCCGGCGCTCGCGCGTCCACTGGGTAGCCCAGAAGCCACCGCGACGATGAGCCGCATGCACGCCGAGATAGATCGGTTGGCGCGCCGGCTGCATGCGCATGTGGAGGTTGCTGACGGCTCCGATGGCATTCGCGATGAACAGGTCGACGACTTGCTTGCCTGCCTCTATGGGCTGCATGCCTTGCTGTCGTTGCACTTTATTCAGGAGGAGGAGAACTTTTTTGTGCTGCTGCCGGCTCCCCCGTACGACGTCCCGGTCAGGGACGACCGCCGCGTTCTTTGATGACCTTTGTCCCTATTGCGGTCGGTCCAGCACGGAAACCATGAATGCGACACAGGCGAGGAATCCAGCATGCAGATCATCCACAAGACCCCCGACGATCTTTTTGTCACGCCGAACCTCAGCAACTATGAGCAGGCCTGTTCGACCTTCGACTGGTCTGATGTGCCGGCGTTGTGTGAGGGGATGGGTGGCGGTTGCAATATCGCCTACGCCGCCGTGGACCGCCATGCCGAGGGGCCGACGCGCATGTGTACCGCGTTGCGATCCATCACCGATTCTGGTCCGGATGGCGGGATCACGTCGAGGCAGTTCAGCTATGCGGAACTAGCTCGGCTGTCGAGGCGATTCACCAGCGTTCTCCGTTCACTCGGTATCGGTAAGGGCGACCGGGTGTTCACAATCATGGGTCGGATACCCGAGCTGTACATCACGATCATGGGCGGCCTGCGCAACGGTAGCGTTGTCTGCCCGTTGTTTTCGGCCTTCGGGCCCGAACCTCTTATCACGCGGCTTAGCATCGGTCAGGCCGACGTATTGGTGACCACCGCCGCGATTTACCGACGAAAGATCGCTAAAATCCGCACCCACCTGACCTCTGTTCGATACATCCTGCTGGTCGACGGTGAGGACGCCACCGATGGTGTGCTGAACTTTTGGCATTGGATGAAGGCGTCCGACGAGAATTGCCCCATCGAGCGCACTACCGCTGACGACCCGGCCTTGCTGCACTTCACCAGCGGCACCACCGGCACACCGAAAGGTGCGATCCACGTGCATGGCGCCGTGGCGATGCATTACATCACGGGTCTATATGCGCTCGATCTCCACCCCGACGACGTTTTCTGGTGCACCGCCGAACCCGGGCTGGGTCACCGGGACCTCCTACGGCGTGATCGCCCCATTGCTGCACGGCGTGACCTCGATCGTCGACGAGGCCGAGTTCGATGCCGAGCGTTGGTACACCATGCTGCAGGATCAAGGGGTGACGGTGTGGTACACCGCGCCGACCGCGATCCGGATGCTGATCAAGGCTGACCCGGAACTGGCGGCCCAGTATCATTTTCCCCGACTGCGTTTCATCGCCAGCGTGGGCGAACCACTCAACGCCGAAGCCGTCTGGTGGGGCAAACGCGTTCTGGGCCTGCCGATTCACGACAACTGGTGGCAGACCGAAACCGGTGGGATCATGATCGCGAACACGCCGGCGTTCGACATCAAGCCCGGCTCCATGGGCCGACCGCTGCCCGGCGTGGATGCCTACGTGGTACGCCACAACGACGATGGCAGCGTCTCGGTGATCGACGAACCGGGGGTCGAAGGTGAGCTGGCACTCAAGACGGGTTGGCCGTCGATGTTCCGGGGATACCTTAATGCGCCTGAGCGATACCGAAAGTCCTTCACCGACGGGCTATATCTCACTGGTGATCTGGTCAAAAAGGACTCCGACGGTTATTTCTGGTTCGTCGGCAGGGCTGACGATGTCATCAAGTCCGCCGGGCATTTGATCGGTCCGTTCGAAGTCGAAAGCGCGCTGACGGATCATCCAGCGGTTGCCGAGGCCGCGGTCATCGGCAAGCCGGACCCGGTAGTGGGTGAGATGATCAAGGGATTCGTCACGCTGAAGGATGGGTTCACCGGTGACGACGAGATGCGGCTGACGTTGCTGGGTCACGCCCGCAAGAAACTGGGAGCCGCGGTCGCCCCGAAGGAGATCGAGTTCGTCGAGTCGCTGCCGCATACCCGGAGTGGAAAGATCATGCGGCGCTTGCTGAAAGCACGCGAACTTGGCTTGCCCGCCGGGGACACGTCCACAGTCGAAGCCCCGTCGGGCTCGCCCGTCCAGGAGGTGCCAGCGTGACCGATGCTGAACGTGCCCGCCGGTTTTTGTCGGACATGGTGCGGGTGCGCAGGATGGAAGAAAGGTGCGCAGAGCTGTACGGGGAAGCCAAGATTCGTGGGTTCTTGCACCTCTACGTCGGGGAAGAGGCTGTCGCTGCCGGGTCGCTGCAGGTATTAGGCCCAGATGATGCGGTGGTGGCGACGTATCGGGAGCATGCACATGCATTGCTGCGCGGCACCCCGATGACCTCGATCATGGCCGAGATGTTCGGCAAGCAAGAGGGCTGTTCACGGGGCCGTGGCGGGTCGATGCACCTCTTCGACGCGTCGACCCGCTTTTACGGCGGCAATGCGATCGTGGCCGGCGGCCTGCCGCTGGCGGCCGGTCTTGCGCTGGCTGACTCGACGTTACACCGAAACAGCTTGACCGCGTGTTACTTTGGTGATGGCGCTGTCGCCGAAGGTGCTTTCCACGAGTCGTTGAACATGGCGGCGCTGTGGCGGTTGCCGGTGCTGTTCTTCTGTGAGAACAACCTTTACGCGATGGGCACGGCGTTGGCGCGGGCGCAGTCGCAGACCGACCTGACGGCCAAGGCGGCGGCATACCGGGTGCCGACGATCGCGGTCGACGGGATGGATGTCGTGGCGTGTCACGATGCTGCCCGCCAGGCCGCAGAGCATGTCCGCAACACAGGTGGTCCGTTCTTCGTCGAGTTCCGCACCTACCGATTCCGTGCGCATTCGATGTTCGATCCCGAACTGTACCGGGATAAGGCCGAGGTCCAGCGGTGGCGCAAGCGTGACCCCATCCCCGCGTACATTAAGCAGTGTCGTGCTGACGACTCGCTCACGGACGACGATATTGCTGATATCGAAGAGGCCGCCAATGCGGAGATCGAGGCCGCTGTGGCGTTCGCGGAGGCCGGAACCTGGGAGAACGTTGAGGATCTCGAACGCGACGTGTTGACCCCCGTTGGGCAGGTGGTGCGATGAAGACCAGCTACCGCACCGCCGTTCACGACGCGCTACGCGACGCCCTGCGCGACGACCCTCGAGTCGTGTTGATGGGTGAAGACGTCGGGCGGTACGGCGGAACCTATGCGGCCTCTAAGGGGCTGCTCGAGGAATTCGGCCCCGAACGGGTGCGAGACACACCGCTGTCGGAGTTAGGTTTCGTCGGTATCGGAATCGGCGCCGCTCTGGGCGGCCTGCGACCGGTCGTCGAAGTCATGACGGTCAACTTTAGCCTGCTGGCGCTCGATCAGATCGTCAATACCGCTGCAGCGCTTCGCCATATGTCTGGCGGTCAGTTCTCGGTTCCACTCGTGGTGCGGATGGCGACGGGTGCTGGGCGTCAACTCGCCGCCCAGCATTCGCATAGCCTTGAGCCCTGGTATGCCCATATCCCGGGCATCAAAGTGGTTGCGCCGGCGACGGTGGCCGACGCCTACGGCATGCTAGGCGCCGCGCTGTCGGATCCCGATCCGGTGGTGATTTTCGAGCATGTCCAGCTCTACAACACCTCAGCCGACGTCGATGCCCTGGCATGCACAGACATTTCTCACGCGGCAATCCGCCGCAGCGGATCTGACGTTACCGTGATCGCCTACGGCGGTTGCCTGCCCAAGGCACTCGACGCCGCCAATGAACTGTCGATCGCCGGAATTGACTGTGAAGTCGTTGATCTTCGGGTTCTTCGACCGCTGGATGATGACACGATAGTGGAGTCGGTTCGCAAGACTCACCGCGCCGTGATCGTCGACGAAGCCTGGCGCAGCGGCAGTTTGGCGGCGGAAATCAGCGCACGCATCGTGGAGAAGGCGTTCTTCGACCTCGACGCGCCGATCGCGCGGGTCTGCAGCGCCGAGGTCCCGATGCCGTATGCAAAGCACCTGGAACAGTCCGCCCTCCCGCAGCCGGACAAGATCGTCGCCGCCGTCCAGAGCCTCTTCGGTGATCGGTGATGATCGAGTTCACAATGCCTGCGCTGGGTTCGGACATGGATGAGGGAACCCTGGATGAGTGGCTGATCAAACCCGGTGACAAGGTAAAACGTGGTCAGGTGGTGGCCGTGGTTGAGACCACTAAAGCCGCCGTGGAGATCGAATGCTGGCACGAGGGCACCGTGCATGAACTGCTCGTCCCGGTCGGTGAAACCGTGCAAGTGGGAACGGTATTGGCGACACTGCTAGCCCCCGGTGAGAAGGCGAGGAGACCGCGCAAGGTCTCGGCCAAGCCAGCAGCCGCCGCGGCGGCGGCGCCTCGACGTCGTTGGGTCTCGCCGGCTGCGCGCCGCCTGGCGGCATCGTTGGGTGTGGACGTCGAGACCGTCAGCGGCACTGGACCACAGGGTGCGGTCACCATCGGTGACGTCGAACACGCTGCCGCGTCGATAGCGAAACCGAAAGCGCAGAAGCCCTCGACCGCCGATCGCGCCGCCCAGATGCGACGCTCCATCGCCGCCGCGATGAGCCGCTCGAAACGGGAAATTCCGCATTACTACCTCGCCGACGAAATCGTGATGGAAAACGCGTTGAACTGGTTGACCGCCCGTAATGCTGAACGCTCCATCACTGAACGGGTACTGCCAGCCGTTCTGCAGTTGAAGGCCGTTGCTCTTGCCGCCCAGCGATTCGGTGAGTTCAACGGGTTCTGGTGCGACGACGCATTTCAGCGCGCGGAGGCCGTTCACGTTGGTGTGGCGATCTCACTGCGCGGCGGTGGCCTGGTGGCGCCGGCCATCCACGACGTCGCCGACAAGAAGCTCGACGAATTGATGAGCGACCTCACCGACCTAGTTGCCAGGGCGCGTGCTTTCTCGTTGCGGAGTTCGGAAATGTCGGACCCGACCATCACGGTCACTAACCTCGGCGACCAAGGCGTCGACACCGTCTTCGGGGTGATCTATCCACCGCAGGTGGCGCTCGTCGGTTTCGGTAAACCGGCGCAACGGGTTTGCGTGATCGATCGTGGGATTCGGGTCGTCACCACCGTGCAGGGCACGCTGGCGGCGGACCACCGCGCGAGCGATGGCCACCGCGGGGCGATGTTTCTTGCGGCGATCAACGAGCTGCTCCAGCAGCCCGACGTCCTAGAGAAGTGAAAGTACCATGACGGCGACGAAAGACATTCGCGCTGAGGTGTTGTCCGTGTTGACGGCGATCGCCCCTGAAGTCGAGGCCGACGATATCGACGATGATGTGCTGCTGCGAGACCAAGTGGATCTCGATTCGATGGACTGGTTGAACTTCCTGCTCGGGATACACAAGCGGTTACAGGTCGATATTCCGGAGCGGGACTACGCCTCGTTGCGGACACTCGCCGACGTGGTCGGATATGTCGACAAGCATCGCGCCCAGCCGAGTTGACCAGTTGCCGGGTCCAACGTCGCTTGATAGTGCGGCGCGGCCATGGATGCATTCGCCCGAGCCGGTGCGACACATCGAATGTGAGGACTTTAGACCCTATTCAGCGGGTGTCGCGCCCGGCAAAGCTTCGGCTCAAGCCGCAGCCGAGTGTTGAGAACATGAGAAGGAAGGGGGGTCACTTGTTTACGGTCGAGTCCTCGACGGTCCAGGAATTCCCCGACATCGTCGTGTTCTCAAGTGGCCGGGTCTCGGGCTCAGCGGCCAACTATGCGGCACGTGCCGTGGGTCGAGTGTTGGAGCATCGGGGGGTCTCGGGGGGTGCTCGGGTGCGGCTGACCACCGCGAGTTGCGCCGATGGGCCGATGCTGGTGCAGGTGAATCTGGGGGTGCGTGACACCCTGGCACGCGTGCAGGCGGTCACGGCAGGCATCAAAGATCTGCCCGCGGCGCTAACGCGGCTGGATCGTCAGATTGTGCGGGGGTTGGCGCCGTGGCGGCCTCGGCCCTGGCCCGATCGGACCCGCCGGAAATTGACTGCGCCCGCAGACGCGCTAGTCACCCGTCGCAAATCCCAGGCGCTGCGGCGGGTGACACCGCTGCGGGCGGTGACGGTGATGGATGCGATGGATTATGACGTGCACCTGTTCACCGACCTCGAGACGGGGGAGGACGCGGTGGTGTATCGGGCCGGGCCGTCGGGGCTGCGGCTGGCACGTCAGCGCCGTATGTGTCCGCCCGGACGGGCGCAGTCGCCAGCGGCGTGTGTGTCGCCGGTGCCGCTGATTGTGGATTCGCGTCCGACGCCGACGCTCACCGAGGACGCCGCGGTGGACCGGTTATGTGAGCATGGCCTGAGATTCCTGTTTTTCACCGACCCGGTCACCGGTCGCGGGCAGCTGCTGTATGCGCGCTATGACGGCAATCTCGCGTTGATCACTCCGGGCAGCGACACGAACAGGGACGGTGCGTCGTGATCATCAGCCCGGACGGCGAACACGACAACGTCGCTCGTGAGGTGGTTGAGCTCGAGCAGGGCGAGGCGATGCGGTTGTTGGCCAGTGTCGGACACGGGCGGGTCGTGTTCACCCAACGTGCGCTACCGGCGATCCGTCCGGTCAACCACCTCGTCGACGCCGGTCGGGTGATCGTGCGCACCCGGCTAACCGCCAACGTGGCCACTGCGGTGCGAACGAGCACAGATTCCAGGGTGGTGGTGGCCTATGAGGCTGACGAACTCGACCCGCAGCGGCGGACCGGCTGGAGCGTGGTGGTCACCGGGCTGGCGACCACGATCACCAACCCCGAGCAGATCGCCCGCTACGAACAGCTGCTACAGCCGTGGGTCAATATGGCGATGGACACCGTGATCGCCATTCAACCCGAGGTCATCACCGGCATCCGCATCGTCGAAGACAGACACGAAATGACCGAATAGCACGGCGAATTCAGGACCAACGCCTCCTGCGATGAGATAGCCCACGATCTACTGTCGGCGACATTGCGGCTGGTTGCACCCGGCATCAAAAGGAAGACACCACCTTTGGAGGTTATTCGACATGGGCGGTATCCCGATGGGACGGATCGCCGGATTACCGGTCAGTGTCGACTGGAGCGTGATGGTCATCCTCTGGTTGTTCACCTGGAGCCTGGCCACCACGTTGCCCGCCACGGTGCCGGGTTACTCGAAAGAAGCCTACTGGCTGGCCGGGGCCTGCGGTGCCCTGATATTGCTTGGATCGCTGCTAGCGCACGAACTGACGCATGCGATCCTCGCCCGTCGTGCCGGCATCAAGGTATTCAACGTAACGCTATGGCTGTTCGGGGGCGTCACTCGCCTTGGGGGCGAAGCGAAGACGCCTAAGGAAGCGTTTCGGATCGCCGCGTCGGGTCCGCTGACGAGCCTGGCGCTCGCGGCAATCTTTGGGGGCGTGGCTTACGGGCTCGGCGAGCTGCGGATCGCGCACATCGCGGTCGGCGTCACGTGGTGGCTCGCAGGCATCAATTTGTTGCTAGGCCTGTTCAATCTGTTGCCGGGCGCGCCGTTGGACGGTGGGCGGGTTTTGAAGGCTTACTTGTGGCGCCGCCACGGCGACAGCGTGCGCGCCGCGGTGGGCGCGGCACGCGCCGGGCGCATCCTCGCGTTCCTTCTGATCGCACTCGGGCTGGTGGAGTTTCTGGCGGGAGTCCTGATCGGTGGCGTGTGGTTGGCGTTTGTTGGGTGGTTCATCTTCGCCGCTTCCCGCGAGGAGGAGGCGCAGGTGACGACCCGACAAGCCATCGCCGGTGTCCAGGTCGCCGACGTTATGACGGCCCACCCCCACACGGCTCCCGCCGACATCACCGTCGAGGATTTCATTCAGCGTTACTTGCTCGGCGACCGCCATTCAGCCTATCCGATCGCCGACCGCGACGGGTCGATCATTGGGCTGATCACCCTGACGCAACTGCGCGGTATCGCGCCGAGCCAGCGCGCTGGCACCTTAGTGCGTGAGGCTGCCATACCCCTATCTCGGGTGCCCACGGCGATACCACACGAACCACTCACCGCACTGCTGGAACGTGTGGGATCACCGGCCGATAACCGTGCACTTGTCGTCGACGCGGGCCGTCTAGTCGGCATTGTCACCGCAAGCGATCTTAGCCGATTAGTCGACGTGTACCGGCTCGCGTCTCCACCGACGGTCGCCGCTAACCCGAAGTGAGGCAAATTCGTTAAGGGATTACCCGCGCCGACTGTGAATCTGGCGACGCGACACGCCGAGAAACCGTCGCAATATTCACACTCGGTGGAGTTGCGGTACCTGGTCACGCGGCCCGCGGTAGATCCGGTTTTGAGCTTGTCGCTTGTGATGTGGGTCCGCGGCGTGCGGCGACCCAGCCGACGTAGGTCAGGTATAGCCCGATCAGGGCAAGGCCGATGTAGACCGCAGCCCACACGGCAGTCGCGTCGATCGCCGAGTTTGCCATCGACATGAAGGTTTTGGGAAAGGCGAGAAGAAAGAACCCGCGCAGCGCGAGAACCCAGCCGAGAAGGGACACGATGACCGCGGCAGCGCTTCGCCAGTACTGGTGAAGCGCGATGACGATAAGACCGCCCATGAGAAGAAAGGCGCCTGTCACCCAGGGCCACAACGGGTTCGCCCCGAAGTCCGATAGTAGTGTTCGCATGTCGGGGGCGCGCACCACAATGATGACGGGGACGATGACGAAGAATGGGCCGAACACCCGGGCGAACATGCGCGTCCTGGTCTGCGACTCTGGTGAAGAGCTCATCGCTGTACCTCCATCTGGTGTAACGACATGTTTGGGATGGTTGGATGCCCTAGCAGAATCAGAGCATTTCGCCGAATCCATGCGGTAGGGACCGAAGTCCCGCCCGTTCGGGCCATTCGTCAGCTCAGCAGACGTGGGCACGCCGGGTGCCTACCAAAAGCCGTTAGGCTCCCTTTCGGAGGCATTGTGCGCCGCTTGTCGACGGCCGGTTGTACGCGGCGATCTCGATCGTGCGGATGTAGCCGCGCGCTGTGGCAAGATCGGCCAGCAGGGCGCGCAGTTGTCGTCGTCCTCGATGGAGTCTGGATCTGACTGTCCCATCCGGGATATCGGTGATCTTGGCGATCTCCTTACTGCATAGGCCCTCGATGTCGGCATAGTAAACCACGATGCGGAATTGTTCGGGCAGGGCCAGCATCGCCGCCATAATGTCGTTGTCTGGCAACGCCTTAAGGGCTTGTTCCTCGGTCGAAGGCAATTCCGTCGTCGAGTGCTGGGCGGCGGCGGCCAACTGCTGGTCGGTAATGTCGTCGGTCAGATACCGCATGGGTTGGCGTTGCTTCTTCCGGTAGCTATCGATGTAGGCGTTGGCCAGAATCCGGTACAGCCACGCCCGGATACTGCTAGCCGGCCGTAACGATCCGAAGGCCGCATAGGCGCTCGCCATTGTTTCCTGCAGTAGATCCTCTGCGTCGCAGTGACTGTGGGTCATCCGCAGGGCTTGCCGATAGAGCGGCTCGAGCAGCGGGATGGCTTCGCGCTGGAAGCGCCTCCGCGCGTCGGCGTCGACGCCGGAAAAAGCGCGATTCGCAAACGATGCGTCCTTCAATGTCTGCCGAGCTACTGTCGCCGCGTGGTGTCGCGGAGCGTTGGCAGCCACCGTTGTCTCCTCAACCATGTGTAACGTCGCAGTGGCAACGACTCTATGGCTGCTAAACACGGGGCTTTGAGAGCCTTTGGTCCTCTCGGCAACGTACCTAAGGCCCGGGCTCGCCATCGAAGTGGCTTGTCGGACGACCACATCGTGTCTACGCCCGCAGCCAGGGGTTCGGCAGGTGCTCACGCGGCGACGACTGTCCACGGCCCAGCCGTGTGGGAATTCGGGACCATCGGCGGTCGGCTGAGGGACCAACGCCCCTGAATGGCGCGGCAGAGAACTCGATAATTTCAACCAGAGCGCACCCCAGAAGCGCCACGGTTTTCAATTGAACGTGGGAGCTGAGCATGCAGGATTCTGATCCGCCAGAATCGGTTGTCGTTGGTATCGACGGCTCTAAAGCTGCAGTCGCCGCGGCTCTCTGGGGCATCGATGAAGCAGTTGCACGCAACATCCCCTCCGGTTGCTCTACGCCATCGATCCACGCGGCATGGTCCGCGCAGACCCGGACAGTATCGCCCACAAGCTCGCCACCGCCGAGAACGCCGTTCGCTACGCGATCATGGCCGTCGAGGCATCTGGGGAGCCGGTCAAGATCGAGGTGGAGATCGTGCATGGACACCCAGCCACCGTGCTCACACGGGCATCACGATCGGCGGCGATGATCTGTGTCGGGGCATGTGGATCGCTTCAATTCGCCCGGAAGGGGGTGGGTTCGACCGCGTCGGCGGAGGCTCGAGTGCGGCGAGCACCGCTGCGGGCCTTGACCACGGCTCGCGGTCGGCTGGATCGCCAGTTGGCGCCATGGATTCGACGCTATCCGGACGCGGACATTCGTCCCGTGACATTGCAGGGCACTATCGTCGATTATCTGGCCGAGCATGCTCGATCGGTGAAGCTCGTCGTCGTCGGCTCGGACGGTCTGGTCCATGCGAACGAAGCCGGCAGCCCCGCTGGCCGCAGTGTGCTGCACGACACTGACTGTCCGTTGTTGATCGTGGGGCACAACTGTGATGGTTACACCGGCCGTGCCACGAGTCGGGAGAGTGCTCTTGCCAACCCGCCAGGTGCTTGAGGTCGACTCGAGACGCGACGTCGTGGCCCCAGTCGCTGTGCAGCAACCGATCACCCGTCGCGGCGCCGCACCGCCGACTCGAGCAGCAACCGGCGTTCGGCTGCGCCGACAGCGCGCCGTGCTGCACCGGCAGCATCAGGGTTCACCGACACGGATGTGATGCCCATGCGCACCAAGTGCTCGGCGAATGCCGGGTTCGTTGAGGGCGCCTGCCCGCACAGCGAGGATGTGATTCCGAGTCTGCATGCGGTGGTGATGATGTGGCCGATCGCAGCAAGCACCGCCGCATCTGATTCGTCGAACAGTTCGGCGCAGACATCGGAATCGCGGTCCACGCCGAGCATCAACTGGGTCAGGTCGTTGCTGCCGATGGATACCCCGTCGATACCCATCCCGACGTACTGTGGCAACCAATGCACCACCGAAGGCACTTCTGCCATCACCCACCGGTGCAGACTGCGTTGCCGGCCCAGTGGGCTGGCGTCCACTAGGGTCAGGCATTGCTCGAGTTCCCACCGGGTGCGCACGAACGGAATCATCAGATGCACGTTGGGGTATTGCTCACGGACGCGGGCCAGGGCTTGCAGCTCTAGCGCGAACAGTTCGGGTTCCTTGATGTAGCGATAGCAGCCGCGGTAGCCGATCATCGGGTTGTGTTCGACCGGCTCGTAGTTCTCGCCGCCGCGCAAACCGCGGAATTCGTTGCTGCGGAAGTCGGTTGCCCGATAGATCACCGGTCGCGGGGTGAACGCGGCCGCGACCCTTGCTACCGACGCGACCATCGCGTCGACCAGTTGATCCTGCTCCCCACGCACGATGAGATCGCGCGGGTGTCGACCCGACAGCGCCTCGGTCAGCATGAATTCGGCGCGCAGCAAGCCAACGCCGTCGACGTCTTGCGCCGCGACCCCGTCGGCGGTATCTGGCATCGCCAGGTTGACGTAGACCTTGGTGCCCGTGACTTCGGCTGCATTCACGGGCGCTGCCGACCGATCCACGACCGTGATCTGCGGGGTTTTCGCGACTTGGCCGGCGATGACTTGGCCGTGCGTTCCGTCGACGGTGACCAGCATGCCGTCACGCAGCTCGGTGGTCGCGGTGCGTGCCCCGACAACGCACGGAACGCCAAGCTCACGCGCCACAATTGCGGCGTGACAAGTCATTCCGCCGGTGTCGGTCACTAGCCCAGCTGCCCGCCGGATGGTTGGCAGCCAGTCCGGATTTGTCATCGGAGCCACCAGGATCTCGCCGTCGAGCAAGTGGTCGCCGACCTGCGGTGCCAGCAGCACCCGCACCTTCCCCGATGCTGTCCCCGGCGCGGCGGGTAGCCCGCGGACCAGCACCGCATGATCCCTCTCAGCGGGGTGTGGCAGCGTGGTTATTGGCCTGGCTTGCACCAGCCAAGTGGCGCCCGAGGAGATAGCCCACTCGACGTCCTGCGGGCAGCCGTTGTGCTGTTCAGTGGCGATCGCCAGCTCGGCGATACGCCGCAAGGCATCGTCGTCGAGGACCCGGGTTTCGGCGCTCGCGCGGTCCAGCTCGACAGTGGTGTCATGGCCGTCGGGTCCGCGGACGATCTTGAACGCTTGGTACCCGACACGGGTGTGGAGAACCTGCAGCGTGTCTTTGGCCACCACATAGGTGTCGGGTTCCACTTTGCCCGACACCACAACTTCGCCTTGCCCGAATGCGGCTTCGATAACAACATGGTCCTGCGCGCCGGTGCTCGGATCATTGGTGAAGGCCACGCCCGCGGTGTCGGCGACAATCATCTGTTGCACGACGACGGCCATCGCGGGATCGGACGTGAAGCTGCGGCCCGCTCGGTAGGTGATCACGCGTGGGGTGAATAGCGACTGCCAGCACTGCTGAACTGCCTCAACGAGGGCGTCCTCTCCGATCACGTTGGTCAGGGTCCGGTTCATACCGGCGAATGAGGCGTCGCGGCTGTCTTCTCCGGTAGCCGAGGACCGCACGGCCACAACGGAGTTCGACCCAAGGAGCCGGTATGCGGTCAGTAATTCATCCCGGGTATCGTTGCTCACACCGGCTTTGGTCACCAGCTTCTGCATCCGGCCGCACAGCTCGGCCAGCCGGGCGGTGCTGTCGACGTGCGCCAAGGCCTCCTGATGAAGCGCGCTAAGTTCGGTCTCGACTCCGCCTGCTTTCATGGAGTCGAGGTAACCGGCGCGCATCAGCACGAAGCCGGGCGGGACCGGCAGCCCGGCGGCGACGAGCTCACCCAGATTGGCTCCTTTGCCGCCGGCTTCCTCCGCGTCGGTGATTCGCAGGCTCGAGATGTTACGGACATAGTTGTTGGCTTGCATCGTGTTAGCTCTCTTCCGCAATCGATGGGAGTCCCTAATGCGCGTTGTGCCACAGTTTTTCGGCTTGGTCGGTACAGTCGTTCAACGGTTGGCTGGTGTCGATGGGGTGTGCCGCGTCCCACGTGTCGTCGCGGATGGCCAGCGCCCGGGCGATCCGCGGGGTCGCGTCCGAGGCGCCCGCGGTCCTGCCCCGTACCCGTTCAACCGCTGTATCCGCTGACGTCCAGCAGACGATCTCGAGCAGCGTCGATGCGGTCTGGCTAGCCAGCGTTGGGGCTAGCTGGCGCTGGCGGGGATCTCGCCAGGTGCCGTCCAAGATCACCGATCGCCCACCGGCCAAGGCGATGCGTGCGCGCGCGATGACGTGGTGGTACACGGCAGCAACCTGGTCCGGCCGATAGAGACCCTCATCGAGGAGGCCGGCTTCGCCGTCGATCGTGCCCTGCTGCTGCAGCTCGCGCCGCACCGCGTCGGTGGAGATGACCTCTGCGCCAACACGATCGGCAAGCGAATGGGCGAGAGTGGTCTTGCCGGTCCCGGGTGCGCCACCGATGAGGACCAGCCGGACCGCTCCCGCCGCGAGGTGTTCGAGCGCCAGCAACAAATGACGTGACGCGTCCGCCGAGGCATCAGGGCTTCCCTGCGCGAACCGCACGCAGTCGACCTTGGCCCGCACCAGTGCGCGATAGGCGATGTAGAAGTGCTTCAGCGAAGCCGGGGCATGGTCGTTGGCACAGCGGCTGTAAGTATCGAGGAAATAGTCGGCGAGGTCGCTGCGTCCGAGGAACTCCAAATCCATCGCCAGAAACGCCGCATCGTCGATGCGGTCGACATAGCGCAGACGATCGTCGAAGTCGAGGCAATCCAGCAGCACCGGGCCGTCGGGCATGCAGAAGATGTCATCGGCCAGCAGATCGCCGTGCCCGTCGACGATACGGTCGTCAGCGATGCGCCGGCCAAACAGTGCCGCACGACCGGACATGTATCTTGTCGCCAGAGATTCGACCTCTGCGATCAATTCGGCCGGCACCACGATACCGGCGGCATGCTTCAATTCCGCGAGGTTTTCTTGCCAGCGTGCGCTGACCGCGCCAACCTCGCCCTGCGAGTCCACCTCCCGCGTACGGGGCCCACGGCTGTGAAAGACTTCGAGTACTTCCGCGATATCGGCCAGCTCACCCCGCACCGCAGTGCCGCATTTGACGTGGGTGGCCAGCCGACACGAGTCAGGGTAGCGCCGCATGACAATAACGGGCTCAGCGGGACCGCCGGTGGGGTCGCTCAAGTGCGCAATGCCAAGGTAGCTTTCGGGTGCCAGCCGGCTGTTGAGCGCGACTTCCCGGGCGCAGGCCCGCTGACGGCGGTCGGCGGTGCTGAAATCCAAAAAATCGGTCGCCACCGGTTTCTTCACCTTGTACGCTTTGTCACCCACGAGCACGACGACACCGGTGTGTGTTTCCCGTATCTCGGCATATGGGCTCATGGACCCCGTACACGGTCCAGTGATCTGAGCGGTAATCCCCGGGGCCCGTTCCATGGCACGATCCTGTGCCCACGCGAGCACTGGGCGTAGCGCCGGAGGGCCACAGTCGGTGCGGTGAAGGTCACTACCTGCAGGGCCGAAGGTCCTTGCCGCATCGATGGGTGAATGGTGGCGCGGCCGGGACTAATGACTCTAGCGGCGCCCGCTGCGCTGGCTAGGGTCGACCTTAGACCGACGCGAAGGATGTGACATGCCCCAAACCGTGCTGGATATCGGGGTGGTAAAGAAGGCACTGCTGCTGGCATGCCGGGCGCCGTCGGTGCACAATAGCCAGCCCTGGCGATGGGTTCTCGAGGGCGCCGTGTTGCGCCTCTTCGTTGATCCGCGCCGGTGGGTGCGCAGCACCGACCGTTCCGGCCGCGAAGCGATCATCAGTTGCGGCGCGGTGCTCGATCACCTGCGCATCGCCATGGTGGCGGCCGGTTGGCAGGCCAACATCGATCGCTTCCCCAACCCGAACAACCGAGATCATTTGGCATCGGTTGAATTCAGCCCCCTCGAATTCGTCACCGACGCTCAGCGCAAACGCGCAGAGGCGATTCTGCAACGGCGAACTGACCGGCTTCCGCTAGGTCTCCCGACATACTGGGCGTCGTTTGAGCCGGTGCTGCGCAGCAGTATGGACGAGAGCATCGCGATGCTCGATGTGCTCGCTGACGAGCTGCGGCCGCAACTGGCCGAAGCCTCCCAGCTGACCGAGGCGCTGCGCCGCGACGACGTGTCGTATCACGCCGAACTGCAATGGTGGACATCACCATTCGCACTGGCAGAGGGTGTGCCCCCAGACGCGCTACCATCCGTCTTGGAACGGCAGCGGGTCGATGTGGCTCGGGACTTTCCTGCCCGCAGCAATGCCGAGCGTCGTGTCGAGGTCGCGGTCGATTGGTCGAAGATCCTGGTGTTGTCCACTGCCGAGGACAGCCGGGCGGAGGTATTAGGCTGTGGCGAAGTCTTATCCACCGTGCTACTGGAATGCACGATGGCCGGCATGGCGACCTGCACGCTGACCCATCTGATCGAGTTGGACGAGAGCCGCGACATCGTGCGCGGGCTCATCGGGGAACGCGGGGAGCCACAAGTGTTGATCCGCGTCGGTATAGCGCCGCCGATGGAAGAGCTGCCCGCGGCAACACCACGACGGCCCCTCGACGATGTGTTGGAAATTCACTAGCTGTGCAGTCCCTGGCGGTGGTCGTGACGGTGCCGGTGATAATCGATCCGCGCTACTACGACGCGGTGATCTTCGACGTCGACAGCGTCGTAACAGATGCTTCCCGGATCGACGACTCGCTGGTGTTCGATTCCACGATTGCGCTGGTGCGTAGGTTACACGATGTCGGTATCCGCACGGGTGCCTACTCGTCGGGCCCCAGTTGCGGAGAGGTGTTGGCCGCAGCCGGTATTGGCGACATCTTCACTGTTCATGTCGCTGACGTTGATGGACAACTCAGTTGCCCCGGCAAACCGGATCCGGCCGTTTTGCTGGAGACCGCGAGGCAACTGGATGCGTCGCCCCGCCGCTGCGTCGTCGTGGAGTCCTCCGAAGCCGGGGCAAGCGCCGGCCGCGATGGCGGCTTCGCCTTGGTCGTCGGGGTCGATCGAGTGGGGAATGCCGACGAGCTGCGCCGAAACGGGGCCGATATTGTGGTGACCGACTTCGTCGAAATCAGCGTGCGCTGCGGAGATCGGCGGATGTCAACGCTTTCCGATGCGCTGCAGTCCTACGGTCAAATCGCCACGGTGATGGCCATGCGACGACCAGCGGTACTCCTAGACTTCGACGGCACGTTGTCTGCCATTGTTGACGACCCCGACTCCGCCTCGCTGGTCGACGGTGCCGCAGACGCGCTTAAGGTGTTGGCCACACAGTGTGATGTCGCGGTGCTCAGCGGGCGCGACCTCGCCGATTTGGCGCCTCGGGTCGGGCTGCCCGGTATTTGGTACGCGGGCAGCCACGGCTTTGAGCTGACAGCGCCCGACGGCACCCACCACCACATCGAGACCGCTGAAACAGCCATCGGTGTGCTCGACGTGGCGGCGGTCGAATTACGCGACCGATTTGAGCTCCTCGACGGCGTCCGCGTCGAGCATAAGCGGTACGCGGTGGCCGTTCATTACCGCAACGCCGCGCCCGGGGTGGTGCGTGAGGTGACTGCGACGGTGCACACCGTCGGGCAGCGCAGCGGCCTTCGGGTCACCAACGGACGCAAGGTGATCGAGCTGCGGCCCAACATTGCGTGGGACAAAGGGAAAGCGCTGGAATGGATCTTGCGTAGGATCGCCGAATCCGATTCGGTGTTGCCGATTTACCTCGGTGACGACCTTACCGACGAGGACGTCTTCGACGCGGTGCGACATGACGGCATTGGGATCGTGGTACGACACGGCGAGGACGGTGACCGGCCGTCGAGCGCCCGGTTTGCCCTTGACGGTCCCCACGCGGTCCGCGAATTCATCGAGCGGCTGGCGCACGACATCACCGTCGAGCACGACGAATCCAACAACCCTTGGTCGATCACTTTCGAACGCTATGACCCTCACGATGAACCGCTGCGCGAAGCGCTATGCACCATAAGCAACGGCTATTTCGCTACCCGCGGCTGCGCGCCGGAATCGACGGCGGGGAACATTCATTATCCGGGTACTTACGCCGCCGGCATCTACAACCGGCTCACCGATCAGATCGCCGGTCACAATGTCACCAACGAAAGCCTGGTGAACCTGCCCAACTGGCTACCGTTAACATTCCGGATCGACGCCGGACCGTGGTTCAACATCGATGACGTCGAAGTCTTATCCTATTCGCAAACCTTCGATTTGCGTCGGGCCGTTGTGATTCGCCAGTTTCGATTCCGTGATGCCGCAGATCGCACCACCGCAGTGACCCAGCGCAGATTCGTGGCCATACATCTGCCCCATGTGGCCGCGTTCGAGACCACGGTGACCGCCGAAAGTTGGTCGGGGACGCTCGAATTTCGATCCGCCATACACGGAGACGTCGAGAACCGGTTAGTCGAACGCTATCGCAACCTATCAAGCAAGCACCTAAAGGTTACGCGGCTGCGCGAGTTATCTAGTGAGTCAGCACTTTTGGAGGCAGCCACGGTGCACTCCCAAATCCCCGTTGCGGTGGCGGTGCGCGCCACTTTGTGGCGTGACGAGGAATCGGTGCAGGCGGATTACCAGCTGGTGCAGGAGGTGGCCCGCATTGGTCATGACGTCGCGATCGACCTGGCGGTCGGGCAATCGGTGACGCTGGAAAAGATCGCCGCGATCGTTACCGGACGCGATCTGTCGGTATCCGAACCAGCGGACGAAGCTGAGCGGCAGTTGCAGCGTCTCGGCCGGTTCGCCCAACTGCTGCAGGGCCACTCACATTTGTGGGAACATCTGTGGGAACGATTCAACATCGACATTGGCAACAACCCCGACGAACTGCGGATCGTGCGCCTGCATCTGCTGCATCTGCTGCAAACCCTGTCACCGAACATTGCTGGTCTAGACGTCGGAGCGCCCGCGCGCGGACTGCACGGTGAGGCCTACCGCGGCCACATTTTCTGGGACGAGTTGTTCGTCTTTCCGGTGCTGAACATTCATTTCCCGACGGTGACCAGATCCCTGCTGCAGTATCGCTATCGGCGACTGCCGCAGGCCCGCCGAGCTGCCACCGAAGCCGGCTACACCGGCGCGATGTTTCCCTGGCAATCCGGCAGTGACGGTCGTGAGGAAAGCCCGCAGCTGCACCTGAACCCGCGCTCGGGCAGATGGAATCCCGATCCCAGCGCACGTGCCCACCACAGCGGAATTGCCGTGGCCTACAACGTGTGGCAGTACTACCAGGTGAGCGGCGATGTCGACTACCTGATCGACTACGGAGCGGAAATGCTGACCGACATCGCACGCTTCTGGGCAAGCTTAGCCAGCTTCGACACCGCGCGGAAGCGCTACGTGATCCGCGGGGTCATCGGACCCGACGAGTTCCATTCGGGCTACCCGGGCCGGGTTTACGATGGCATCGACAACAACGCCTACACCAACGTGATGGCGGTTTGGGTCATTGTGCACGCAATGGAAGCGCTTGAGCTACTGCCGTTGTCGGATCGGCTCGATCTGCTGGACAGGCTTGAGGTGGATGGTCGCGAACTTGCCTTGTGGGATGACGTGAGCCGACGCATGTTCGTGCCATTTCATGAGGGCGTAATAAGCCAATTCGAGGGCTACGAGCTACTGGCTGAGCTGGATTGGGACGCGTATCGCCAGCGGTACGGCAGCATCGGCCGTCTGGACCGCATTCTGGAGGCCGAGAACGACGACGTCAACAACTACAAAGCAGCCAAGCAGGCCGACGTGCTGATGCTGTTCTACCTGCTCTCCTCCGACGAACTACGTGAATTATTTGACCGGCTCGGCTACCGGTTTACCCCTGACCAGATCCCGAAAACCATTGACTACTACCAATCTCGCACCTCACACGGATCCACGTTGAGTGCCATCGTGCATTCCTGGGTTTTGGCCCGCGGCGACCGCGATCAGGCCCTGAAGTACTTTCGGCAGGTCCTGCTGTCCGACGTCGCAGACGTCCAAAAAGGTACCACTTTCGAGGGCATTCACCTGGCGGCCATGGCCGGCAGCATCGATCTGCTGCAGCGGTGCTTCACCGGCCTGGAATTCCGCGCCGACCGCATCGTGCTCAATCCGCTGTGGCCCGAAGGGCTTGGAAACCTATCCTTTTCGCTAAGGTACCGTGGGCATCGTCTGCATCTGCAGGTCAGCGGACGCGAAGCGAAAATCAGCTCGGATTCCGAACAGACCAACGCAATCGACATTGAATACCGCGGCCGAGTGCAATCCCTCATGCCCGGCCGCACGATCGAATTCTCCTAGCCCGGCGACGATGCAGAGCGCGATAGCGCGATGAAGAGGAGCTGGGCAATTGAGGCTAGCCCGGCGACGATGCAGAGCCCGATAGCGCGATGAGGTGGGGGCACGCCCCCACAAGTGGGAGGTACCCCCACCCGCTTGCGGGGGAGAGCTGGGCAATTGAGGCATAGTGGCTATGCGCTTTGAACTTTCTTGACGCGTTGATGTTTGCGTCGACGTATCGGGATGACGTCCACCAGCTGCGCCACCGCTTGCTCGATGCCTGCGGCGAGTTGGTCGATGTCAGGCGCAGTGTCATAGTCAGCGGTAATGCCGAAGACAAAACTATCGGCGTAGCTCACCATCGCGATGGCGGTACGCAGGCCAAGAGCAATCGGCGGTACCGGCAGGACTTCCAGCACCTCACGACCCATCAGCTGCTGCCGACGCCGGGAACCTGGCACGTTAGTTGCCACAGTAACGACTGCACGTTGCGGAAGCCGGGTCACTAGTCGAACCGTCCATGCCCACAGTGCAAATGGGATAGCGTTAGCCGCCGCTACGAACGTGTTGCCGGCTTCACGCTGACCGCTAGATTTGACGGTCGCTAGCCGGGAGTGCACCAGTTCCAATTGCTTAACGGGGTCTGCCTCGTCAACGGGCAGTAACGGGAGCATCGCCGAGACCCGGTTGTCGGTTCTTAGGAAGTCCTTCATCGACCGGACCGACACTGGAACCAGGGTGCGCAGCGAATCACGGTGGGGCTGTTCACCGCGGCTGAGCAGAAGCTTGCGGTAGCTGTCGGTGATCGCCGACAGCGCCACATCGTTGAGTGTCACCCCAAAGGCTCGGGAGACCTTCTCCATATCGACCAGGCGAACCCTCGCCGCGCTGTAGCGCCGCATCGTTGTCACCGGTCCAGTCAGCGACGATTCGGGCGGTGAGCTCAGCAGACTGGCCGTCAGCTCAGCCACGCCCACCGCGGCGTGTTCGGCGGCAGCAGCCGCGGCGACCGCCGTCCGCCAGATGCCGCCCAGCCAGGTCACGGGGTTCCTGGTCATCGGCGGCAAGCGCAGCGCAAGCTCATCGGACTGTTTGGCGGCACGAATATTTTTCGCGAAACTATCGCTCCCAGAACCTAAGCCGTCGTCGCTGAGCTTGCCCAGCAGCTCTGTGGTGGCGATGCCGTCGGCGATGCAGTGATGAAGTTTTACCAGGACGGCCCACCGGTTGTCGGTGAGGCCTTCGATGATCCAGCAGTCCCAGAGCGGACGTTCCCGGTCGAGCCGATGCCGCATGACGGTCGAGACCATCTGGAACAGTTCGGCATCATCGCCCGGGTCCGGCAACGCCACGCGGTGCACATGATGCGAGATGTCGAAGTGTGGGTCCTGCACCCACTCGGGTGAGCCGAGATCGAGCGGATGGGTGTGCAGCATCTGCGTGCACCGGGGAATCGCCCGTACCCGTTCGGCGAAGGCTGAGACCAGGTCGTCGTACCGCGGCACCGGGCCGGCCAGGATCGACACGGCGCCAATCGCCAGGCTCACATGGGGATCGGAGTTCTCGGCCTCCAGGAAACTTGCGTCCAGCGCTGACAGGTGCTCCACCACGTCACTGTGCGTCCTTGGTTGTGCCGGTGAACAGAGCCGGAAGTCCCTCACATAAAGGACGAACGACGCTTCCAAGCCGCCCAGCGCCGTCCTATCGTGAGCCAGATGACGACCGTTGAACCCGTGACGATCCTGTCGGTAAAAGAATGCTGGGATCGGTTGGCAAGCACAGCGTTAGGGCGTCTCGTTACGAGCGTCGACGGCGAGCCCGAGATCTTTCCGGTCAACTTCGTTGTCCAGCGCCGCACGGTGTTGTTTCGTACTGCCGAGGGCACCAAGTTGGTCAGCACCGCAATCAATAATCACGTTCTCTTCGAGGCCGACGACCATGATGCCGTGAAAGGCTGGAGCGTCATCGTGAAGGGCGCGGCCCACATGCTCCGTACTAGTGAAGAGATCGAAGAGGCTGAGCGGGCACAGCTGCTGCCGTGGATTGCGACGTTGAAGCTGCATTGGGTTCGCGTTGTTCCGGAGTCGATCACGGGCCGTCGTTTCCAGTTCGGTCCCGAACCCAGCCGGGAATTCACATTCGCGTAGTCCGCGCCACGCGTAACTCGAGCACATCCGTAAGTCCCGTCAATGCAGGGGCGAAGGTCCCTCACTAATGCGTCCGTCGGCTCCTGTTCTGCCGGTGGGGCCGTTGACAGGATGGCGAAGTGCGAAGCCAACACCACGAGTGGGTTTCCCCGGCCGCGCTCGACCCCGAAGAGGCTGCTGATCTGTTGCTGCGTGACCTGCGCAGCACCCCCAAAGGGGTGTCGGAGACCGAGGCGAAGCGACGCCTGTTGCAGTACGGGCCGAACGAGTTGCAGCGCCGCCGTGGCCGCGAATGGCCCCAGGCGTTAGTGCGTCAGCTGACCCACCCACTGGCGTTGCTGCTGTGGGTGGCCGCCGGACTGTTGGTGATCGTCGGCTCACATGTAGTGGCGGCCGCCGTGGTGGTGATCATCATGCTGAACGCCGCCTTCTCTTTCGTGCAGGAACTGCAGGCGGAGCGGGCGGTGGAGGCGCTGGCCAAATACTTGCCGCAACGGGCCAAGGTCGTTCGTGACGGCGCAGTCGTCGAAATCGACGCAACGCAACTGGTACCCGGCGACATCGTGGTGATCGAGGAGGGAGATCGGATCGCCGCCGATATCCGGCTGCTGGCGGGTGCCATCGAGGTCGATATGTCAGCGCTGACCGGCGAATCGGTGCCCACACTGCGGTCGGCTGCGATGGTGGATGTGAATGTGCCGTTGCTGAGCGCACATGAGTTGGTGTTCAGCGGAACCAGCTGCACTGGCGGTGAGGCCAGAGGGGTTGCGTTCGCCACTGGTATGGCCACCGAGATCGGCCGTATCGCCGCATTGTCTGAACGTGTCAAGCCTGATCCCAGCCCGCTGGAGCGTCAAGTCAGGCGGGCAGCCTGGCTGATCGCCGCAGTTTCGGTCATGCTCGCGTTGTCGTTCATCCCGATGGCGACGCTTGCTGCGCACTTGACCTTGATCAACTCGATGGTTTTCGCGGCGGGCCTATTGGCCGGCATGGTGCCCGAGGGGTTGTTGCCGGTTATCACCCTGGCATTAGCGGTGGCGGTGCGGGCGTTGGCGAATCGCGGCGCACTGGTTAAACGACTCTCCGCGGTGGAGACTCTGGGCTGTACCGACGTGATCTGCACCGACAAAACTGGCACCATCACCCAGAACCGCATGACCCCAGCCGCGGTATGGACGGCCGCGGGCCGAATCGGGCTCGACCCTGATCATCCCGACGGTCGGGTGGACACTTCATCGTCCCCGCCGTTGCGGTCGCTGGGCCTGATCGCAGCCAGCTGCAATAACGCTCGGCTAGACGATCCTCAGGGTCCGGTCGGCGATCCGACCGAGATCGCGGTGCTGGCGGCAGCCCGCATTCTCGGCGCCGAGACGGATGCTGCAGCACGAGAAGGCCACCGCCGCTGGCAATTCCACTTCGACCCCGAAGTGAAGTTGATGTCGACGATCGACCGGTCCGAGGACGGGTCGTCTGCCGTGCATACCAAGGGCGCGCCGGAGGCGCTGTTACCGCGGTGCAGCCACATCCTTGACGGTGACGGTCGACCGCAGCCGCTCGACGAAGCGCGACGGCGCGGCGCAGAAGATGCTGTCAACGCCTTTGCCGCGCAGGGATTGCGCGTCCTCGGCTTCGCGCAGCGAGAGTTACCGCCGAAGAAGAGGCCGCCGCACCAACGAACCACGGCCGAGCAGGGTCTGTGCCTTGCTGGTCTGGTCGCGATGCTGGATCCGCCCAGACCGGGCGTCGCTGATGCGGTCGCGAAGTGCCACACGGCGGGTATCCGCATCATCGTCATCACCGGCGATCATCCGCTGACCGCTGCGGCCATCGCGGAGCGCGTCGGCATTACCGGCCCAGACCCGACGGTGGTCACTGCCGCACAATTCGAGCAACTCGACGAGAATCAGCTAGCCGCCCTGATCCGTGAGCAGCCAGAGGTGATCTTCGCCCGGGCATCGCCGGAAGCCAAGCTGCACATAGCCGAGGCGCTGCGCAGTGACGGCCATGTCGTCGCTATGACCGGTGACGGAGTCAACGATGCGCCGGCGCTGCGCCGCGCCGATATCGGTGTGGCGATGGGGCTTTCCGGCACCGATGTCGCGCGGGAGGCCGCGACCATGGTCCTCACCGACGACAACTTCAGCTCGATCGTTAGCGCGGTGCAAGCGGGCCGGCGCATTTACGACAACGTCCGCAAATTCATCATCTACATCTTTGCGCATGCGGTTCCGGATACGGTTCCGTTCCTGGTGTTTGCGCTTAGCGGTGGCACTATTCCGATTCCGCTGACAATCATGCAAATACTGGCTTTCGACGTCGGCAGTGAAACACTGCCGGCGCTGTCGCTCAGCCGTGATCCGGCCGAACCCGGGATCATGGAGCGTCCGCCGCGGCTACGCAACGAAGGTGTGATTCGGGTGCCAATGCTGCTGCGCGCGTGGTTGTTTCTTGGCGTGATCGTCGCCGCCTTGTCGATGGGTGGCTACTTCTACGTTCTACTGAAGTCCGGCTGGCGCCCAGGCGTCTCGGTCGATGTCGGTACGCCGCTGCATCATGTTTACCGGCAAGCGACCACCATGACTTTTCTCGGCATGGTCATGGGGCAGATCGGCACCGCCTTTGCGGTGCGGACTCAGCGAACCTCACTGTGGTCAGTGGGGGTGTTCAGCAACAGGTACCTGCTTGCCGGCATCGCCGCCGAAATCGTACTGGCCGCCGTATTCGTCTATGCCCCAACCATGCAATCCCTGCTGAGCACCGAGGCTCCTGCGCCCATCGATCTGCTGGTGCTGTTGCCTTTCCCGTTCGTCGTCTGGGGCGCTGACGAATTCCGTCGGTACCTGCTACGCCGGTGACGCAAAAGGGCCCAGGGCAATAACGACGATGCCACGATGTACACCTGCAATCGAGTTAACTGCTGATGCTCGGGAATGCGTGGGCGTCTCCGCTTGGTTGTGGTGCGTCTCATTTCGGCCCGTCTAAACTTGTCCGGCCGGACGTTTCATGATTGCCGCTTGTACCGATGCGAGCCGTGACCGTACCTGCTCGTCGGCGGCCTCCTGTTCCGCGCTAGTGATGACGATCGCATCAGGTCCTGGGAACACGAGAGCCTCATGGCCGGTGTCGAGCCATCGGACCACGTAGGGCGGCAGGCCTTTCGCACCGTGCACTGCGGTGATCATCCCGCGGTGCCCCTGCTGTTCGTTGGTCCTGCCCTTGACGACCAACCAATCGCCGACCTTGGCTTTCATCAGCTGCTCCTGCCGTCACGATGTGCTTCTATCGTGTGGGCACAGCGAATGCGGCCGGAAGGGCAGTACGCCACTAGCCTGGTGGGCCGAAAGTCCATTGAGCTCCTGTCGCGACGACTCAAGGGGCTGGCGGTAGAGCGCTGCACCGGCGGTAATCCCTGCGCCAGCAACGATGAGTAGCACCTGGGCGCCTGCTGGAAATCGACCAGTGCAGCGGTCAAGTGCCGCCACGAGTGAGGCGGTATGGATTTTTTCGTCTGCTGCGATGGTGATCCGTTCGACCGGAACGCCGAGCTGGGTGGCCAGCTCGGTGCGGTAGCCGGCAAGAGCCGGAGCCGCGACGATCGCGTCAACCTCGTCAAGTCCGAGTGCGGACTTAGCGAGGCAGCCATACGCCGCTTCGGCTGCGGCGGTAGCGAATTGCTGCTCCTTTTTCACGGATCCGTTGAATCGAAGCACATTACGTGCGTCGCCGAGTCCGATTGTGGCGCGAAAGTTCTCGCCATCGTCGGGAAGGTTTGCCCAGTGGAATTGACCTAGACCGTCGCCGTCGCCGGTCCGACCGCACAGCAGTGCCGCACCGACCGGTGCGAACGGGAAGTGCTCGCTCATTCCGTGGCCGGGATCCACATCACTGGCCACAATCAGGGCGCAGTCGACGGTATGCGACCGAAGGAATCCGTCGACGACCTGCAGTGCGGTGAGCACGCCGCAGGTGCCGTTGGCGATGTCGAAGGAAAACGTGCCGTGTGCGCCGGCATGCGGATCTTCGACATTGGCGCCGATGTCCTCCTGGATGAGCGCGGCAAGCGCGGGTTCCCCCAGATTCCGCTCACGGTAGATTCCGGCGTTGACCAGAAGGTCGACGTCGTTGGGGTCTTGCTCAGCTCCTTGCAAACATTTCTGCGCCGCCGTGACGGCCAGGTGCAGCGCACTGTGACGAGTACGCCAACTGCCACTGGTGATATTGAGCCGTTTAATTATTGTGCCCATAGCGCTTCACCAGATCTTCGTCCAGAGTGAGCAGAACGACGCCGATTTCCAGACCCGACGCCAACGCGATCAGCGCCACGGTCTCACCTGGCTGGATGTTCCCGGCTTCGAGTTCTTCGATAAGGGCCACCGTATGAGTTGTCGAAGCGGTGTTGCCGTATCGGTCCACCGTGATTACCGCATCGTGGCGAGGGGTCTCGCCGAACGAGGCGGACATCGCCGCCATGCCTTTGCGGATGGCGCGTGCTGAGGTTTGATGGGTGATCACGTGGTCGATGTCGTGGATCGAAATACCCACTGCATCAAGGACTTCCTGCAGCAGCAGCGGGGTGTTCGAAATTGCCGCACGATGAATAGCCCGAGAATCTGTAAACATTCGGGCACCCGGATCGTGGCCCTTCGGATACGCTAGGCAGAGTCTGCTGTAGTCGGCGACGGTAGTGAAGCCGGCGAGGCGGATCCCGCCCGATCCAGTGGGGGCGCGCTCGAGCAGAAGCGCCGCACCCGCGTCACCAAGCGTCAGTGACGCGAGTTCTTTGCTCATGATACTGCGAATGTGCTGGGCCGCATTCTGGCCGAGCGGGGAGATGTACTCGCCGCTGACCACCAGCCCCCGCTTGACGGTTCCCTGCCGAATCCAGTTGTTGAGCACCGTGACACCGGTCAGCATTCCCGCACACGCGTTGGAGATGTCGAAAGTCGTCGCTTTGTCAGCGCCGATCGCATGGGCGACGGCACTGCTCATCGGCGGCTCCAGCCACTGGGTGAGGCCGCCGCGAAACTTTGTGATGCTGCAGTTGATTACCACTTCAACCGATGCGGGGTCCTGCTGCGCCTTAGCAAGGCAGTCGAACGCCGCCGAAGTCGCCAAGCTATAGGAGTCCTCGTCTCCGAGCGAGACGCGGCGTTCATGTATGCCTGTCAACCGTTCCAGGTCGATATGCGTGTGGTGCTTCGTGGTGGACATCAATTCGTCTGTGGTGAGATGTGTTGGCGGCAGGTGCCGGCCAGCCCCGGCCACCCGGGTGCTGAATGGGGCGGCGCCATCGCCCGAGATGTCCATCACCAGCCAATGGGTGCCCATCGGCAAATCCCTCATTCCTTAGCGGGCAAGTCAACGGCCGTGCTGGGCGCTAACGGCGGAACTCCAAGGCATTCCATCTCAACGCTATGGATTTCACAGCGGAGTGCCAGGGCCGTTGGTCCTCGAGGAAATGGGCCTTCGGCCCCAGCCTTCACCATCGGGAGGTTTGTACGCTTCCTGCCATGACGTACGTAGGTTTAGAACGCCGTTGGTCGCCGTGCTGCCCGGCAGAGATCAGATCACGCGGCTTGGGCACCAAGAGCACAGCAGATGACGTCACCACGCTCGGATTCGGAGGGCTGCAAAATGTCTGCGCTAGCAACCAAATACGGAATACTGGTCGGTGTTGACGGGTCGGCGGAATCGGATGCCGCCATACGCTTCGCCAGCCGTGAAGCGCTGATGCGTGCGGCGACGATCACCCTGATGCACGTCGTCGCCCCAATCCCTGACTGGCCCGCGCCTTCCAGGCAAGTAGAGATCGCCGAGGCCTGGGAGGCCAACGCTCGCGACGTCATCGAACAAGCACGCAAGACCGCCTTGGCCATCATGGGTGAAGTCGCTGCACCTGACGTACACACCGAGGTCGTGCATTCGCCCGTCGTGCCGATGCTCATCGGCGCTTCCTCGCAGGCCCAAATGATCCTTGTGGGCAGCCGGGGGATGGGGGCGCTGGGCAGGTTTTTGCTGGGCTCTGTCAGCAGTGGTGTGGTGCGCCATGCTCACTGTCCCGTCGCGATCATCCACAACGATGACGGCTCGGCAGACGATAAAGCCCCGGTCTTGGTGGGCGTTGACGGGTCGCCGGCTTCAGAAGGAGCTATCGAGTTGGCTTTCGACGAGGCGTCACGTCGTGGGGTGGACCTTGTTGCCTTGCACGCGTGGAGCGATGTTGCCGTCTTCCCGATCCTCGGCATGGACTGGCAGGACTACGAAACCCGAGGCGAGGAAGTCCTCGCCGAGCGCCTGGCGGGCTGGCAAGAACAATATCCCGACGTGCACGTGCAGCGACGGCTGGTGTGCGACAAGCCGGCCCACTGGCTCATCGAGGAATCCCAACACGCTCAACTCGTGGTGGTCGGCAGCCACGGCCGTGGCGGATTCCCCGGCATGCTGTTGGGCTCGGTGGGCTCCGCTCTTGCCCAATCCGCACAAGCGCCGTTGATCATTGTCCGACCCGGTTAGCGCTACCCTGTCTGCGCGGTGTGACCAACTGCATTGATCGCGGCATGCAGTTTGGCGGCAGCTTCATCGGCGATTTCCTGCAGACCCGGCTGACCGGCGACCCGGACCATTATTTGCGGATCCATCGCCTCGATGATCACCCGGCCGCTGCGGCCGACAGGATCGGTTCGCACTACCACGTTGCATGGCAACAATTGGCCGATCCGTCGATCCACATCCAGGGCGCGGTGAGCCAGCGACGGGTTGCAGGCACCAAGGATCAGATAGTCCTCCATATCCTCGCCCAGCTTCTCTTTCAGCGTGGCTTTCACATCGATCTTGGTCAGCACGCCAAAACCCTGATCGGCGAGGGCTTGCGTGGTCCGCTCGACCGCCTCACTAAACGAGGTGTGAAGGTCGGTGCTCAGGCTTAATGTCATTGCTACTTCTCCCTGGTGTCGAATCACCTTGCTGATGGCCCTTTCCTCGCCTGTGATTTCAGGCCAGGGCCAGGAACAGCTTTTCCAGTTCAGCCTCCGTCAACGGCGGCGTGCCGCCCCTGCTGTTGCCGCTGATGCACTCCCGCAGGCCGGCGGCGACGATCTTGAACCCGGCCCGGTCAAGCGCGCGGGAAACCGCCGCAAGTTGCGTGACCACGTCCTTGCAGTCACGGCCCTGCTCAATCATCGCGATCACCCCAGCGAGTTGTCCCTGGGCGCGGCGCAACCGATTGAGCACCGCTGTGATGCTGTCTTCGTTACCAACCATTGGTCCCTCCAGATCGTACCTGAAACTATGTTACCCCAGGGGGTATGTGGCCGACCGGTTATCATCGAAACGATCAGACCCGGAATACCCGTACGGGTATATGTATTATATCTGTCATGAGCGAACACCAACATCATCACGAGGTACTCAATGGCCTCAACCCTCAGCACCGCGCCTTGCGACAGATGATCCCCGGGGTCTACCGCGGATTCGCAGAGATGAGCAACGCCGCGCTCACCTCAGGTGCATTGGACCGAAAAGTTAAAGAGCTCATCGCGGTCGCTGTCGGGGTGGTGGCCGGGTGCGATGGCTGTATCGCCTCGCACGCCCAGGGGGCCGCCCGCGCCGGAGCCTCCAAAGAAGAGGCCGCCGAAGCCATCGGTGTCTCCATCCTCATGCACGGGGGACCGGCGACCATCTACGGCGCTCGCGCATACGACGCATTCTGCGAATTCGCTGATGCGGGCGTCGGTACCACATCGGGATCAGCCCAATGAGAACTACATGGCCCAAGAAAGGATGTGTGCAATGGCCGTAAAGAACCTCACCTTCGCCGATTTCGAATCGACGATCCTGGAAAATCCGATCGTCCTCGTCGACTTCTGGGCGCCGTGGTGCGGCCCATGCCGTGCCTTCGCGCCAGTCTTCGAACGGTCCGCCCGGGACCATCCCGACATCGTTCACGCCAAGGTCGACACCGACGCTGAGCGAGAGCTGGCGGCAGTCGCCGGCATCCGATCTGTTCCCACCACCATGGCGTTTCGCGACGGCGTCCTGGTGCACAGCCAGTCAGGGGCGATGCCCCCGGCAGTGCTGGAAAACCTGATCGGCCAGATCAAAGCCCTCAACATGGCCACCGTGCGCACCAAGATCGCCGAGCGCAAAGCCGCCGCAACGGCTTAGCGCCCGGCAGTCACGACTGCAATCACCATGTGTTATCCCGTGCGCTGCCGGCGTTGTGGCAAGACGACCTGGGCGGGCTGCGGCCAACACGCCGAGAATGTCATGGAATCTATGCCGCCCAATCAACGATGCGTCTGCCGTAACGCTGCCGTGGGGTCGCGGCTTTCATCGTGTGCGGCAACGAATCCCGCTGCAGCATACCGTATCCTGCTCAGGGATGCCTGGGGTGTATGGGGCGTATAGGGCCACAGTTGAGGCCGATAATGCAACCGCCCTCATAGCTGGTGATGTAATCATCATCTCCTGAACGGTCGCCATAGTACGTGCCGGTGAAGAACCCGGAGAAAAAGACCACCGCGACGGCCAAGACCACCGCTGCGGCGCTGGCGACGACAGCAGCCCAGGCTGCAACGGTGTTCGGCCACTTCCATCCTCGCAGTTCGGCCGAATTGTCCTCTTCCGCCACAGTTATCGGCTCGTTAGGTGACATGTTGCTGTCCTTCCTTACAACCAGCGACGACAACATGGATACTGCTTGTCGACCTGCCGTACTGCCAAGGGCACAAAGTCGGTTACATTGGGGACCAAGATAATCCGTATCGCGGAAGGGACTACCGGCGCCCGGCCGATGACCATCGGCCCTACGAACGGTCGCGCGATGGGCTTCATCCTGAAGCCAGCTTGACCACGCGGGAATCATTGAGAAGGGACCATATGCCATGACCGCTCCTGCAGAGCCGGCCGCCGCCACACCTTCCATGCCACGTATCGGCGACGCAGCGCCCGCATTCACTGCCGTCACTACCCAGGGCCGAATCAGCTTTCCCACCGACTACCAAGGAAAATGGGTCATCTTCTTCTCCCACCCAGCTGACTTCACCCCGGTCTGCACAACCGAATTCATGACTTGTGCCTCGATGCAACAACAGTTCGCTGTCTACAACACCCAACTGGTGGGTCTCTCGGTCGACGGGCTTTACAGCCACATCGCCTGGCTGCGAACCATTGAAGAGAAGATCGCCTTCCGTGATCTCAAAAATACCGAAGTCGCCTTTCCGGTAATCGAAGACGTCTCAATGGATATCGCCCGGAAATACGGGATGATCATGCCGGGCGAAGATTCGACCAAGGCAGTACGGGCGGTGTTTGTCATCGACCCAAAGGGCACGATCCGCGCCCTCATCTACTACCCGCTAAGCCTTGGGCGTAACTTCGACGAGTTGCTGCGTGTCATCAAGGCGTTGCAGACCGCCGATCATTTCGGCATCGCAACTCCCGCGAACTGGCAGCCGGGTGAGCCCGTCATCCTCTCTGCGCCCAGCTCATCTAGCGCTGCGCAGGAGCGCATGGCAGGACACGCCGACGGCATCGAGTGCACGGACTGGTTCTTCTGCACCGAGGAACTCTCCGCTGACGCGGTTGAATCCGGCATCCGGGTCGGATAGCGGCAGGGCAGTTTCGATGACAGGTGGACAGCTGCCCGGATGGCGATCTGTTCTCGCTGTGATCGCTCACCCGGACGACGAGTCGTTCGGTTTGGGCGCGATCCTGTCGACGTTCGCCGAGGGGGGAGCAGAGCTAACCGTGCTATGCCTGACCCGTGGCGAGGCGTCGACACTCCATGGAGTCAGCGGCGAGCTGGGCGACATCCGGGCCCGCGAGTTGGCCGCTGCGGCCGAGGTGCTGGGGGTGTCGGAGGTACAGCTGCTGAGTTACCCGGACGGGCATCTCGCCGATACGGCCCCCGGCGAGCTGGCCATCCCGGTCATTGATTTCGCGGAACGATTCGGCACGCAGGGCTTGCTGGTGTTCGACCCGACCGGCGTTACCGGACACCCCGACCATCGGCAGGCAACCGCTGCGGCGCGGGCCGCCGCAGCCAGGCTTGACCTGCCGTTGCTGGGCTGGACGTTGCCCGCCGTCGTCGCGGATGCTCTCAACCGCGAGTACGCCACGGCGTTCGTCGGCCATCGGCGTGGCGACATCGACATGATGGTGCCCGTGGACCGGCGTCGGCAATATCAGGCGGTCCGCGAGCACCCCAGCCAGGCACTGCCAACCAGCGTGTTGTGGAAACGGCTGGAGCTACTGGGGCCATTCGAATATCTGCGCTGGCTGACGGACACACGTTAAGCAGCCCTGCCAGTGCCCGCACTGCTCACCCATCGAGGAGGCCCTGCGCGCCATCACCGGCAACGCGGTCAGATGCCAGGGTCACCGGCGCGGTGCGGGTGGCGCCCGCGGTGTCGGTATAGGTCAACACCACGGTGTCGCCGGGAGTCTTCGACAGGACCACCGCAACCAGGGCCTCAGCGCTGACGATCGCTCGGTCGTCCATCCGGGTGACCACCGTGCCGGGGTCCAGCCCGGCCGTTGCGGCGGGGCTGCCGCTTTTCACCTCGACGATCTTGGCTCCATGGGTGTCGCGGTCGCGGGTCAACCGCACACCCAGATAGGCATGCGACGCGGTACCCGTAGCGACCAACTCGCCCACAATGCGCTTGGCTTGATCGACCGGGATAGCGAAACCGAGCCCAATCGAACCGCTCGGCCCGAGGAGGAAACCCCCGCCGGTGGTCCATATCAACGAGTTCAGGCCGACGAGATCGCCGTTGCTGTCGATCAGCGCTCCACCCGAACTCCCCGGGTTGATTGCCGCGTCGGTCTGGATGGTGTCGAGCGCCGTCCGATGGCCGGTGACGTCGATCGGAGGGGTGAGTATCGGCCGGTGCAGCGCACTGATGATGCCGGTCGTCACGGTGCTCTCGAGGCCCAGCGGTGCCCCGACCGCCACCACCGACTGACCGACGCGAAGCTTGGCCGAGGAGCCAAGGGTGATGGGGGTAAGCCCAGAAATGCCTTGCGCGCGAACAACTGCGACGTCGGTGGTCAGGTCCGTGCCAACCACACTAAACGATGCGGTGCGGCCGTCGGCGAAGGTGGCCACTCTTTTTGGTGGGGCATCGGCGTCAGGGCTGGCATCGAAGCCGGACACGACGTGGCTACTGGTCAGGATCAGGCCGTCGGCAGTCAAGACAATGCCCGAGCCCTCTTCGGACTGGCGACCGGTGTTGGTCTCCAGCTTGACAACACTGGGTACCGCCTTGGCGGCAGCGCGCTCAAGGGAGGAGCTTGGTAATTCAGCCACCGGCCAGGTGGCTGAGGTCCCGCTGCCGGCGCGTTCGTAACCGAATGGGTCGGTAGCCAGTACAGCGGTTGCCGCACTGATCCCGGAGATCGCTGCCACCGCTAGCGTGCCGGCGAACAGTTTCCAATTGCGGAAAATGCTCTGCCGCAGCACATCTACTGCGGTTGCGGCCTGTTCAGGGGGGAGAACTGTGGGCACGCTGCCGGTCTCGGGCTTTGTTGATGCCCGCGCATACAGCTGGTACGTGACCCGGTAGGCCATGGTGCTCCTTGGCTAGCAGTGGTGTCGATTCCATCGTGAGTGCGGCAGGTCGGCGGCGATAGGGACCGAAGTCCTGTGCCGGTGGGGCATTGGTCGCCGGGTTGAATCTTGAAGCGCCCGTGCGCTGGCGCTGCAGCTGCACGCTAGCGTCGGCGGGCGACGATCACCGGTACGCGAGCCGCATGCACGACGGCCATACTGACCGATCCGAGCAGCATTCCGGTGAATCCGCCGCGCCCGTGGCTACCGACCACGACGAGCTGAGCCCAGCGCGCCCTGTCGAGAAGGTGGCGGGCCGGGTGATCCCACACCACCAGCCGATGAACGGTGACATCGGGGTAGCGCTCCTGCCAGCCGGCTAGGCGTTCGGCAAGGATTCGGTTGGCCGCGGATTCCAACTCCCCCGATTCCATGGTCAGGACTCTTCCCATTTCCGCGTCAGTCCAGGCATGGAGGGCGACCAAGTCGGCGTTACGCCAGGACGCCTCGTCGAACGCGATGGCGGTGGCCAACTCCGAGACCGGCGAACCGTCAACGCCGACAAGTACCGATGACCCCATGGGTTGCGGCAGTGAAGCCAGTTCACTAGGCATCACCGCGACCGGACAGCGGGCATGGTGGACCAACGCGGAGCTGACCGATCCGAGTAGAGCGCGGCGCCAGGTACTTTGGCCGCGAGACCCAACCACCACCATCTCAGCGTCCGTGGATTGCTCGACAAGCGTCGCCGCGGGTGCCGAGACAAACACTTCAGCGTTGATCTTGAGGCTGCCGTGGCCCGCGGCGCTATCTTCGGCGACCTTGATTGCATCGTTAAGCATCTGCCGGGCGTCTTCTTCCCGCTGTTCGACGAACTCGGCCGGGATAGGGGCCGCGGGCGACACAAGAACTGGTGCGCCGAGCACCGGTGGTGCGGTGACCACGTGGACGAGGGTGAGTGGGCTGTTACGCATCGTCGCTTCGTGTGCGGCCCATCGTACCGCCGCCACCGAAGACGGTGACCCGTCGACACCGACCAAGATTCCTGAATGTGGCAGGGAACGGCGCACTGCATCACCTTCCTACATCGATCGCCCTCAACACAGTAGAAAATGGGGCTGTCATCGGTCAGGAGGCATTGGTCCCAACAACGATGGACATACGCCACTTCAGTTTCGTTGACTGAACAACGTCGCCGCCAGCGCTGCGGGGCCCCAGTCGAGGGCCATCGCCGATGATCGCGCCGACGAATGGCCCTGCGACGCAGGACTTCGGTCCCTACCGCACCAACCTGTCAAGTGATCGGATCGAAGTTGTCAGTTCACCTAAGGCCTGAGGAGGCATCATGACAACCCTTCCCGTTCGGCGTCGGACGCGTTCGCTCTTTCCGGAGTTGTCGGAGTGGTTCACCGGTTTACCGTCGTTCGCCGGACTCCAGCCGGTTTTCGAGAGGCGGATGATGCGGCTAGAGGACGAGATGAAGGACGGCAACTATGAGGTACGCGCTGAGCTTCCCGGTATCGATCCGGTCAAGGACGTCGACGTCACCGTGCATGATGGTCTGCTGACGATCAAAGCGGAGCGCAGCGAGAAGAAGGATTTCGACGGGCGGTCCGAATTCTCCTACGGCTCGTTCGAACGTACGGTGTCGCTACCGGCGGGCGCCAACGAAGACGACATCAACGCTACCTACGACAAGGGAATTCTCACGGTGTCCGTACCAGTCACCGAGGCGAAGCCCACCGAAAAGCACGTCCAGATCCAATCCGCGAGTTGACGTGACCCCCCGGTCCCGGAGCACGGCGCTCCGGGACCGGGGGAGCGATTTATCACTGGTCGTCACCGCGAGAAAGCACATGATTATGAGACTTCAGACTTCGAATTCTGCCGGCGGCCGGTCATGACTCGAACGGCTGACCTTGGGAGGCGCGCGCCCCGACGTATGTTCCGCGACCGCCGGGAGGCCGGTCAGGTGCTGGCCGACCTGCTGGGCGCTTACCGTGACCGCAAGGACGTGGTGGTGCTGGGACTGGCACGTGGAGGACTACCCGTCGCGTGGGAGGTCGCAGCCAGGCTGCGGGCACCGCTGGATGCCTTCGTGGTACGCAAACTCGGCGCACCCGGACACGAAGAGTTCGCGGTCGGCGCTTTGGCCAGCGGTGGCCGCGTCGTGATCAATGACGATGTGGTGCGGGGATTGCGGATCACGCCTCAGCAGCTGCGCGATATCGCCGAACGCGAAGGGCGCGAGCTGGTCCGGCGCGAGGCCGCCTATCGCGGCGGACAGCCCCCTGCCGACGTGACCGGAAAGACCGTCATCCTGGTCGATGACGGGTTGGCCACCGGGGCAAGCATGTTCGCCGCGGTGCAAGCATTGCGTGAAGCCGAGCCCGCGCAGATCGTGATCGCCGTGCCGGCGGCCCCGGAATCGACCTGCCGGGAATTCGCCGGCATTGTGGACGACGTCGTCTGTGCCACCATGCCTACACCCTTTCTCGCTGTGGGCGAGTCATTTTGGGACTTCCGCCAGATCAGCGATGAAGAAGTTAGGGAACTACTGGCCACTCCCACCATGGGTGCCGCAGTAACGGTCGCCCAACCCGAAGCCACCGCAGCTGAGGTGATCAGACGCGTCGCTGTCGCGGCACCGGCCGGTGTTCCTCCGACGGACGCCTTGGAAAAGCTGATCGGCGACGCGCGGATCGTTTTGATCGGCGAAAGTTCACACGGCACGCATGAGTTCTATGAGGCGCGCGCCGCCATCACGAAATGGCTGATCGAGCAGATGGGCTTCTGTGCCGTCGCCGCGGAAGCCGACTGGCCCGACGCCTACCGGGTGAACCGGTATGTTCGCGGGCTTGGCGACGACAAGAACGCCGAGGAGGCGCTGAGCGGGTTTGAGCGTTTCCCCGCCTGGATGTGGCGTAACGTCGTGGTCCGCGAATTCACCGAGTGGCTACACGGCCACAATCAACGATGCCGGTCGGCAGGCCGTCGGGAATCCGGATTCTACGGCTTGGACCTCTACAGCCTGCATCGCTCGATGAGCGAGGTGATCGCCTATCTCGACAAGGTCGACCCTACTGCTGCGTCCCGGGCACGCCAGCGCTACGCGTGCTTCGACCATGCCTCGTCCGACGACGGCCAGGCCTACGGATTCGCCGCGGCGTTCGGCGCCGGCCCATCGTGCGAACGACAAGCAATCGAGCAGCTGGTCGAATTCCAGCGCAATGCACTGGATTACGCGCGCCGTGACGGGCTGATCGCCGAGGACGAGGCGTTCTACGCGCAGCAGAACGCACAAACCGTCCGCAACGCGGAGGTGTACTACCGTGCGATGTTCAGCGGACGGGTCACATCGTGGAACCTCCGCGACGCGCACATGGCCCAAACCTTGCAGGCGCTGTTGACGCATTTGGGCCGCCGCCAGACCAAAGCGGCGCGAATTGTCGTTTGGGCACACAACTCTCACGTTGGTGATGCCCGGGCCACCGAAATGGGCGCTGACGGGCAGCTCACGCTGGGGCAGCTCGTCCGCGAGCGCTACCGCGAGGAATCGCGTCTCATCGGGTTCACCACGTATACCGGCACGGTCACCGCTGCCAGCGAATGGGGAGCCGTCGCGGAACGCAAGGCCGTCCGGGCGGCGCTCAACGGAAGCGTGGAAGAACTGTTTCATGAGACCGGTGGTCGCGCGTTCTTGGTGTCACCCATCATCAACCGCGACGCCGACGAACCGTTGGGTGCCGTTCGGCTGGGACGCGCCATCGGCGTTATCTATCAGCCAGCAACCGAGCGCCAGAGCCACTACTTCCACACCCGGCCCGCCGATCAGTTTGACGCGATCATTCATATCGACCAGACCAGGGCGCTGGAACCGCTTGAGGTGACCAGTCAGTGGATCGCCGGAGAAACCCCGGAAACCTATCCGACCGGCTTGTAGTCGCCTCGGCAGGGGAGCGCTCCCGAAATGAAACCACCGGTTCGGCCTTCCACGAGCGGATCGCGGATTGTGACGTTGACGATGAACCCCGCACTCGATATCACCACTACCGCTGACCAGGTGCGGCCTACCGAGAAAATCCGTTGTCACGGTGCACGTTATGACGCGGGTGGTGGCGGCATCAATGTGGCACGCATCGCGCATGTGCTGGGCGCGTCGGTGTCTGCGGTATTCCCCGCCGGCGGGCAAAGCGGCCAGGTTGTTGCCGATCTGGTTGTCGAGGCTGGTGTTCGGTTTCACCGCATCAAGATCGCCGAGGCTACCCGGGAAAGTTTCACCGTCAACGAGGCTCACACCGGCCAGCAGTATCGGTTCATCCTTCCTGGTCCGCGGTTGAGCCTGACAGAACAGGCGCAATGCCTCGACGGACTGCGCGCTGCGGCACGATCGGCCGAATTCGTGGTGGCCAGTGGCAGCCTGCCGCCAGGTGTTCCCGCCGACTACTATCAGCGCGTCGCCGACATCTGCGCGGAGCTGGGGACGCTGCTGATTCTCGACACATCCGGCGGCGGTCTGCGGCATATCACCTCCGGTGTGTTCCTGCTAAAAGCCAGTGTGCGGGAACTACGTGAATGCGTCGAATGTGACCTGGCCAGCGAACCAGAGCAGGTAGCGGCCGCCCAGGAGCTTATCCGGTGCGGACTCGCCCAATCCGTCGTGGTGTCGCTGGGTTCGCAGGGCGCGCTAGTCGCGACAACGCGTGGCAGTCAACGGTTTTCCGCGATCCCGATGCGATCGGGCAGCGGTGTCGGGGCCGGCGACGCGATGGTCGCGGCGATCACCGTAGGTCTGAGTCGAGGATGGCCGCTCGACAAGTCGGTGCGTTTCGGAATCGCGGCCGGCGCAGCGATGCTGATGACACCCGGTACGGCCGTTTGCAATCGCGCCGATGTGGACCGCCTTTTCGAGACGGTACCGGAACCGACAGAGGTGTGATCGGAGAATTGGCTGGGCGAGGCGAAAGTCAGCTGCCACTAACGATTTCAGCCACTGCTGCGGCGACCACGTCGGGTACCGCGGCCGCCACCTGTGGTGTCAGCCCGACGCCGTGGCTGGTGTCGGCGGCCTCGATGGTGAATACCACCAGCCGGCCAGGCTCCCGGCCCAGCGCTCGGCCCAGTGCAAATGCCTGGGTGACGTCGAGGCCATGCGTGCTCACCCCGCCTGCGGTAACCACATCGTTAACTGCATCGCGATGGATGCGGCCGGGTGTCGATGGAGAGGCCACCGCTGCATCGATCACCACGGCCAGCGCTGCGTCCGACCATGCGTCCAGCAGATCCATCGGGTCCTCAATCCCAGTCACGACGCGAACACCGGGCAGCTTGCGCTGGTTGATCGCGGTGGCCACGGCGGGGCCGACGCCGTCGTCGCGGCGATAGTCGTTTCCGATGCCGATCACCACCGCGTTCAACATCGGTCCACCGTGAGCCGCAGAAAGTGCGCCGAGCAGGAAATGCACGGGTCATGGTTGCGAATCACTCGCTCGCACAACGCGGTCAGCTCGCCATCGTCCAGTGATAGGTTCTCCGACACCACCTGCACCAGGTCGGCTTCGATCGCGGCCTGATTCTGCGACGTGGGCGGGATAATGGTCGCAGCTTCGATTAGCCCGTCCCCGTCGATCTGGTATCTGTGATACAGCAGCCCGCGCGGGGCTTCACTGACGCCGTGGCCGACCCCGGCACGCGCCGGCACATCGACGAACGGTCGTGCAGGGCGCTCGTAGTCGTCGATGATTCGCAGTGCCTCGTCGATTGCGTACACCACCTCGACCGCGCGGACCACAATGCTGCGGAACGGGTTTCGGCATTGCTCTGCTAGTCCCGCCTCGGCAGCCGCTTGTCGGGCTACCGGCGAGAGCGCCGACGAGTTCAGTGAATACCGCGCTAGCGGGCCGGTCAGGTATCGGCCACCGTCTAACGTCGCGTGTAGCGCGGTCGAGTGAGGCACCTGCGACTCGACGACGTGGTCGCTGAATTCAGCAGTGTTGAACGGGTTTCCGGCGCTGCGGGCGATCTCGCCATTCTCGATCGGATAGCCGTCAGGCGCGCGAAGCGCCAGCAGTTCGTGATCGAGCTCGAGCTCAGGGAAATCGAATCCGGACACCCAGGTCACCGTGGCTAGCGCGTCGTCGAGCGCCCGGCGCAGCTGCTCGGCCAACCCGACCAGCTCGTTGCGGGTGGGCACCGAGTAGAAACCGCCCAGCCGCACATTGATCGGGTGGATCGCCCGCCCGCCAAGGAATTCCATCAGCCGGTTACCCGCCTTCTTCAGCCGCAGGCCGCGTTCGACGTTCTCGCGCTGGTCGCGCGCCAGGCTGATCGCGTCCGGATAGCCAAGGAAGTCCGGTGCGTGCAGCAGGTAGATATGCAGCATGTGACTGTGCATCCACTCGCCGCAGTACAGCAGTCGGCGCAGCTGGATCAGGGCAGGGTCAAGCGTTACTCCGCAGGCGGCTTCGATTGCGTTGCAGGCGCTGACCTGGTAGGCCACCGGGCAGATGCCGCAGACTCGCGCCGTGATATCCGGTGGCTCCGTGTAGGACCTGCCACGCAGGAAAGCCTCGAAGAACCGCGGCGGCTCATAGATGTTCAGCTCAACGCTCTCCAATGCCCCATCGCGCAGCCTGATATGCAGGGCGCCTTCCCCTTCGACACGGGTTAGCGCGCCGACACTCAGTGTGCGGGTGGTCGGGATCACTGCTTGCTCCGTTCGGCGGCGAAGGTGGCGACATTGAATGTCGAGAACACCCGGTCAACATCGTCCTGCGACATTCCGTCGCGGCGCAACAGCGGGATCAGCGTGGCGGTTCTCGGTATCGCGGACGGGCCGAAACAGCCGTAGCAGCCACGATGATGCCTGGGACACAGTGCTCCACAGCCCGCGTGGGTGACCGGGCCCAGACACGGGATGCCGTCGGCGACGATGACGCATGTCACGCCGCGCATTTTGCACTCGGTGCACACCGTCTTGGCCGGCAGCCGGGGTTTGCGCCCGACCAGCAGCGCCGCCAAAGTGTCGAGCAGCTGCCCGCGGTCGATCGGGCATCCCTGCACCTGGTAATCGACCTTGACGTGTGCCGACGCCGGTGTCGATGTCGCCAGCGTGTCGATGTATTCCGGCTTGGCGTAGACCACCGAGGCGAATTCGGCGACGTCGGCGAAGTTCCGCAGCGCCTGGACACCGCCGGCGGTGGCGCACGCCCCGATGGTGACCAGCACCCGCGACTGTTGGCGGATCTCGTGGATGCGCCGCCTGTCGGCCTCGGTGGTAATGGATCCCTCGACCAGCGACACGTCGTAGGGTCCGCCGACGATCGCGCTGGAGGCCTCCAGGAAGGTGGCGATCTGCACCTGCGCGGCCAAGGTGAGCAATTCGTCCTCGCAGTCGAGCAGGGTCAGTTGGCAGCCGTCGCAGGACGCGAACTTCCAGACCGCTAGCCTTGTCTGGCGGCGACCCGCTGGCTTCGGCGTGCTCATCTACAGCTCCTTGACCGCTAACAAGGGGCCGGCGACGTCGTAGCCGACTATAGGGCCGTCCAGGCACAGCAGCAGCGGGCCGAGCTGGCAGTGGCCGCACCAGCCGATCCCGCACTGCATGTTCCGTTCGAGTGAGACCCGGATGTCGCTGGCCGCCATACCCTTTTCCAGCAGCGCATCGGCGGCGAAGCGCATCATCGGCTCCGGTCCGCACAGAAATGCCGTGGTGCGACCGGGATTTAACGCCAACCGACGCAACGGTTCGGTGACGAATCCCACCTCACCTGGCCAGCCTTGCACCGGGACATCGACGGTGTGGTGCAGTTCGAGGCTCGGGTCCTCGGCCCACTTGTCGAGTTGGTCGGCGAACAAGAAGTCCGCCTGCGAGCGGGCCCCCGCGATCAGCACCATCCGGCCGTAGTTTGCCCGCTGGGCTAGGGCGCCCAGCACCGCGGGACGCAGCGGGCACAATCCCACGCCGCCGGCCACCATCACCAAATCCCGGCCGGCGGCCTCCGATAGCCCCCAGCTGGTGCCAAACGGGCCCCGCACCCCGATTACGGTGCCCACCTGCGCGTCATGCAACGCGCGGCTGACCGCGCCGACCGCGCGGATGGTGTGGGTGATCGTCCCGTCGGTGGCGCTGGGGTCGCCGCTGATGGAGACCGCAACTTCGCCGATACCGAAGGCGTAGAGCATCATGAACTCGCCTGGCTGCGGAGTCCGCAACGTATCTTGGACCGGTTCCAGGCACAGCGTCGCTGTGTTGCGGTTCTCCTCGACGCGGCTGCGGACCCGGTAGGGGACCGGCGTCATGGGCGGGTGGGTTGACCGTTGCGGCAGGTCGTCACGGTCAGTCACGATCAGCGTCCGCGCGGGCCATCGTGTTCATCTCCTCGGTGATGTCGATGCCGGTCGGGCACCAGGCGATGCAGCGCCCGCAGCCCACACAGCCCGACATCCCAAACTGGTCATGCCAGGTACCCAGTTTGTGGGTCAGCCAATGTCGGTAGCGGGATGCGCCGGACTGGCGGACGCTGCCACCGCCATGGATGTAGGTGAAGTCGAACTCGTAGCATGACGCCCAATGCTGCCAGCGTTCGGCGTGCTCACCGGTCAGGTCGGTGACGTCTTCGGTGTTGGTGCAGTAGCACGTCGGGCACACCATCGTGCAGTTCCCGCACGTCAGGCAGCGGCCGGCGACTTCCTCCCACTGCGGCGATTCGCGCGAGCGGATCAACAGCTCACGGAGATCCGTTTCCGGCATTTGGCGGCCCATTCGGTGTGATGCTGCCTCGACATCGGCTCGAGCGCAGTCGATTTCATCAGCCGAGGCTTCGCGGTGCGGTGTCGCTGCCAGCACGTCGGCACCCGCCTCGGTGCCGACGTTGACGAGATAACGGCGACCGTCGCCGCCGATCTGTTCGGTCAGGGCCAGGTCGTAGCCCGGACCGGCGGCGGGCCCAGTTCCCATCGACGTGCAGAAACAGAGGCCGCCCGGTTCTATGCAATTCACTGCGACGACGAAGAGCTGCTGCCGCCGCTTGACGAACGATCCGTCCGGATAGGTGCCGCCGCCAAGAACCCGGGCCAGCGTCGCTATCGCTGCCAGGTCGCAGCCGCGCACACCGATGCAGGCGTATCGTGGAATCTCTTCGTCGTCATCGTCTTTCGTGGCGTCATTGCGATCTGCGGTCCACAGCCGGCGCCGTGGTGGGTGCAGGAATTGCTTCCAGGACTGCGGACCGGACGAGTGTGCAAACACCGCATCATCGTCGCGGTGCCGCAGCCGATAATGCCCTGGGCCCACGTCGACTCCCCAGCCGCGAGGCAGGTCCCGCGCCGACTCCAGCTCGGCGAGCACGATCGCGTTGTCCCGCACGGTGGGGCCGACCACCCGATAGCCGCGTTCGATCAACACATCGATGAGGCGGCCCAACCCAGCCACATCCAACATCGCTTGTTCGGCGTCCGGCGCTTCGCCGGGTTCGCTCATCCGTAACTCCTGTTGTTGCGGCCATCATCCTTGTTGGCCAAACAGCGTAGTTCGTGCTCCCACTGCGCGTCACGCATTCGACTCAGCCGCGAGTGCGTAACCGCCACCAGTGCTGTCGCCGCCGCAACGACACCGAGCAACACCGCCGCTGCGGCGCCGATCCCGTCGGAGGCGGCGCGCGATGTCGGTGTCGGTGGGTCAACTTGTTTGCCTCGGTTGTCCACCCAAACTGCGCTTGCCTCAGCAGCTTTGGTCTGAGCATTGGAATCGGGCGCAGCTGTGCGGTTATCCCTGGTCGGCATCCGGGCGGCCAGATGACGAGCTTGGGCCTCTTGGGCATAGAGCTGGTGACGGGCGACGTAGACAGCGGTGCCGACAGTACCCGCAACGGGAACCGTTGCCAGCGCCACGACAATCACGAACAGTATTATCAGTGCTTCAACCCGGTCAGCGCCGCGCAGCAGCGGATTACGGCCGAAGACACACACCGGCCACCAGCGGCGCGGGTCAAGCGTGAAAGTCAACACGACGACTCCTTCGGCATTGCACCACATCGAATGAGGAAATCGTTCTCCCGTGCTGGGGGAGTTCCCCAGAGGCGAAAGACCCTGCCGCCCATGGCCGCTTGTCATCAACGTGAGACCACGTTGGGACCAACGGCCGACAGACCAGGGACCAACGGCTCTGCGAGGCACTGTCGGGTGATCGATAGCGTTAACGCATTAGTGTCGGCTCACGCCGGATGCCGGCATGGTAAAAGCCTGGAAATCACGATGAACGATTCGCCTATGCAGCCCGCAATCGTGGTCGGCGTTGACGGTTCGAAAGCGGCCACCCGGGCTGCGTTATGGGCCGTCGATGAAGCGGTTGATCGTGATGTCCCGCTCCGCTTGCTCTATGCGCTCGACCAGGGCGAGACGACGATAGATTCCGGCGACACAGCGCGGCGCCTGGCTAACGCGGACATCGCGGTGCGCTGCACATCCTCGGCTGTTGAGGCCACCAACAAACCGGTGAAAATTGAAGTCGAGATTTCCGATGGCCCACCGACCAGCAGTCTGATTCGTGCTTCCCGGTCAGCGGCCATGGTCTGTGTCGGTGCTGTCGGGCGCAACCACTTCCACCCCGATCGGGTGGGTTCTACAGCCGCCGCTGTCGCAGTCTGGGCGCATTGCCCGGTCGTCGTCATCCGCGGAGGCAGCGGTCCATCCCGCGCCGGGTGCATCGTCGCCGAAGCCGACACGTCGCCGGGCGACGGGGTCGTGTTGGGGGCGGCCGTGCGGGAGGCGCGGCTGCGGAACGCGCCGCTACGGGTGATCACCTACTCACAAGCTCCGCCCGCCTACCTCCCAGGAGTAACCACGGAAGCCGATCGCCGGATAGTAGGACGGCTGAGCCGCCGGCTGGACCGGTGGCGGCGAGGCTATCCAGAGCTGCTTATCGAGCCGACTGTGGTGCATGGCGACCTCGTAGACTATTTGGCGAAAAATGCCGGAGACGTACAGTTACTCGTGGTGGGAGGCCGCGATCCACACCATGTGAGCGAGCTTTTGGGCCCAGCGGGTTATGCCGCGCTGGGCGGCTCTGACTGCGTTGTGCTTATCGTCGACCATCAACGCCTGTGAGAACCGCCGGTTAGGTCCATGATGGAGGTCTAGAACGCCGGTTTCGCGGTCGACCCGGCAACGGTCTCAGGGAGGGGCTGGCTATGGTGAGGGTCTTTTTGGTCGATGACCACGAGGTGGTCCGGCGCGGCATTATCGACTTGCTCGAGTCGGACCCCGAGCTCGAAGTCGTCGGCGAAGCTGGCTCGGTCGCCGAGGCGATGGCGCGGATACCGGCGGCGCGGCCCGACGTTGCGGTGCTCGACGTTCGGCTGCCCGACGGCAGCGGAATCGAGCTGTGCCGCGATTTGCTGTCGGACCTGCCCGACGTGCGCTGTCTGATGTTGACCTCGTTCACGTCCGACGAGGCGATGCTCGACGCGGTGTTGGCCGGGGCCAGCGGATACGTCGTCAAAGACATCAAGGGCATGGAGCTGACGCAGGCCGTCAAAGACGTCGGTGCCGGCAAATCGTTGCTGGACAACAGGGCGGCGGCGGCATTGATGGCGAAACTCCGCAGCGCTGCCGAACCCAGCGATCCGCTGCTTGGGCTGACCGACCAGGAGCGCACCCTGCTCGGGTTGCTCAGTGAGGGGCTGACTAACAAGCAGATCGCCGCGCGCATGTTTCTCGCCGAAAAAACGGTGAAAAATTATGTGTCGCGTTTGCTGGCCAAGCTTGGAATGGAGCGGCGGACCCAAGCGGCGGTGTTTGCGTCCAAGCTGAACGCCAGCGAACGGCCGGAAAGTTAGCCGTGACGAGACGCTCCCACGGTGCCACCATATTCACATGACCAAGGCAGTTGACCTTGGCGGCGGTGCGCATCCGCTGCGCGACACCTTGTCGCAGCTGCGGCTGCGGGAGCTGCTGATCGAGGTCCAAGACCGGATCGAGCAAATCGTCGCGGGGCGCGACCGGCTGGACGGATTGGTCGAGGCCATGCTGGTCATCACCTCGGACCTCGACCTAGACGCCACGCTGCGCACCATCGTGCACACCGCCATCGAGCTCGTCGACGCACGCTATGGAGCACTGGGAGTGCGCGGGGAGGGACACGATCTCATCGAGTTCGTCTACGAGGGAATCGACGAGCCAACTCGTGAGTTGATCGGCCACCTGCCCGAGGGCCGCGGTGTGCTCGGGGTGTTGATCGACGATCCGAAACCGATCCGCTTGGACGACATCGCGCAGCACCCGGCATCTGTGGGCTTTCCACCGAACCACCCCCCGATGCGTGCGTTCCTCGGTGTGCCGGTCCGGATTCGTGACGAGGTGTTCGGCAACCTGTATCTGACGGAGAAAACCAACGGACAATCGTTCACCGAGGACGACGAGGTGGTCGCTGAAGCGCTGGCCGCCGCTGCCGGGATCGCGATCGAAAACGCCCGCCTCTACGAGCAATCCAGGGCTCGGCAGTCCTGGATCGAGGCGACCCGTGATATCGCAACAGAGCTGCTGTCCGGTGCCGAGCCGGCGACCGTATTCCGGCTCATTGCCGAGGAAGCTTTGAAATTAACTGATGCGCAAGCGACTTTGGTTGCGGTCCCCGCTGACGACGACATGGCGTCGTCGGACGTTGGTGAACTTCAGGTCGCCGAGGTTGCTGGAAAGCCGGCACCGGTCGGTGCACCGGCGACGATACCGGTAAGGGGGACAGCGGTCGGACAGGCTTTCCTGGACCGCATGCCACGGCGATTCGACGACCTGGACCTCGACATCGTGGAGGTTCGTTCCGGTCCGGCCCTGGTGCTGCCTCTTCGCGCCACCGGCAAGGTCGCCGGCGTGTTGGTTGCTCTTCGAGACAGTGGTGCAACGCCATTCAGGCAAGACGAAGAAGAAATGATGGCCGCCTTCGCCGACCAGGCAGCGCTCGCCTGGCAGCTGGCCACCTCGCAGCGCATGGCGCGCGAACTCGATATCCTCACCGACCGCGACCGCATCGCTCGAGACCTGCATGACCACGTCATCCAACGTCTGTTCGCGGTCGGGCTTGGTCTGCAAGGAACCATCCCGCGGGCCCGGTCACCCGAAGTGCAACAACGACTGTCAGAGTACGTCGACGACCTGCAAGCGGTGATCCAAGAGATCAGGACAACGATCTTCGATCTGCATGGACCAGCCTCGGGCATGACCCGGCTGCGCCAGCGGCTTAACGAGGCGATCGCCCAATTCTCGGACGGGGCGCTGCAAATCACGACCCAGTTCGTCGGACCGCTGTCGGCGGTCGATGCGACCCTGGCCGATCACGCTGAAGCCGTTGTCCGCGAAGCGGTCAGCAACGCGGTACGACACGCCAACGCCACCACGCTCACCGTCACCGTCAAGGTCGAGGATGACTTGTTCATCGAAGTGGTTGACGACGGCCACGGTATCTCCGAAGGCGCCAAGCGTAGCGGCCTGACGAACCTGGATGAGCGTGCCCAGAAGGTTGGTGGCACGTTCACAGTTGACGGCGCCGCGACCGGCGGCACGGCACTGCGGTGGTCGGCCCCGTTGGCGTAACGAGGGTGGCTCACGGGTTCGGTTCGCGCGCCACGATCACGGGCATCCGTGCCAACTGGGCAACGGTTTCGCTGACCGAGCCCACCAGCATTCCAGCGAATCCACCGCGGCCACGGCTGCCGACCACGATCAACTGGGCCTCGTCAGAGCGTTCGAGGAGCTGACGTGCCGGCTGATCGCGCACCACGATACGGCGTGCCTGCACATCGGGGTACTCTTCTTGCCAGCCCGCCAGACGCTCGGCCAGTACCTGTTCGGCCATCGATTGTGTTGCTGGCCAATCGATCCCGGGCCACTCCGACACGTCGGCATCGCTCCACGCGTGCAGGGCAATCAGCCCCACGTGGCGGCGCGAGGCCTCGTCGAAGGCGATCGCGGTAGCGAACTCGGATGCCGACGAGCCGTCAATGCCCAGCAGTACTGGCGCCTGAGCCGGATGGGGTATCAACGGGTCTTCGTCGTGGATCACCGCGACGGGACAATGCGCGTGCCGGACTAACCCGGAACTGACCGAACCGAGCCGCCGCCCGTTCCATTTCCCGGGGCCACGGCTCCCGGTGACCACCATCTGCGCGTCTTTGGACAGGTCGACCAGCATGGGAACCGCTGACGACGCTAAGAGCTCGGTGCGAACCTCGGCGGGACCTCCGCGCTGGCAAGCCTCCTCAACGACCTTGGTTGCATCATCGAGCAGTCGGCGCCCGTGGTCCTGCTGCCATCGCGCCAGGCCTGGGGGCAACGGCAGATCCGACCAGGTCGCCACCTCGGGGGAAATCGCATGCACGAGCGTCAGCGGAACCTTTCGCAGTTCGGCATCGCATGCCGCCCAGTGGAGGGCCACCTTCGCCGCGGGCGAGTCGTCGACGCCGACCACGACGCCCAAGTGCCTGTTGCCCGATAGCATGACTTCTCCTTTGCAGGTTGCGAAACCATTACCCGGCGATGGTAGGGAAGCTAGGCGCGCTGGCGCAGGAGGCGTTGGTCACCGGTCGAACGGCCATAGGACTCTGCGCCGAATCCGATGCGCTGGCCGGCAAGCTCGGTCACGTATGGAAGTCGACGTTGCTCGCGGTAGGAAGTCATCCGAACAGGGGTCTTTCGGCTCTCGCGGCTGCGCTCATGCTGCGCGACCCTGAACTCATGATGTTTGCTGACAGAACGTGGTGACTCCAATGAGCACCCACTTCCCGGACCGCGGAACCCTCCACGCGGCCTTGTCGTTGGCCATCCGCGCGCCGTCAGTGCACAACACGCAGCCGTGGCGGTGGCGGGTGGGGAAGAAAAGTTTGCATCTATACGCCGACAGCAGACTGCAGCTGCCCAACACCGACCCTGACGGCCGCGACCTGATGTTGAGCTGCGGCATTGCCCTGCACCACTGTGTGGTTGCGCTGGCGGCGCTCGGGTGGCAGTCGAAAATCCACCGGCTACCCAACCCCGACGAACCGGAACACCTTGCTGCCATTGAGGTTTACCGTCATCCTGCCAACGAGGTCGACATCATGCTGGCGGCTGCGATTCCGCGGCGGCGCACCGACCGGCGCCGTTACAGCTCATGGAGCGTACCGGCCCACTACATCGCCCTGATGGGTGCCCGGGCGGCGCGAGCTGGGGTAATGCTGCGGCAAATCGAATCACTACCGCGATTACAGCACATTGTGGCGCAAGCAGTTTGGCGACACGCGACCGACTACGACTACATGGCCGAGCTGACCACTTGGAGTGGACGCTACGCATCGCTCGCCGGTGTGCCGGCCCACAGCACACCACCGTCTGACCCGACCGCTCCGTTGCCGCCGCGGCTGTTCGCGGGTCCCGTACTGGGGCAGCCACCCGGCGCCGACTCGGTTGACGACAATGCCGTCGTGTTGGCGCTGGGAACCAAGGACGACAGCACGCTGGCGCGGCTGCGTGCCGGCGAAGCCACCAGCCTGGTGCTGCTCAGCGCAACCGCGCTCGGTTTGGCGAGCTGCCCGGTCACCGAACCGCTGGAGATCGTCGAAACGCGCAACGCTGTGCAGGTCGAAGTTTTCGGAATCAGCGGGTTCCCTCAAGTGTTGCTGCGCATCGGCTGGGCGCCGGTCAACGCCGACCCGTTACCCTCGACTCCCCGTCGCCCGCTAGCGGACGTCGTTGAATCGCTGGACGGCTCCACAATGTGACTACTGCGGCGACCATTCAGGCTGAAATGGTTCGTATAAGGTTCAGGGCCAACCGATTCCGTCGGGTAAAATCTCAGCTAGATCCACTTCAAGATGCACCACACCGTTGCTGTATTCGTTATGCCGCGGACGTAGTCCGGCGTCACGAAGCACCTTGAACATCAGGTCGTTCGTGGCCCAGATGTCGGCGACCAAGTGCAGAATTCCATTGGCTCGGGCAATCTGGGCCAGGCGGCGAAGCAAAGCGGTTCCCACGCCGCGCAGATGATCGTTGTGGGCCACGGCGATAGCAACCTCCGCTGTCGCCGGCTTACCGCAGACCACGTAGTTAGCGACACCGATCAACTTTCCGGATTCGAAAGCACCCAATGCATAGTCTTTGTCGTTGCATTCCGTGAGCTTGTGAGCCAAGGCTTTCAGATAGGCCGGATGCATCGTGAAGAACCGTAGGTAGAGCTCGCGGTCGGTGAGCGTGTCATGAAGTGCGATGACTGCGTCGAAATCCGCGTCGTTAAGCCGGCGCAACTGCACCGTAGTGCCATCACGCAGTGTCGGGGCGAATATGTCCTGATGTCGCATTAATCACGTGTGATCAGAACCGAGCACTCGGCGTGCCCGAGGATGGGGTGGCTGCGCGGTCCGATGAGACGCGCGGTTTGATCGGCCTCGGCGCTGTCGATCACCGTGAGCTGTACTCGTCTATCGCTGACGGACAGAAAGTCGGCGATGCTGGTTCGGGTGGCGGCGGCATGGATGTGCACGCTGGGGTAGCGCTGACGCCACACCTGCACCAGCCGGTCCAGTTCGTCATAGGGCATCTCATCGAGGTCTTCTCGCCACACTCCAAGAGCAAGCAGCGGCGCGTGACGGAGCTGGGCTTCTTCCATCGCCTGCTGGACAACGTTGTCGTTGCCGGGTGAATCATTGACGGCGACCACAATCCAGCCGTTGTCAGGCTCCGGGTGCCGGTGCTGGCGGATAATAGCGACCGGGCAATTCGCGGACTCCGCGAGCTCTGCGGCGGTGGAACCGAGTATCGCGCGGGCGACGCGTCCGATTCCCACCGAGCCGACGCAGATCATGTCGGCGTGGCGGGATTCGGCGATAAGCGTCGTCGAAGGACTGCCCCGCAGCATCATGGTTTCAACCTTGACGGGCTTTCCGATTGCTGCCACCGCAGCAGCGGCTGTGCGCAGCGCTGTCTCCCCATTTTCGACTTCTATCGACATATTGCCCACCGACGAGGGCGGGGCCGGTTCGACCTGCTCGGGGATGACGTGGATGAGGCACAGCGGGAGCTCTCGGCTGACGGCTTCATCGATTGCCCATTCCGCGGCTGCGATCGCAGCCTGCGAGCCGTCGATGCCAACGACCACGGATCGAGCGGGGTATGTGCTGTTCATCAGTTCGGTCCCTTGGTGCGTGCTGTCCGACGGTGTCGACGTTATTTGTTCAGCAGCGGTTATTGGGAGGAGCCGTAAGTCCCCAGCGCACGGCCATAAGTCCCCAGCACGCCGAGCGCAAATGCTGCGACGGAGTCAGCTGATCGATCTCTGTCGTCGGGGAGGATGTCAATTGAAAACTGGTGGGCCGCAAGGATGCCCGTCACCGTGGCGCGCTAGCAAGCTGCAGTGCGTGCGCTACGGCGACTGCAGTGGCGCTGACCAGCGCAACAGCGTGCCGTCGCCCGGTGAGCTTTCGACAACGAACGCACCGCCGAGCTGTTCGGCACGTTGATGTAGGTTCGTCAAACCGCTACCGGTGATTTCGTCAGGCATTCCGCAGCCATTGTCAAGCACCTCGATGCATAGGTCGTTTTCAACCATGACCTGCACGGTCAGGGTCGTGGCGTGCGCATGGCGGACGGCGTTGCTGACCGCTTCGCGCACAATGGCTTCAGCGTGATCGGCCAGCACGGCATCGACGGCCGACAGCGGCCCCAGGTATTGGACGCTGATGTGCAGCCCGGAGTCGGAGAATTGGGTGACTGCGTCGTCGAGTCGTTGCCGAAGCCCGGTGATTCCAGATGACGTACCATGCAGGTCGAAGATGGTGGTCCGGATCTCTCCGATGACGGCCTGCAGATCGCCCACAGCATCCGAGAGTCGTTGCTGCACCTCGGGATAGCGGGCCCGCGGGATAGTTCCCTGCAACGCCAGGCCCACGGCGAACAGCCGCTGGATCACGTGGTCGTGCAGATCGCGGGCAATCCGGTCGCGTTCGGTGAGCACGTCGAGTTCGCGCATTCGGCGCTGCGAGATAGCCAACTGCCAGGCCAACGCCGCCTGATCGGTGAACGCGGCCATCATGTCGAGTTGTTCGTCGCTGAAGGAGGCCGAACCGCGGTGGCGTGCCACGACCACGACACCGGCGACGGCATCGGCGCTCCGCAGCGGCAGGATCAGCGCCGGCCCGCCGTCGACAGTGTCCAACTGGTCGACCCGTCGTGGGGCGCCGGTCTTGAAGACATCGCCGACTGATGTGCCCGCAAGCGCAATGCTCTGCTCGGCGGCGTTCGCGCAGCCAACCGTTTCGATCACCAACAGTTCCGCCAGATCGGTCGCCGGGGCGACATCGTCGGCCCGAATGGCCACCCAGGCGACGTCGGCGTCGATCAGCTTGACTGCCTCTTCGACGATCAGCCGGAACACCTTCGCCGGTTCGGCCTCGGACAACAACTCGGTGGCGATGTCGCGGGTGGCCTCGATCCATGACTGCCGAGTCCGGGCTTGCTGGTAGAGCCGGGCATTGTCGATCGCGATGCCGGCCGCGGCGGCCAATGCCTGGACCAGTACCTCATCGTCCTCGGTGAACGGTTGCCCATCGGCCTTCTTTGCCAGATAGAGGTTGCCGGAGACCCCGCCGCGGATGCGAATCGGCACCCCGAGGAAAGTCCGCATCGGCGGATGGTTCGGCGGGAAGCCCACCGAGGCGGGGTGCGCGGCGATGTTGTCCAGCCGAAGGGGGTTGGGGTCGTCCATGAGTAGGCCCACCACACCGCGGCCTTCGGGAAATCGGCCGATCCGCTGGACGGTTTCCTCGTCGATGCCCTCGTATACGAACTTCACCACCTGCTTGGCCTGGTCGTGTACCCCCAAGGCGCCGTATCGGGCGTCGACGAGGTTGGTGGCGGTGTGCACGATGGTACGCAGGGTGCTGTCCAGTTCCAGGCCGGAGGTGACCGCCAACATCGCTTCTACCAGCCCGTCGAGGCGGTCACGACCTTCGACGATCTGCTCGACCCGGTCTTGAACTTCGACAAGGAGCTCGTGCAGTCGCAACTGAGACAGGGTGTCGCGCAGCCTGCTGCCTATGGACCCGCTGGCGGCGATCCCGTGTCGACCGTCGCTATCCATCATCGCTTTGTGGTAGCCGCTGTAGTTTGGTTGCGAATACCGCGGCCTGCGTTCGACGTTCCATCCCCAGCTTGGCCAGTAGCCGGGAGACATAGTTCTTCACCGTCTTTTCGGCCAGGAACATCCGGTCGGCGATCTGCTTGTTGGTCATTCCGTCGCTCAATAGTCTCAGCAGAGTGCGTTCCTGGTCGGTCAGGCATGACAACGGGTCCGACTTCTCGGCCGCTCTGCGCAGTTTCGCCATCAGCGCGGCCGCAGCCCGATTGTCGAGCAGCGACCGCCCTGCCCCGACTTCTTTGATAGCGCTGGCCAACTCCATCCCTTTGATGTCTTTGACGACATAGCCGCTGGCGCCGGCGAGAATTGCGTCTAACATCGCCTCGTCCGACGTGAACGACGTCAGCATCAGGCAACGTAGTTCGGGCACATGGGACAGCAGATCACGGCAAAGCTCGATGCCGTTGCCGTCCGGCAACCGGACGTCGAGCACCGCGACGTCTGGGCGCAGCGCAGGAATCCGGGCCATCGCCCCGGCGACCGAGCCTGCCTCGCCAACGACGTCGAGTTCGGGGTCTGCTCTGAGCAAGTCGATCAAACCGCGGCGTACCACCTCGTGATCGTCGACCAAGAAGACCCTAACCATGGCAGCCGCTCCTGGGATACACCGAAATCCCTATAAGTGGTTCTGACGCACGGTAAGGACAGAGCATCCGTCGCTGCCTGCCTGTAATTCGCAAGCTTGGCCGCCGGAGCCGGAAACGAAAAGCTGGACCGACTCTGCATTTTCGGTGAGGTATCGGCAAATGCTGCCGCGGACTGTCACTGGCTTGACGTCCACGTCCGGATACAGCCGCCGCCATGGCGAGATCCGACGATCCAGGTGCGCTTGCACCAAACGACTTTCGTCAGGCAGGTCGTCTGGGGTCTCTGCTCGCCACGAGGCGACGACACACAGCGGCGCTGCGCGCAGTCGCGCTTCTTCGAAAGCGTGTCGCAGCACCAGAGGGTGGTCCGCCTCAGCAACAATGCTGCCGGGTTCGGGGTTTGTCGGCCAGCGCAGTGGCGGGCGGATCACGGCCACCGGACACCGGGACCACGCGGTTAAGCCCGCCGCGACCGAGCCCATGCCATGGCATGCGTGTTTCATTCCGATTGACCCGACGCACACCATGACCGCCGATCGCGACTGGCCGATCAGTTCGCGAAGTGGCGTTCCCGACATGATCTCGGCTTCGATCTTCACCGGTTCGCTGGTGGCCTGGACGGCCCGCTGAGCGTTATACAACGCTGCACGGGCAGCAGCGAATTGACGGTGATCCGCGTCGACGCCGCACAAATCTGCCGGATCGATGACGTACACCAGGCGTAGCGGGATGTCGCGGCTGATGGCTTCGTCGACGGCCCATATGGCCGCGTTATTCGCCGCTCGTGATCCGTCGATGCCGACGACGATCGACGGGGCTGACGAAACGTCACGCATCGTGGACTCCTGTGTGAACACCTATTGCTGAGTCGTACGTTAGGTGCGGCTGCCGGCGTCTCCCAGGGCCATCGGTCACTAGTTTCCGGTGTCATTGGTCTGTCTTTGGTCCGCCGGGGCGACCGTGGCGGGCGGCATCAGTGCCGAATTCGGCGTGTCACCCGGGCGGGACGAGTTAAATACTCCTGGCGAATTGGCGAAGGGATCACGGCATGGAACCTAAGGCAGCACAACCGCGGCACCCGATGGCAGCAACCGCGCAACCGCTGATCGGCAAAGGCTGGGTTCAGGGCGTGGCCTTGGTGATGATCTTCGGATTCTTGGTGATGGGTGCTGGCCCACCGGGAAGACCTCAAGCAACGGGCGATGGCACGCGAAGCCGAGGCTGAGCGGGAACGCCGCGCGAAGGTCATCAACGCCCGCGGGGAACTGCAGGCCTCCGAGGAGCTACGCCAAGCGGCCGAGACGCTGTCGAAGAACCCAGCGTCGCTGCAATTACGTTACCTACAAACGCTTTTAGAGTTGGGCGCGGATCAGAATTCGACGGTCGTGTTCCCGCTACCGGTCGACATCATCACACCGTTTTTGAGGTACCCGGAAGTGTTGCAAGATATCGCCGGCGCGATAAACGACCGCCGCTGAGTCGAGCTGTTGGGCTTGATACTCGGCTGGGCAGGGCCCAATGGCATTGGACCGAGGACCAACGACCCTGTCGTCAGGGCGTACTTGGGGAGAACGGTTGAGGGCAAGCAAAGATCGGAGTTGTTATGCCCGTGGCGATGATGGAGACCGAAATCATCAAAGATGCAGTGCGGTTGGCGTGCCGTGCCCCGTCATTGCACAACAGCCAACCCTGGCAGTGGGAATACCGCCGCGGCCGGCTGCACCTGTTCCTCGATGCAAGCCGGGTCATGAACAGCGACCGATCGGGACGGGAGGCGCTGATCAGTTGCGGCGCACTGCTCGACCACCTTCGAGTGGCGATGGCCGCGGTCGGTTGGCAGGCCGAGATCAACCGGTTCCCGGATCCGGACAACCCAAACCACCTGGCGTCGATCGACTTCACCCCGACTGATCGGGTGAGTGAAGTCGAGCGTCGTCGCGCCGACGCGATTGTGGTACGCCGCACCGATCGGCTGCCCCTCATGGCGCCGACGGACTGGGAGTCGTTCGAGCCCGCGCTGCACAACGCCGTCGACAGCAGCGGGGTATGCCTGCAGGCGATGTCCGGCGACGTGCATCAGCAACTGGTGGACGCGTCGCAGCTCGCCGACTCACTGCGGTTCTACAACACCACGTACTATGACGAACTATCCTGGTGGACAGGGCCATTCGAGGCGTCAGAAGGCATTCCGTACCCCTCCTTGGTGTCGGCGGCCGAGGCTCACCGGGTCGACGTCGGGCGCCGGTTCCCTCACGCCCGGCGCGGCGAAAGGCGCCCGGAGGTTCCTGAAGACGACTCCCAGGTCTTGGCGCTGTGCACCGCCGGCGACGACCGCGCCGATGCGTTGGCGTCAGGAGAAGCGCTTTCCAGGGTCTTACTGGAATGCACGATGGTCGGCTTGGCTACCTGCCCGGTCACCCACATCACCGAGGTGCGGGCCAGCCGTGAGCTCATCCGGGCGCTGCTGGACCACGACGCGGTGCCCCAGGTTCTGATTCGAGTCGGCGTGGCGCCGGCCATGGAAGAGCCACCGCCAGCCACACCGCGACGGCCACTCGATGACGTTCTGCACGTGGTCGGGGACTGACCTCGACGAGTTGCCCGGCGAACACTGCATCGACAAGGGGCCATTTTCGTGCCCGTCGGGTAACGAAGTCGTGAATGCGTACGCAGAGCTCGCTGCCGAATGCCGCAGGCTCGGCCATGGCCTGCACGCCAGAGCACACCGGCGATCGGAGGGTAGCTGCCTGTGCCATCGCCAAGCGGCTTGATCTACTGGCCGGAGATGCGATCTACCAGGGTGCACCAAACCTCGTTGTGCACAGCTGATCAGAAGGGCAAACTACCATGTCCGAGTCCCGGCGCCTGGTCGACAAACTCTGGGCGTACTACTTACCTACCTGCTGTTCCTGAAGATGGCGCACGAGCGGGTGACGAGTAAGCTCAAGGTGATTGGCTGCCCAGAGTTAGCGGTGTTCGATACAGCCGCAGGACCATCGACCACCGAGCAGTTGACGTTGAGCGCCGGCCCATCTCGCTAAGCAGTCAGCTCCACACTGCTCTCGCCGAAGTCGGCGACGATCCGGAGGTTCCCGCCTAGTGCAGCGACATACGACTGCAACGTCCCGAGTTCCGTATGTGATAAATCGCCGCTTTCGAGTTTGGACACTCGTGCCTGGGAGACTCCCATCGCGACGGCGACGTCGGCTTGACGAGCGTGGCCATGCGCCTTGCGGATATCGGCAAGACGCTGCGCTTGGACGGCATCGTGCATTTCCTTGCGCGCGGCATCGACGCGGGCCGGGGCCAAGCGCCCGCGCGCGATGGCATCGGCGCGTATCTCACGCCAATTGCGTGCCATGATCATTCACCTCCCTCGGTAGCGAGCCAGTTCTCGTAGCGCCGCTCTGCCACCGGAATGTTCTTGTCGTACCAACTTTTCCAATTGCCCGCCTGGTCGCCGCCGAGCAACAGAATCGCCTGCCGCCGCGGATCGAAGATAAACAGGATCCGGATGCTGGTACCCGCGGGCCGCAGCTCCTTCATGCTGTGGTATTTCGATCCGTCGACCTTGTCTACCGTCGGCCGGCCCAGCGTTGGCCCTTCCAGCTCGAGCAAGTCGATGGCCCCAGCGACCTCCTCGAGCAGATTACTTCTCAGGACGCCGACACCAATATAACTCCAACGTTATACGCGACATTCCCTCGGTGGGTAGATCGCGCAGCGGTGCGGCTACGGGTCTGCCTCACGCCCTAGCCGGCACTCGCGGTACTGCCGCGCGCATTTCGTGGCGCAGCGAGGTGAACTCCGAGATCGTCCTGGTCGCAACCGATGCCACGGGTCGGGCGTTGCGGCCGGTAGCCTCGGTCTTGGACACCATCACCACGCTGTCGATGTAGGGCTGGATGGTGGTGGCGTTCTGCACCGTCGCGACGATCACCAGCTGGAAGCCGAACTTGCGGAACGCCTGCAGGGCCTGCTGGGCGAATTGCGGGTCGGACTTGGAGAATGCCTCGTCGAGCATCAGCTGCGCGAAAACCGGTCTGTTGTCGGTGCTTTCGGGGCTAGCCAGGTTGAAGCTCAGCGCTCCCGCAAGGCAGAACGCCATCAGCTTCTCCTGCTCGCCGCCGGAGTTGTCGCCCGCGTTGCTGTGCGTGCGGATGAGCTCTTCGTTGCTGATGTCCCATTCGGCGCAGTCGAAGGTGAACCGGTTGCGTACGTCCAGGGCGTCGCGCGTCCACGCCCTGTCCTCCGGTGCGGTCGATGCCAGCCGGTTACGTAGCCGCAGGATGTCGGCGTATTGATCGAGGATCGCCTGCTTGTCGCCGAGCCCGACCTCGGCGATGCGCCGCGAAATGGATCGCACGATCTCGGTGAGCTCGTTGACCGCCAGCAGGTGCCGTGGCGTCGCGCGCAGCGTCAGCCTGGTGCCGCGGTTGAACTCCACCGCGCCCAAACCGGTATTGACGCGGTCGATCTGCTCGCTGATCCGCCGCGCCTCCTGCTCGGCGACCCGGTGCAGCGTCAGGATCGCGTCGGGTGCCTGCTCGGTGACCAGCCGCATCATCCGCTCGTAGGCCTCGGGCAGTTCGCGCTCGTCGATGTGGCGGCACAACGCCACGTAGTCGTGCACGCGCTCATCAAAATCGTCCGAATCATTCGGAATCGCGTCGGGGAACGACGTGTCAAATGTGTTGAGAATACGGGCTAATTCGTCGTAGGAGCGGCGACGGCTCTCCCGCAGCTGCTCGCGTTCCTTCTTGATCGCGGCAAACAGCGCGTCGCGATGCGGTTCGGGGTCAAGCAGTTCCAGCGAGACCGGGATCGTTGCGGCGTAGCGGCGCAGCAGGTCGGTCAGCGGCTCGGACACGAACGTCGGTGACAGCCGATCCTGCAGTTCGAGCAGCCGGGTGCGGCGCTCGTCGAGGCCGTCGCGGCGGGTCTGGATTGCCCCGCGGCGCGTCATCAGTTTCTGGATCTGTGACCAGCATTCGTTGGCGCGCGCATTGAGTGCCTCGATGTCGGGGTTGTCGGCGAGCAGCAACTCGTACTGTTCACGCAGCCGGTCGGCGTGCCCGTCGGCGGTCTCGGTGTCGATCTGGCTCCACTGCGGGTACTGCTCGCAGATCGCCTTGCATGCCGCCGCACGGTCGCGCCATTGCTGGCGCTGGGCGGCGATGTCGTCGGCGGTGCGCCTGGCTTTCTGGTAGGCCTCCTCGGCGCCGGCCAGTTCGAGCGTGAGCGCGTTGATCTTGGCCGACACGTCGCCCTGGTAGAGATACTCGGACTGCTTGACGGGTCGCCGGTCGTCTTTGATGGCCAGCCGGTCAGAGTCTTTGTACAGTCCGGCGTCGGTGACTGCGCGGCGGAAGCGATCGAACACGTCGGGGGTGTCGACGCAGACGTGGTCGCCGGCGGCGGTGATGATGTCGACGGCCTCGGCGGCGCAGGGGTGCTGGGGGTCGACGGCGAACAGCTTGCCCGCCAAGGTGTTCGGGTTGGTCTCGACGGGTTCGGCGCCGAGGAATTTCGCGCGGACGTGGTGCAGTTGCAGCCGGCCGCGCATGTCAGTTTCGTTGACGAACCGCAACACCGCGGCCCAGTGTTGGTCGGGCACCAGCAGTCGCAGCCCCGCGCCGCGCAGCACCTTCTCGACCGCGAGCCGCCAGCGGGTCTGGTCGGGCTTCAGATCCAGCAGTTCGGCGATGTAGGGCAGTTCGGCGGCGTCGGCACCGACTGCGGCGCAGATGTGTTCGCGCATTGCGAGCGCGAATTCGGGCAGTGCCGAGCCGACGTGCTCGACGCGCTTGAGTTCCTTGGCGGTATCATCGCGGGCGATGCGGGCGGACTTCTGCGCGTACTCGGCGTCGGTGGACGCCTCGCGGTTGCGTTCGACTTTAGCGAGCAGCTCGGTGGCCTGGGCGAGCAGTTCCTCGCGGAGGTTCCAGAATTCCTCGGCCGTGTCCGGGATTTCGATGTCGTGGGCGGTGAGCAAACCTTCGTAGCCGGTGCGACGGCGGGTGACCTGTTCGGCTTCGGTCTCGGCGGCAGTGACTTGCGACTGCAGCGGGGCTATATTCGCGCTGCAGCCACTGATCTGCGCATTGAGCGAATCCGCTTCGGCTTTAGCCAGATTGAGGCAACGGGTGACGTCTTCATATTCGTTTTCGAGCTGGTCGATGGTGCCGTCCAGGGTGGCGATCTGGGTAGGGCTTTGCGCGAGTCGGACGTGGTCGGTGAACGCGCGGACCATCGGCGCGTCGACGAGGTCGATGATGCCGAGGTCGGACGACTCGGAAGCGTAACGCTGCTGGATGGTCTCGATGTCGCCGAGGATCTTGCGTTTCTTCTGGGCGACGGCCAGCAGTTCGCGGGCCTCGACCAGTGGGTCGATCTGCTTGAGGGCCTCGGGCAACCGGGACAGGCTGTCGGGTTCGTCAAGCATGAACTCGCGGACGAACTGCTCAAGTCCACCAACACTTTTCAGTGACTTGGCCTTGCCGAGCAGTTGCTGGGCGGCGTCGGAGGCGCGGATGCCGATGGTGGCGTAGAGCTGGGCCAGGTACTGCGACTCAACCTTAGTGGAAAACCGCCAGTCTTCCTTGAACACGGCGGCGTCGAAGCGGCCTGCGGCCCAGCGGTTGCAGACGTCTTCGATGTCGAGGTCGCCGTCGCCGAGCACAAAGCGGCTCGACGAGTCGTTGCGGGACTCGCCGGTGAGCCATTTGAGGACCAGGCCGGTGACGGTGCGGCCGGAGTCGCTGGCGTAGGTGACGGCCACGGCAGACCAGGCGGTGCCGTCGCCGCGCAGGTACATCACGCGGCTGGAGCCGCCGTCGCTGCGCTGGCCCCAGGCGCCGCGTACGTACTTGTCGACGGTGCGCCGGCCGGCGCTGGATCCGGCGGCGGTGTTGTCGCCGGAGGCGTTGAAGTTGCGTCGGTTGAACGGCAGGAATCCGAGTGAAATTGCGTCCAGCAGTGAGGATTTGCCACTACCAGAGGCGCCGGCGATGAGCGCGCCGCCCGCGCTGAATGGGATACAGTGGTAACCGTCGAAAACGCCCCAGTTGATGACTTGCAGCCGGGAGAGGTGGAACTGTTCAGTCATCGAGCGCGATCTCTTCTGTGTCCTGCGGGGTGCCGCCGGTGAGTAGTTGTTCAAACTGCTGCTGGAGTTTGGTGATCACCGAGGCGGTCATGATGGCGGTAATCACCGGGCTGATGGTGTAGCTGTCCTCGTCGTCGCGGCTCTTGCGGAGGATCTCGAGGCCGGCTAGGCGGGCGATGGCGCCGTCGATGCGCGCGGCGAAGGTAACGGCGTCGCGGTCGGTGTCGTTGAGCACGCCCGCGAACAGGCCGTGCATTTCTTCGCGGCTGATGAGCACGGTCTGGCCGCCGGCGGCGCGCATCATTTGGGCGAGGTGCAGCGCGAGGATCGAGTCGTAGGTACCGAGCGGCTCGCGGCGCAAAAGCTTGATGTTTCTTGCGGATTCGTAGCGGGCCTGTTCGACGAACGCGACTCCGTTTGTTTCATAGCCGACCTCCGCGATACGCAGCAGCAGATCCAGTTCGGAGAGTCGGACAGACAATTCCTTGCGGTATTCCAGCACCCAGCTGTAGACGTCGGCGTCGGCTTCGGCGGTGATGAAGCGGCGGGCGAGCAGGTGCTGAAGGGCCCAGCAGGCGCGGTCGGGGAGTTCGGAGACGTCGCCGTCAAAGCGCGGTCGCCGCGCAACGGGTGGTCGGGCGTTCTGGTCGACCTGAGGAAGGGAGGAGAAGTCAATATCAGGATCGGGGGTCGGTTGGTCTGTTTTCACGCAGTGGCTCCGGCGAGGGTGGTGATGGGTTCGATGAATGTCAAACGGGGGACGGCGATTTCGCGGTCTCGGCCATCGAGCGAGCGGAATCGGACGGGGGTCGACTCGGAGCTTTCGGGGTTGGGCTGCTGGAGGGCCCAGGACCAGAGCACGACGACGTGGCCGAGGTAGGCGGTGTCGAGCATGGCGACGGCATCGGGCAGCGAGACGGGGCCGTTGGTGATGGCGTGGTTGAGCATGTCGGACATCGCGGGGGCGTCGACCTGGGTGCCTAGCGCGGCGAAGCTGGTCAGGTCGACCTCGCTATTGCCGGGCTTGGCGGGCTTTGGGTTGGACAGGTCGCCGATCTTAAAGCTCAGTGCGCCAATGGAACTGATGGCGTGACGGGCCAAGGGAACGTCGATGTCGAGGCGGGAGTCGGTAAACGACGACTTCAGCAGCGCGCGGGCGGCGCCGATCGCGTTGTTGAGCTGGCGGGCGACACCGCGGCTCTGCTCCATGGTGCCGAAGGCGGTGAACCGCTTAACGCGCTGGGCGCAGCGCTGCTGGATGCGTTCGACCTCGTCGATCTGGTGGCCGACGAGTTCGAAGAAGCCGGCCATGACCTTGCGTAGAGCGGGGTCGAGGGCGGGCAGGGCCTCGGCGACGGCGGCGACATCGGCCTCGAATTCGGCGCGTTGGTCGGGGTCGTTGATCATGCGCAGGAAGGCGCGGTGCGAGTCGCGGCCCTGGGAGTCCCAGGCGGCCTGGTAGTCGGTGTACATCTGGCGCTGCCGGTCGCGGTATTCGGTGTTGGAATCGATGGGTTCGTCGAGGGCGGCGGTGGCCTGCTCGATCATGGTGCCGTACTGGCCGATGTCGGTGATGAGGCGTTCCATCTGCAGGGCGATAGCGCGGGCCTCGTCGTAGCAGTCGGTGACGTCGGGCTGGGGGCGCTGGCCGGCATCGAGTTGATCGAGTTCCTCGTGCAGAGCCGCGATTTCGGCTTCGATGTGTTTGCGGATGCGGGCCGGGTCCCTGTCGACTTTTACGGCGACCTGCTTGAGGCGCGAGGCGATGCCGGTGATCGAGCCGCCGGTGGCGATGGTGTCGTGACGGCGCATACCGCGGAGAAAGTCCAAAGCGCGGCGGGCGTCCTGGGTGAGGTAGCAGACGTTCTGGTCGTGGCGTTCGTCGACGATCCGGTGCAGCCAGCCCTGGCTGGCCCAGGACTTGATTAGCGCGAGCCCGGACTGCGGGTCGTCGAGATCGTCGAGGTCATATTCGAGCCGCACGACGAGCTCGGTCTCGGCGATGGCGCCTTCGGCGAGGTGGCGTTCCATCAATGTTGCGTAGAGGCCGAGGTTGGTTGTGGCGAGCAGGCGGATGGCGCGGGAGTTCTGCAGGTCGCGGTTGAGCTCGAGCAGCTCGACGGCCGACAGCCCCGCGTTGTCGTCCACTGTCGCTCCTCGATCTGCCTGCGTCGTACTCGTCCGGACGCTCCAACATAGGCGACCGGGTTGCTATCTCTGGCGCCGGAAGGGGTCGTGTCGGCGGCGATTTCCGTCACCGGATGCGTTTGCCGACGTCAGCGGAATGTCGCCGCTTCCAATGCATTGCGACCCTCATGG